>CAYLPI010000001.1:0-12560 GCA_964385505.1 uncultured Bordetella sp.
CTGCCCGACCAGATCCACATCCTCAATGTGTCCTTCCTGGTGCCGCAATTGCGGCGCGAGTTCGGCGGCTGTGCCGGCAATATCGCCTACAACCTCAAGCTGCTCGGCGGTGAACCGCTGATCATGGCCAGCGTCGGCAGCGACGCAGGCCCCTACCTGACGCGACTGGACAAACTCAAACTGACCAGCACGCACGTGCGCCAGCATTCGAACGCACTCACCGCCCAGGCCTTCATTACCACCGACCTCGACGACAACCAGATCACCGCATTCCACCCCGGCGCGATGAACTTCTCGCACATGGAACACATCAGCGGGTGGATGGACGTCAACCTCGCCATCGTCGCGCCGGACGGCCGCGAGGGCATGCTGCAGCACGCGCGCGAACTGGCCGCACAGGAGATTCCCTTCATGTTCGACCCCGGGCAGGGCCTGCCGATGTTCTCCGGAGAGGAGTTGCTCAATTTCGTGAAACTTGCGACCTATGTCGCGGTCAATGATTACGAGGGCAAAATGCTCGAAGACAGAACGGGAACGAGCCTGGAGAACATCGCGGCCACGGTCAAGGCGCTCGTCGTCACCCGCGGTGCCGAGGGCTCATCGATCTTTAGCGGGGGTCAACGCATTGATGTGCCCTGCGTTAAGGCTACTGAGGTGCTCGACCCGACCGGCTGCGGTGACGCCTACCGCGCCGGCCTGTTGTACGGCATTTCAAACGGGCTCGACTGGCGCACCACCGGGCAGATTGCGTCGGTGATGGGCTCACTCAAGATTGCGTCGCGCGGCGGACAGAACCACAATCCCTCGCGTGAAGACATCGTCAGCACATACCAGCAGGCCTTCGGCACGACGTTTTGACGCCGCGACTGCGTAAAGGAGAATCGACATGAATACCCGCAAGTCCCGCGCCCCCGCCACCCTTGTCGCCGTACTCACGCTATCCATCCTCGCCGGTTGCGCCACCAACAGCAGCTCGGGCAGCGTGTACTCGACATCGGAGTCGCGGCGCGAGGCCACGGTGCGCATGGGCGTGGTCGAGAGCGTGCGCCAGGTCACCATTGAAGGCGGCAAGGGCCCGGTCGGCGTGATCGCCGGTGGTGCGGTCGGCGGTGTCGCCGGTTCCAACATCGGTGGCGGCAGGGGTTCGACCATCGGCTCGATACTGGGCGCGGTTGCAGGCGGACTCGCCGGACAGGCGATCGAGCGGCGCGTCACCAACAAGGCCGGCCTCGAAATCACCGTGCGCCTCGAGTCCGGCGAGCTGCGCGCCATCACCCAGGACGCCGACGAGGCGTTCAAACCGGGCGAGCGTGTGCGCCTGCTATCGTCCAACGGCGTCACCCGCGTTTCGCACTGAATCGCTCTACTGCGCCAGGTTCGCGTCAGAACGCCGGCGCTGCGGCATGGCGACTGATCGTGCGCACCACGGCCAGGCCGCGCCGCCGGGACGTCTGCGCCATGCCCTGCTGCAAAGGCCCGAACGACGGGCGTTTGCAGCAGCACCGTCTGCAAATGCCCGGCCAGCGCGCATTTGCGGCAGGGCGTGGCGCAGGGCGGCCGTTAATGCGACGGCAGACCGGTAAAATGGTCGGGCCATGACCACACCCACACCGCTGGCCAAACGCTTTGTACGCCTTGCGCAGTTGACCCTGCATCTGTTGCACGCGCTGTTCATCGCCGCTTTCGCTTACGCCGGAAAGACTGCGGCACAGCGCGACGCCGTCCGCCGCCGCTGGTCGCGCCGCCTGCTGGCAATCCTGCATATCAAACTCGACGCACATGGCGTGCCCGCGACGCTGCCGGCGCGATGCATTGTCGCCAGCAACCATATTTCGTGGCTGGATATTTTTGTCATCAATGCCGTGTTGCCGGCGACATTTGTGTCCAAGGCCGATGTCGCACGCTGGCCTCTGGTGGGGTGGTTGTGCACGCGCGCCGGCACGCTGTACATCGAGCGCGGCAGCAAGAGCGGTGCGCGCCGCGCCAACCAGAGCATCGCGCGTGCGCTCGAATCCGGCGCGCCGGTGGCCATTTGTCCCGAGGGCACCACCAGTTACGGCGACGAACTGCTGCCTTTTCACGCCGCGCTGTTTCAGCCGGCGGTTGACGCGACGGCCGAGGTGCTGCCAGTGACGCTGCGCTACCGCGACACGCACGACATACCTTGCCGCAGCGCCGCCTACGTCGGCGACGATTCACTGCTCGATTCCATCTGGGCCATTGTGTCGACGCGCCATATCCGCGCAGAGGTGACGTTCCTGCCGACAATCGCCTCTTCGGGTCTGGCGCGGCGCGAGCTCGCGCGCGCCACCGAAGCGGCTATCGCGGCCGCACTGGGCGTCCCGGCCCCGGTCCCGAACCCAGTGCGCGCTGCTGAAAAACGCAGCCATCCTCCAGTCGCACCGCAGTAAGGCTGCCGCCCCAGACGCAGCCGGTATCGAGGGCGACGAGGTCGGGCCGTAACACCAGGCCGAGTGCCGACCAGTGACCGCACACCACGGTGTGGCGGGCACTGGCGCGATCGGGCACATCGAACCACGGCAGGTAGCCCGGCGGCGCGCTCTCCAGTCCGCCCTTGCTGGCAAACTCCATCTCACCGTCAACAGTGCAAAAGCGCATGCGCGTCATGGCATTGACAATGACGCGCAAACGGTCGGCACCGGTCAATGCCGCGTCCCAACGCACGGGTTTGCTGCCATACAGTTGTGCCAGGAATTCTCGATACGCAGGCCCGCGCAAGGCGGTTTCGATTTCTTGCGCGCGCGTGCGCGCCGCCACGATGTCCCATTGCGGCAGCAAGCCTGCATGCACCATCGCGTGCGTACCCTCCACATGCAGCAGCGGGCGCGCACGCAGCCAGACGAGCAGTTCATCACGGTCGGGCGCGGCAAGCACTTCGTCCAGCGTGTCATCAGGACGCAGTCGTGCGTGACCCTCCGCTACAGCGAGCAGGTGAAGGTCATGATTGCCCAGCACCGCGACGCATTTGTCGCCAAGTGATTGCAGCAGGCGCAACACACCGAGCGACCCGGGTCCGCGATTGACAAGGTCACCGACCAGCCACAACACATCCGTCGCAGGATCAAAGCGCAGCCTGTCGATGAGACGGCGCAGTTCTTGTTCGCAGCCCTGCACGTCGCCGACGGCGTAGGTGGACATCAGCAAACCGCCTTCACGCCGCGGCCACCGCGCGATCAAGGCGGCGGTACTGTATCGCTTCGGCCACATGCGCGGCGCCGACACCGTCTTCACCGGCGAGGTCGGCGATGCTGCGCGCGAGTTTGAGCACGCGATGGTAGGCCCGCGCCGAGAGGCCGAGGCGGCTGATCGCCTGGCGCAACAGCGTATCGCCCGCCGCATCGAGCCGGCAGCACTGTTCGAGTTCGCGCGGACCGAGTTCGGCGTTGCATTTTGACTGGCGCGCGATCTGGCGTTCGCGCGCGCAGACGACGCGTGCGCGAACCACCTGCGAGGTCTCGCCGGTACCCTGCGCCATCAATTCATCGCGTGGCACCGCCGGCACTTCGATCTGGATGTCGATGCGATCGAGCATGGGGCCGGAAATCTTGGCGCGATAGCGCGCAACCTTGTCCGGGGTACAGCGGCAGCGGCCGTCAAAATGGCCAAGATAACCGCAAGGACAGGGATTCATCGCCGCCACCAGTTGAAAGCGCGCCGGAAATTCGGCCTGGCGCGCGGCGCGTGAAATGGCGATGCGCCCGGACTCGAGCGGCTCGCGCATTGCTTCGAGCACGCGCCGGTCAAACTCGGGCAGTTCGTCCAGAAACAGCACGCCGTTGTGCGCCAGCGAGATTTCGCCCGGGCGCGGATCGCTGCCGCCACCGACCAGCGCAACGCTGGAGGCCGAGTGATGCGGCGCGCGAAACGGGCGGCGCTTCCAGTTCTCCAGGCGAAAACCGGCACTGCCCAGGGACTGCAGCGCCGCCGACTCGAGTGCCTCGGCGTCGGACAAGTCCGGCAGGATGCCGGCGAAACGCGCGGCGAGCATGGACTTGCCGGTACCCGGCGGTCCGCTCATCAGTACGCTGTGCCCCCCGGCCGCCGCCACTTCGAGCGCGCGCTTGGCCTGGGCCTGGCCTTTGACTTCGGCCAGGTCGGGATAGCCGTTGACCACAAACCCGGCCGGAGTGGTGGCGTTAAAGCGCACCAGGCGGGTGTCGCCGGTCAGGTGTGCGACGACTTCGAGCAAGCTCGCAGCCGGATAAATGACCGCCTCGCCGACCAGCGCCGCCTCGACGGCATTGGCCTTGGGCAGAATGAAACTGCGGCCGCTTTTTGCCGCGCGCCAGGTCATGGCGAGGGCGCCGCGTATCGGACGCAGTTCGCCCGACAGCGACAACTCGCCGGCAAATTCGTATCGCTCCAGCGCGTCCGCGGGAATCTGCCGCGTCGCGGCGAGAATGCCAAGCGCGATGGCAAGGTCGAAGCGTCCGCTTTCTTTGGGCAACTCCGCCGGCGCGAGATTGACGGTGATGCGCCGCGCCGGAAACTCGAAACGGCAGTTGGCAAGCGCAGCGCGCACCCGTTCGCGCGCCTCTTTGACCTCGGTTTCGGGCAGGCCGACGATGGTAAACGCCGGCAAGCCGTTACCGATGTGCACCTCGACCGTCACCGGCGGCGCCTCCAGCCCGGTCAGGGCGCGGCTGTGCAGGACGGCGAGTGACATGACGCGCGGTCAGCGCGCGACGGACGACGCGCGCTGGCAAGGCCGCGATGCGCATGCGCGCCCTGGACCGCAGTTCATCCGCGGGCCTTTTGCTCCAGTTCGCTGATTCTTGCCTCCAGCGCGCCGAGTTTTTCCCGCGTGCGCGCCAAAACCTTGGCTTGCACATCGAATTCCTCGCGCGTCACCAGGTTGAGACGGTTGAAGGCGCCGGAGAGCATGGCTTGCAGGTTTTTTTCGAGCTCGCGCGCCGGACTACTGGCAAGAATTTCGCTCACCCGCGCATTGATGTCATCCATGAATTTGGGTTTTGCCATGTTTTCACCGAAAAATGAAAAGATCTTTTTGATAGGCCGAGTTGAAGGGTCGAGTGTAGCGCCTTGAATCAATAACGAACGGCGGGGCACTTCGGCCTACAGCACCGCCTCTGTGCGCGTCGCAGCATCTGCGCCCCACCCCGGTGCGAAAGATGGCGTGCTTTCGACTTTATCCAGTGCAACATAATGATTTATATACATTTAAAAGCTGGCATGACCTCTGCTATGGAACACCCTGATATTTCAATCATTTGACAACATGGAAGGGTGCCCCTATGAAACAATTAGTTCTAGTAAGCGCAGTCGCGGCCGCTCTGGCTGCCCCGGGCGTGGTTCTGGCCCAGGCAAAACCGGCTTCGCCGCACACATTCACCGGTAACGTCGGTCTGTCTTCCGATTACCTGTTCCGCGGTATCAGCCAGTCGCACGGCCGTCCGGCCATTTCCGGCGGCCTCGACTACTCGCATGCAAGCGGCTTTTATGCCGGCCTCTGGGCCTCGAGCATCAGTTGGGTCAGCGACGCGCAGAATACCGCCGTGCCGACCGAAATCGACATCTACGGTGGTTACAAGAACACCTTCGGTGGCGGCAACTGGAACTATGACGTCGGCTATATCACCTACAACTACCCGGGCAGCAAGGAAAACAAGGGTACCGGTTCGGCCAAGGCTGACACGCAGGAACTCTACGGTGCCATCGGCTGGAAATGGCTGACGGCAAAGTACTCCTACGCCACGTCCAACCACTTCATCGGCTGGTACGGCGGTCCCGCCGGCGCCAACACCGGCCTGCCGGGCACGACCCTTACGGGAACGCGCGGCAGCGATTATCTCGAACTGAACGCGGTCTATGATCTGGGCAGCGGCTGGGGCATCACCGGCCACATCGGCAAGCAGAAGGTCAAAAACTACGGCAAGGTCGGCGATACCGATGCGTCCTACGCCGACTGGAAAATCGGCGTGACCAAGGACATCGGCCTCGGTGTCGTCGGCCTCGCCTACTCGGACACCAGTTCCAAGGGCACTTGCCGCGGCGGCACCGGTGGCACCAACGCCTATTGCTGGGGCTCGGCCGGCAACACCTCCGGTTTCCGTGACGCCAGCCAGGGCACCGCAGTTCTGACGTTCAGCAAGACGTTCTAATACGCCGTGATCGGAAGGAGCCGGGCACCCGGCTCCTTTCTTCTAGTTCTGAATTCCCAGGGAGCATCACATGAAACTAGTGACCGCCATCATCAAGCCGTTCAAGCTTGACGAGGTACGGGAAGCCCTTTCCGCCATCGGCGTGCAAGGCATCACCGTAACCGAGGTCAAGGGCTTTGGCCGCCAAAAGGGCCATACCGAGTTGTATCGCGGCGCCGAGTACGTCGTCGATTTCCTTCCCAAAGTGAAAATCGAAGCCGCCATCAAGACTGAAATGCTGGACCAGGTGATCGAGGCGATCGAGAAATCGGCCAATACCGGCAAGATCGGTGACGGCAAGATTTTTGTCTTCGAACTGGAACAGGTCGTGCGCATCCGTACCGGCGAAACCGGCGCGGAAGCGATCTAAGGGGACACATGATGAAGAAACTATTCGCTTTACTCGCCCTGGTTGGCGCCATCGGTTTTGGCGGCACTGTGGTGGCCCAGGACAAGCCTGCGGCTCCGGCGGCGGCGCCTGCCGCGACCGCCCCTGCAGCACCCGCTACAGCGTCTCCGGCAGCAGCGGCTGCGACACCCGCGGCTGCGACACCGGCCGCTGCTGCGGCAGCGCCTGCGGCGGCTCCGGCACCCGTTCCCAACAAGGGCGACGTGGCCTGGTTGCTGGTCTGTACCGCCCTGGTATTGCTGATGAGCGTGCCGGCACTGGCCTTGTTCTACGGCGGCATGGTTCGCTCCAAGAACATCCTGTCTGTGCTGATGCAGGTATTCGTGGTGTTTTCGCTGATCACGGTGTTGTGGTTCGTTTACGGCTACAGCCTGGCGTTCACCGAGGGTAACGCCTACTTCGGCGGTTTTGACCGGCTGTTCCTCAAAGGCACCTTCGACGGCGTAAAAGGCGAATTTGCGATGGCCGCCACCTTCAGCAAGGGTGTGGTCGTTCCCGAACTCCTGTTCGCCGCATTCCAGGCCACGTTCGCGGGTATCACGGTCTGCCTGATCCTCGGCGCGTTTGCCGAACGGGTGAAGTTCTCCGCCGTGCTTATCTTCGCCGTGCTGTGGTTCACTTTCGCCTACGCACCGATCGCGCACATGGTCTGGTTCTGGATGGGTCCGGATGCCTACACCGATCCGAAGCTCATCGATGAACTGAACGGCAAAGCCGGTCTTCTCTGGCAATGGGGCGCACTCGACTTCGCCGGCGGCACGGTGGTGCATATCAACGCCGGTATCGCCGGCCTGGTGGGCGCCTATGTGATCGGCAAGCGCATCGGCTACGGCAAGGAAGCACTGTCACCGCACAATGTGCCGATGACGATGATCGGCGCCGCGCTGCTGTGGTTCGGCTGGTTCGGCTTCAATGCCGGCTCGGCACTTGAAGCCGGGAACTTCGCCGTGCTCGCCTTCATCAACACCTTCATCGCGACCTCCTGCGCCGTGCTGTCCTGGGTCTTGTTCGAGTGGATCTTCAAGGGCAAGCCTTCGATGCTGGGCGCCGCCTCCGGTGCGGTTGCCGGACTGGTTGCGATCACCCCGGCTGCAGGTAACGTCGGCATCCCCGGTGCATTCGTCATTGGCCTGCTCGCCGGTGTGGTCTGCCTGTGGGGCGTCAACGGCCTGAAGAAACTGCTCGGCGCTGATGACTCGCTCGACGTGTTCGGTGTGCACGCCCTCGGCGGCATCCTGGGCGCGCTGCTCACCGGTGTGTTCAATTCGCCCGACCTTGGCGGCCCGAGCTTTCCGGCCAGCTGGGTTACCGGCGTCATGACCACACCCGCCGAGTACTCCATCATGGCGCAGGTGATTGTGCAGGCGAAAGCGGTCGGCCTGACGATTGTCTGGTCTGGCGTCGTCGCCTTCATATCCTTCAAGATCGCCGACATCCTGGTCGGGCTGCGTGTCTCGGAAGAAGATGAGCGCGAAGGCCTGGACGTGACCTCGCACGGCGAGTCCGCTTACCGTACCTGATCAAAGAAGGGGGCCACGCCCCCTTCGACCAAAGCAGGGGCGACGCCCGCAAGGGCTAGTCTTTCAAGGGGTGCCGGACCGGCACCCCTTTTTTTATGTGTCGGCGCATTGCAGCCGTGTTTGGACACGCCGCCGCCGCTACGGCCGGGGCAATGCGATTTATAATGCCGGGCCGGCTGTTGCAGCCCGCCCTCACCAACCCCAACATACAAAGGACACACCATGGGTCTCGCCATTCCCGCCTGGGAAACCCCGTCACTTCCTGTCATCGGTTCAGCCGACCGCTTTCCGGTCCGCCGGATTTTCTGCGTCGGCCGCAACTATGTCGAACACCAGAAAGAGATGGGTGGTGACGGCAAGGAGCCGCCGTTCTTTTTCATCAAGTCCTCGCATGCACTGGTGCCGGTCAATGCCGGCGACACGGCAAAAATCCATTACCCGCCAAAGACCAGCAACTACCACTGGGAAACCGAGATGGTCGCCGTGCTGTCGCAAGGCGGCACCCGTATCGCCGCAGCCGATGCCAACAAGCACGTCTGGGGTTACGCCGTCGGTTTTGACATGACGCGCCGCGACCTGCAGCAGGTGGGCAAGGATAACGGCCGGCCGTGGGACTTCGGCAAGGACTTCGACGAATCGGCGCCCATCGGCCCGGTGACGCCGGCGGCAAAAATCGGCCATCCAGGCACGGGTCAGTTATGGCTCAAGGTCAACGATGCCGAGCGCCAGCGAAGCGACATCAACATGATGATCTGGAACATTCCCGACACCATCGCCTTCCTGTCGCAGTACTACTACCTCGAGCCGGGCGACATCATCATGACCGGCACGCCGGCGGGTGTGGGCGCAGCCAAACCGGGCGACAAACTGGTCGCCGGCATCGACGGCCTGGGTGAGCTCAAAGTGGAGATCACCGCCGCGCGCTGACGCTATTGCGCATTGCGCACTGCGTTCAAAAGGGGGCTGTGGCCCCCTTTTCTTTACCCGATTCAGGCTGGTGCCATCGCCCGCAAATGCCCGCCAGTCGGGCATTTGCGGGCGATGACACTAGCCGCTGCCGGCACCGGTCTGGCGGCAATGGGTTTCGCGCGTAAACGCCAGCATCAGCATGCCGGCCACCAGCCACACCAGCATCAGCGCAAAACCGGCGCGATAGGCGGCAAAGTCATACACCCGCACACTGCCGGCAAACTGTCCGCTCCACATGCGGTCAAGCACCCAGCCCACCGCAGGCTGCAACAACATGCCGCCCATCATATTGCCCATGTTGGCGATGCCACCGGCGGTGCCGGCGAGGCGCAAGGGCGTCGATTCCTTGCAAAAGACGAAGGTCAGGATAACCGCACCGGAGACCATGCCGATGACGAACAACAGCAGGTAGAGCACGCCCAGCGGCAGGCCGGGAATCAACCAGATGACAGACCAGCCGACAAAACTGATGGCAAGGCCCGCGGCATAAACCGGCTTTCTGCGACCGATGCGATCGGAGAGGATGCCGCACAGCGGTCCGCCCAGGCCCCATGAGAGCAGCAGTCCGGAGGTCATCAGTGCCGCATGCGCGGTACTGACGCCGTAGTGCGTGACCAGAAAGGGCACCCCCCACAATCCACCGAACACCAGGATGGGCGCCGAGAAGCCGCCGGCGATGACGAACATCAGCCAGATGTTGCGATAGCCCAGCACCTCGCGCAGGCTGGACAGTATCGACGTCGTCTGCCCAGGTGACGCTGATCGCGGCGCATGGCTGGCATAGCCCCGTTCGGAAGGGTCGTCGCGCACCAGCCACCACACCAGCACACAGAGCAGCGCGGTGACAACGCTGGCGGCAAGCATCACCGGCCGCCAGCCGAAATGGTCGGCGGCGATGCGCAGCGGCGCCCCGGCGCCGACACCGCCGAGCATGCCGGTCAACAGCGCGAGGCCGGAGATCATGGCAAAGCGCGAGGGCGCAAACCAGTGCGCAGCGAGTTTGAGCATGGAGACAAAGGCCACGCCCACCGACGCGCCGATGAGCATGCGCCCCAGCCCCGCGCCGGCATAACTGGTGGACAGCGCGAATACCGCAGTGCCCAACGCCGCCACGCCGGCGCCCAGGGTCAATACCCGGCGCGGCCCCCAGCGATCGACCAGCAGGCCGGTGGGAATCTGCATGCCGACATAACTGTAGAAATAAAATGCCGACAGGTTGCCGAGCGCCGCGGCACCGATGGCAAACTCGGCCATCAGTTCGTGCGTGATTACCGCAGGTGTGACACGCTGGAAAAAGCCGATGAAGTAAAGCGCCGCACCGAGGCCCCAGACCAGAAAGGCCAGTGCGAGCGGCGGCAACGGGGAAGAAGTGCGTGGCGACATGATGGGCGGGGGCTGAACGGCAGGATACCGCAGCGCGTCAGCCCGCGCCCGCGCTCAGAGCTGTTCCCAGGGCAAGCCTTCATGGCGCCACCCGCAGGTGGAATTACGCTGGTGCCGTTTGTTGAGCGGGCCCTCGAAACCATGCAACACGTTATAGACATCGGTGAAGCCGGCCTGCTCCAGTGCGATGCCGGCGTCTACGGAGCGATTGCCGCTGCGGCAGATGATGACCAACGGCCGGTTGATGCTGGCGGCCTTTTTCACCTGCGCGACAAAATGCGGATTGATTTCCCATTCCGGACCATCGTTCCAGGGAATCATCATCGCCCCGACCGGATGCCCGACAAACAGGAACTCCATTTCACTGCGGCAATCGACGAACACGGCGTCCGGATGCGCCTGCAGATATTCATAGGCCTGACGGGGTTGCAGGTCCTTCATCGTCAAATCGGATACAAAAATAGCGGGGACACAGTATAACGGCACATAAGAAAAATCTGAAATTGCACGCAACAGTCACGACAAGGCACGCAAGAGTCATTGACAAACAGTGGCTTAGCAAGTATCCTGCAATTTGTCAGCGCCGATTTGAGTTCAGCTTGCGGGCGCCACCGGTTGGCTCGAGACCGGCGTCAAACAAATACCGCTAAAGAGAGTGAAAACCCGTTTTTAGCGCTCAAGCCGAACGGGTTTTTTCTTTTGTGAGCCGCCGCACCCGCGTTATGCACGCCGATCGCACCCCGGAACTCCGCGCCCTGCTGGAACGCCGCATCCTGATCCTTGACGGCGCCATGGGCACCATGATCCAGCAATACCGGCTGGATGAGGCGGCCTATCGCGGCACGCGCTTTGCCGGCTTCGCGCACGACGTCAAAGGCAATAACGAGCTGCTGACGCTGACGCAGCCGGCCGTCATCGCAACCATTCACGAGCAATACCTCGCCGCCGGTGCGGACATCATCGAGACCAACACCTTCGGCGCAACGAGCATAGCGCAAGCCGATTACCACCTCGAGAGCATTGCCGCTGAAATGAATCTCGAAGCGGCGAGAATCGCCAAGGCCGCCTGCGTCAGATTCTCCACGCCGGAGCGACCGCGCTTTGCCGCCGGTGCGTTTGGTCCGACACCCAAAACGGCTTCGATCTCGCCCGATGTCAACGACCCGGCGGCGCGCAACGTCAGCTTCGACCAGCTGGTAGAGGCCTACCTCGAACAGGCGCGCGCGCTCGCCGAGGGCGGCGTCGATGTGTTCCTGCTCGAGACCGTATTCGACACGCTAAACGCCAAGGCGGCGTTGTTCGCCATCGAAAGTTTTTTTGACGAGGCCGGATACCGGTTGCCCTTGATGATCTCGGGCACCGTCACCGACGCCTCGGGCCGCATTCTGTCAGGCCAGACCGTCGAGGCCTTCTGGAATTCGGTGCGCCACGCGAGGCCGCTCACCATCGGCCTCAATTGCGCGCTCGGCGCGGCGCTGATGCGGCCGCACATCGAAGAGCTGGCGACACTGTGCGACGCTTTCATCTGCGTCTATCCGAACGCCGGACTGCCCAATCCGATGAGTGACACCGGCTTTGACGAAACACCGGACATCACCTCGTCGCTGTTGCAGGAGTTTGCCGCCTCGGGCCTGGTCAACATCGCCGGCGGCTGCTGCGGCACCACGCCCGAACACATCCATGCCATCGCCGAGGCGGTCAAAGACCTGCCGGCGCGCAAACTGCCCGTAGTCGAACCGATGTTGCGCCTGTCGGGCATGGAAGCCTTCAATGTCAGCGGTGATTCGCTCTTCGTCAACGTCGGCGAACGTACCAACGTCACCGGCTCCAAGGCCTTTGCGCGCCTGATCCTGGCTGAACAATACGACGAGGCACTCGCAGTGGCGCGCCAGCAGGTGGAAAACGGCGCCCAGGTCATCGACATCAACATGGACGAGGCCATGCTCGACTCCAGGGCGGCGATGGTGCGCTTTTTGCACCTTGTCGCCTCGGAGCCCGACATTGCGCGCGTACCCATCATGATCGATTCGTCGAAATGGGAGGTGATCGAGGCCGGCCTCAAGTGCGTGCAGGGCAAGGCCATCGTCAACTCAATCA
>CAYLPI010000001.1:12570-17318 GCA_964385505.1 uncultured Bordetella sp.
CCATCAGCATGAAGGAGGGCGAGGCCGAGTTCCTGCGCCAGGCGCGGCTGTGCCGGCGCTACGGCGCGGCGGTGATCGTCATGGCCTTCGACGAGCAGGGCCAGGCCGACACCTACGCGCGCAAGATCGAAATCTGCCGGCGCGCCTACGACCTCTTGCTGGCGCAGGCGGGCTTCGCGCCCGAGGACATCATTTTCGACCCGAATATTTTTGCCATCGCCACCGGCATCGACGAGCACAGCAATTACGGCGTCGATTTCATCGAGGCAACGCGCTGGATACGGACCAACCTGCCCGAGGCCAAGGTGTCGGGCGGTGTGTCGAACGTCAGCTTTTCGTTCCGTGGCAACGACCCGGCGCGCGAAGCCATACACACGGTGTTTTTGTATCACGCCATCAAGGCCGGCATGACCATGGGCATCGTCAACGCCGGCATGGTGGGCGTTTATGACGACCTCGCGCCCGAGCTGCGCGAACGCGTCGAGGACGTCGTGCTCAACCGCCGGCCGGATGCGACCGAACGCATGATCGAATTCGCCGGCACGCTCAAGGCCGGCGGAGAAAAAGCCGAACAAACGCATGAGTGGCGCGGTACCGCCGACAACCCGACCCCGGTCGAGCGCCGGCTGTCGCACGCGCTGGTGCACGGCATCACGCACTGGATTGTCGAGGACACCGAGGAGGCGCGGGCAAAGCTCGAGCGCGAGGGCGGCCGGCCGATACAGGTGATTGAGGGCCCGCTGATGGACGGCATGAACGTTGTCGGCGACCTGTTTGGCGCCGGCAAGATGTTCCTGCCGCAGGTGGTGAAATCGGCGCGCGTGATGAAGCAGGCGGTGGCCCACCTCATTCCCTACATTGAGGCGGAAAAAGCGCGCATCGGCGATTCAAAACCCAAGGGCAAGATCGTCATCGCCACGGTCAAGGGTGATGTGCACGACATCGGCAAGAATATCGTGGCCGTGGTGCTCCAGTGCAACAACTACGAAGTCGTCAACCTCGGCGTCATGGTGCCGGCGACGAAAATCCTTGAGGTCGCCAAAGCCGAGGGCGCCGACATCATCGGCCTGTCGGGCCTGATCACGCCCTCGCTCGAGGAGATGGGCCATGTCGCGCACGAAATGCAGCGTACCGGCTTTACCGTGCCGCTGTTGATCGGCGGCGCCACCACGTCGCGCGTGCATACCGCAGTAAAAATCGCGCCGCATTACGAGGGCGTCACCGTCTATGTGCCCGATGCCTCGCGTTGCGTCAGCGTTTGCACCAGCCTGCTCTCACCCGAGCTGCGCGATGATTACATCGCCGGCGTCCGCGCCGATTACAACAAGGTGCGGGCGCAGCACGCCGCCAAAAAAGGCCAGCCGCTCGCGACGCTGGCAACCGCGCGCGCCAACGCCTTCAAGACCGACTGGTCGGCCTATGTGCCGCCGCGGCCACAGCAGCCTGGCGTGACACAGCTGCGCGACTACGACCTCGCCGAAATCGCCCGCTATATCGACTGGTCGCCGTTTTTCCAGACCTGGGATCTTGCCGGCAGCTATCCGGCCATTCTTGAGGACAAAGTGGTCGGCGAATCGGCGCGCGGCGTGTTCCGCGACGCACAGGCAATGCTGCGGCAAATAATCGGTGAAAAGTGGCTCAGTGCCAGCGGCGTGTTCGGCCTGTTTCCGGCGGCGCGCGTCGGTGACGACATCGAGCTTTACCGCGATGACACGCGAAAAGACCGCCTCGCCACCATCCACAACCTGCGCCAGCAGACGGAAAAAGCCGTCGATCGCGCCAATTTCTGCCTGTCCGATTTTGTCGCGCCCAAAGAGGCCGGGCTTGCCGACTACATCGGCGCGTTTGCGGTGACCGCCGGCCTTGGCATCGACGCGCGGGTGAAAGCCTTCGAGGACGCCAACGACGACTACAACGCCATCATGCTCAAGGCACTGGCCGACCGCATGGCGGAAGCTTTTGCCGAGCTGTTGCACCGGCGCGTGCGCACCGAGTTCTGGGGCTACGCCGCAAACGAGGCCTTGTCGCCCGGGGCGATGATTGCCGAAGAGTACCGCGGCATCCGGCCTGCTCCCGGTTACCCGGCCTGCCCCGAGCACACTGAAAAAGGCACGCTGTTCAGCCTGCTCGACGCCCCATCGATCGGCCTCACGCTGACCGAGAGCTACGCCATGTGGCCGGCCGCCGCAGTCAGCGGATTCTATTTCTCCCATCCGCAATCACAGTATTTTGCCCTCGGCAAGATTGCGCGCGACCAGGTCGAGGATTACGCGCGGCGCAAGGGCATGACCCTACCCGAGGCCGAGCGCTGGCTCGCGCCCAATCTCGGTTACGAGCCGCAATTGCGCAAGACCACCACCGCCGCCATCGCCTGACCAGCTGGAAACGCCCGCCTGGCGTGGCTTTCCAGCTAAGTGTCTCTGGTACAAGTGTCTCTGGCACATCGCGCCATGCCGGGGCAAATCGGCGATAATTGCGCCGGCATTCACCGCCTCAATCTCAAACCCCGATGGAGACATCTGCAATGAACATCGTTCGCCAGAATCCGCACAAAATCCTGTCCGACGCCGTCGAGTACGGCAATCTTGTATTCCTCGCCGGACAGGTTGCCACCGACCTCGGCCAGGACATCAACGGCCAGACGCGACAGGTGCTCAAGACCATCGATGAAGTCCTCGCCAAAGCCGGTACCGACAAGTCGAAAATCCTGTCGGCCAACATCTGGCTCACCGACATTCGCAACCGCGACAGCATGAACGTCGAGTGGCTGGCCTGGGTTGATCCGGCCAACCTGCCCGCGCGCGCCACGGTCGAGGCCAAGCTGGCAGACCCGAAAATGCTGGTCGAAATCGCCGTCATCGCGGCGAAGTAGGCGCGGCCACCGGCACCGTGGGACGCGTGGGACGCAAAGACGACGAGCTCGACAACGGTGAGGAACCGGCGGTGCTGTCGCGCCTGCTCGCAGCGCTGCCGCAGCAAGGCCGCCTCGAATGGATAGGCCTGCGCGAAAAGCGGCGCGTGGCGCCGGTGCGCGTTATCGAGGCCGAAGCCGGGGCGGGTCGCGGCCTCACCGGCGACCATGGCCGCGGCGGCAAACGCGCGGTGACGCTGATACAGGCCGAGCATCTTGTCGCGGTCGCCGCCATGCTCGAGCGCAAATCGCTGGACGCGACACTGCTCAGGCGCAACCTCGTCGTGTCAGGCATCAATCTGCTGGCTTTGCGCAACCGGCGCTTTTACGTCGGCGCGGTGCTGCTTGAGGGCAGCGGCCACTGCCACCCCTGTTCGCGCATGGAAGAGGCGCTCGGGCCCGGTGGCTTCAACGCCATGCGCGGCCACGGCGGCATTACCGCCACCATCGTCACCGGCGGCATTGTGCGCGAAGGCGATCGCGTCACACTGGCGCGCTGAGGCGTCCGCCTGTCCCGCGCATGCGTGCCGCCCGGATTACTTTCGTTGTTGCCGGCCTTGCCACATGTCTTGCGCTGGCCGGCTGCTATGGCGATCTTGACTGGCGCGAGGTGGCCTCAGGCGAGGGGCGCTATCGCATCACCCTGCCGGCCAAGGCGCAGCAGACCACGCGCACGCTCAACAGCGCCGCCGGGGCGGTGAGCATGACCCTGCAGTCGGCGCGGGCGGCCGACTGGCTGTTCGGCGTTGCGTATACCGATTACCCGCGCGGCAGCGATGTGCAAAAGAACATCGACGAGCAGCGCGATGCCTTGCTGCGCAATATTTCAGGGCGCATCACCAGCGAGAAAACCGGGGCCGCCGGCAGCCGCGAGTTGCTGGCCGAGGGGCGCAATGGCGATGCCGTGCTCATGCTGCGCGCACGCTTTGTCACCGAGGGCACGCGCCTCTACCAGATTGCGGCGGTGGGTGCGAGGGGCGGGGTGGCGGAGACTGAACTCGACACTTTCTTCAGTTCGTTCAAACTGCAGAACTGAAAAACACCACCCGGAGTAGACTGGTCGGGCAGCGGTCGCTGCCGGCGCTTCATACCATCACACATCAGGAGCAGCACCATGGCCAAAGGTCAGCTACGCAGCAACCGCGAACAAAAAAAGCCCAAGCAGGACAAAAAGCCGGGCGCCGCACCCGCGTCAAACCGTTCGGGCATGTCCAAGCTGATGGCGCCGCCGCCCGCTAAAAAATAGGGCTCGGCAAAAAGCAATCGCAAACCTGATTGAGCGCATCGCCCCGGCGGAGGTCATCCGTGCTTGCCGTGACGCCAGCGTTGAGGTGACAAATTTGTCATGCTAATCGCGCTCTAAGGCCCGCCCGGCGCGGATTTCAGGTTTTAAATGTCGTTGATTTGCGCTACTGTCGTATGTCGGTCGGGGTCAGCACGGGTCAGCCAGGGTCAGTCCGGCCTAGCCTCGTGCCACCACCAGAACAGGAACCACAGCACGCCAATGGCGAAGCCCATCGGTCCGCCGAGCAGGGCATCGCCGGGCGCACAGCGCGCGGCGGCGATGAAATAGCACCAGGCACCGCCGAGCAGCCCGCCTACCGTACCGACCAGCAGGCCGAAAACAAAGGCGCCTGGCACCAGCTCGCTTGCGGCTTTGCGCCCCTGGTGCAGCAAAATGCCGACGAAGCCCACCGCGGCACAGGCCAGCATGGCGGCGGTGGCAACTCTGAATGCGTGCATGAATGTATCGATGCTATCTCCGACGGTGAATCACGGCGCTGATTGTTACGTCACTTTCGCGCCAGTGTTACGTCATTGTTGCGTCGCTGTTGCG
>CAYLPI010000001.1:17418-97766 GCA_964385505.1 uncultured Bordetella sp.
TGATTGTTACGTCACTTTCGCGCCAGTGTTACGTCATTGTTGCGTCGCTGTTGCGCCGCTGTTGTGTCATCGTTGCGTCGTCGTTGCGTCACTGCCGCTTCAACGCGGCGCCAATGATACGCCCTGCGCACGGGCGCTCCAGTACTCAATGACTCAATTCTGACCTTGCTGCGATCCGGGTGCGCTCTGCATGCTTCGAAATCGCGGCGCCAGCACCACACCGGGCAGGTCGAGTAGCGCCAGGTCTATCGCGCCTGAGCGCAATCGCCGTATCAAGGGCGTATTGCCTGACGCTGACAACCGCCTGACAGCGGCTGCGTATACAGCCTCGCCAGCGCTGCCCTCGTCAATGGCCACCACTTGCGCGGCCGCCAGCTGCCCGGCCTGCGTGTCATCGCCGGACAGGGCCGGCAAATCGGCCATGGCCAGCACATGAATGCTTGCGCGCAAGCTCAGAACCGGCGACAACCAGCGGTCCGAGAGCAGGCGCAGGATCTCGGTGGTGCGCGCGCCCCCCGCAGCCAGGATGAGCAGGCGGTCGGGCGCTGTTTCTCGGAGCAGGCGCGTCAGGGCCACACGCAACGGCAACTGCGCGGTACAACAGATACAGCCCTGGGCGACCTCGCTGAAAAACAGGCCGGGGTTGGCCGTGACCGTTGTCGCCGCAGCAGCGCCCGCCTCGTTGAGGAGTACCGCCCAGCGCGCGGCGGCGGGACGCAATGCAATGAGGCGTTCAAGCAGGCGCGATTTGAGCGCGGCATCGCGACCGGTGATCAGATTGACCGGAATGCCGGCCAGCACTAGCGGCGCCAGAAGCCGGGCGTGAACACCACCAGCAGCGTGAAAAGCTCGAGGCGCCCGAGCAGCATCGCCGCGGTGCATACCCATGTCTGAAAGTCGGTGAGCACGGCGTAGGTCGTCGCCGGTCCCACCAGGTTGAGCCCGGGTCCGGTGTTGTTGATGCAGGCGAAGACGGCGGTAAAGGCGGTGATGATGTCCAGCTTGGACGCGGTGAGCAGCATGGTCATGGCGATGATGCTGGCGCCATAGACCAGCATGAAGGCGAGGATGGCAAAAATGATTTTGTTCTCTATGGTCTCACCGCCGAGCTTGACCGGCACATAGGCGCGCGGATGAACGATGCGCGTCATTTCGCGAATTGCCTGGCGGGCCATCAGTTCGGCGCGAATCATCTTGATACCACCGCCGGTCGAGCCGGAACAGGTGGCAAAGCAGCACAGGAACAGCATCCATACCGGCGCAAAAATCGGCCAGAGGTTGTAATCGGTGCTGGAAAAACCGGTGGTGGTGGCGATGGACACCAGGTTGAAACTGGCGAAGCGCAGCGCCGTCCAGAACTGCGGATACACACCGTTGATCCACAGGTAAAGGGCGATAAGCACGCAACTGCCCAGCACCACCAGGAGGTACAGCCCGACCTCGGGGTCGCGCAGATAGGGCGCGGTACTGCGCCGGCGCAAGGCGACAAAATGGGTGGCGAAGTTGATGCCGGCGAGCAGCATGAAAACCATCACCACCGCCTCGATGACGGGGGAGTTCCAGTAGGCAAAACTGTCGTCGTGCGCGGAAAAGCCACCCAGGCCCATGGTCGAGAAGGTGTGCATCATGGCGTCGAGCCAGGTCATGCCGGCGACGCGCAGGCTGAAAAAGCAGACGATGGTGATCAGCAGATAGACCGTCCAAAGGCCTTTGGCGGTCTCGGTGATGCGCGGTGTCAGCTTGGCGTCCTTCATCGGGCCCGGCGTTTCGGCCTTGTAGATCTGGCTGCCGCCCACACCCAGCAGCGGCAGGATGGCCACCGCCAGCACGATGATGCCCATGCCGCCCAGCCACACCATGAAGGTGCGCCAGATATTAATCGCGTGCGGCAGCCTGTCAAGGCCGCTCAGCACGGTGGCCCCGGTGGCGGTGAGCCCGGACACCGCTTCGAAATAGGCGTCGGTGAAGGACAGGTCGTTGAGATAGAGCAGCAGTGGCAGCGTGGCAAAGGCCGGCAACACCGTCCATACCAGGAACACCAGCAAAAAACCGTCGCGCGTCTGCAGCTCGCGCCGCCGGCCCCTGGTCGCAAGACGCAGCGCCATCCCGGCGGCGGCGGTGATCAGCATGCTCTGTTCAAACACCAGTCGCGTGCCATCGTCAAAGTACATGGCAAAGGCAAGCGGAAAAGCCATGCACAGCGCGAACAGCATGATGATGACACTGAGCACATTGAGTATGGCTGGCAGGCGGACCACGTTAGCTTCCCTCGCGCGTCACAGCATCAAAGCGTCAGAGAAAGCCGACGCTGACCTGGAACAGCTTTTCCACCTTGGGCACCATTTTCTTTTCGGTCACAAACACGATGGCGTGGTCGCCAGCCTCGACCACGGTATCGTGATGCGCCATGATCACCTCTTCACCGCGCACCAGCGCCGCGATGGTGGTGCCTTTGGGCAGTTCTATGGCCTCGATCGTGCGCCCGACCATGCGGCAGGATCCGGCGTCGCCGTGGACGACCGCCTCCAGCGCCTCGGCGGCACCGCGGCGCAGGCTGTGCACCTTGGCGACGTCGCCGCGGCGCACGTGCGCGAGCAGCGAGCCGATGGTCGCCTGCGCCGGCGAGATGGCGATGTCGATACGTCCGTCCTGCAGCAAATCGACATAGGCGCGGCGGTTGATCAGCGCGACGACGCGGCGCGCGCCCATGCGCTTGGCCAGCAGCGAAGCCATGATGTTGTTCTCATCATCATTGGTTACCGACACAAAAAGGTCCATTTCATCGACGTTTTCGGATTCAAGCAGGGTTTCGTCGGTGACGTCGCCGTTGAGCACTAGGGCATTGTCCAGCACGCCCGAGAGCATCTCGCAGCGCAATTTGTTGCGATCGATGATCTTGACCACGTAGTTCTTGTCGAGGGCGCGCGCCAGACGCTCACCGATGTTGCCGCCGCCGGCGATCATGACGCGCTTGACCGGCCGGTCCATGCGCCGCAACTCCTGCATCACCTTGCGGATGTCCTTGGTCGCGGCGAGGCAGAACACCTCGTCGCCGGCCTGCACAACGGTGTTGCCCTCGGGAACGATCGGGCTGTCGCCACGGAATATCGCGGCGATGCGCGCATCGACGGTGGGGATATGCTTGCGGATGTCCTTCAGTTCGTGGCCGACCAGCGGCCCGCCCTTGAAAGCGCGCACCGCGACCAGGCTGACGCGCCCCTCGGCAAACTCCAGCACCTGCAGCGCCTCCGGGAACTCGACCAGCTTGACGATGTAGTCGGTGAGTATCTGTTCCGGACAAATGGCGTGATCGACGGCAAAGCATTCCGGGGCAAACACCGCCTCATTGCCGAGGTAGGCGGTGGAGCGGATGCGCGCAATACACGTGGGCAGGTTGAACATCTGCGTCGCAATCTTGCAGGCGACAAGGTTGACCTCGTCGCTTTGCGTGACTGCAATCAGCAGGTCGGCGTCATCGACGCCGGCCGCCCGCAGCGTATCGGGGTGTGCCGCGCTGCCGACAAGGGTGCGCAAGTCGAGCCGGTCCTGCAGCGCGCGCAGACGCGGCCCATCGGTATCGACAACGGTGATGTCGTTGGCTTCCGAGACCAGGCTTTCGGCGACGGTGCTGCCGACCTGGCCCGCGCCGAGAATGATGATTTTCAAGTGACGGCTTCGTTTTTCATTATTGTTTGCAAACGCCCGCCATTGTATGCCTTTTGTTGCTCCGCAATAGCGCCGGCCCGTCCGTCGCTGCGGCGTTCGGCACGCGCAATCCGAAGCGCCTAGTCTTTGTCGTCCTTGCGCGTTGCAGCGATACCCAGGGATTTGAGCTTGCGGTAAAGGTGGGTGCGCTCCAGTCCGCTTTTGTCGGCGACGCGGCTGATCGAGCCCTGCTCGCGCTCGAGGTGATGCTCGAAATAGGCACGCTCGAAAGCCTCGCGTGCCTCGCGCAGCGGCAGGTCGAGGTAAAGCGTCGCGGAATCGGACTCCGCGCCCGCCAGCCCGGCCAGCACCGCCTCGACTTCGTCGGTGCCGATTTCCTCGCCGAATGCGGTGATGGCGACACTCTTGACCGCCTGCTGCAACTGTTCGAGGTTGAGCGGCCAGACGAAATTTCTCAGGGCATTGAGCGCTGCGGTGGAAAAGCGGCGCGGCGGGCAAAACCGCGTCTCCACCAGTTGCGCCAGCACCACGGCGGCGATATCGGGAATGTCCTCGGCGTGCTGGCGCAGCGACGGCAGCGAAAAATTCAGCTCGCCCAGCCGCGCCAGCAGGCTGGCATCAAACGCCTGCCCCTCAACCAGTGCTGCAGCATCGCTGGCGGTAAATGAGACGATACGCACGTTGTGACGGTCGCTGCGCGCCGCAAGCAGCGCAAGGTGCTTTTGCTGGCTGCGCGTCAGTTGCGACAGTTCTTCAAGAAACAGGATGCCGCCGCCGGCCTCCTGCAACAAGTCGTGGGCGGCGTCATCGAGCCGCCCGCTGGCCTTGACGAACGGCGCGTTGCCCGCCTGCAATGCGCGCGCATATAGCTCGGGCATGACACCACTCTCGCCGCGCAGCAGCAGCGGCGCGGCCACGCCGGCGAGCTGTGCCAGGCGCCGCCTGAGGTCGTTGACGAGTGCGGAACGGCCGAGGTTGGCCAGCGCCAGTCCCGGCGCGGCGGCGCGCTCTTGCAAGCGCAGCGCGCGTTTTACCGTGGCCAGCAGTTTTTGCAGCGCGATCGGTTTTTCCAGAAAATCGAGCGCGCCAATACGCGTGGCCTCGACCGCCGTATCGATGGTGGCGTGACCGGACATCATCACCACCGGCATCGTCAGCTGGCCGTTGGCGGCCCATTCCTTGAGCAAGGAGATGCCGTCGGTGTCGGGCATCCAGATATCGAGCAGCACCAGGTCGGGCCGCCCCCTGGCGCGCTCGGCACGGGCCGCTGTCGCATTTTCGGCCACCCTCACGCTATGCCCCTCGTCGGCGAGAATCTCCGACAGCAGTTCGCGGATGCCCATTTCATCGTCAACCACCAGTATTTGCGCCATGTGCTGTGTCTTTGTGTGCCGGTCAAGCGGCCTGGGTCTGCGTCTGGGCCAAGGGCAGCGCGATGCGGATCTGGGCGCCTGAAACGGCCCTACCCTCGGTGCGATTTTCAACACTGATGCTGCCGTGGTGTTCGTCAACAATCTTTTTTACAATCGCCAGGCCGAGGCCGGTGCCCCTGGGCTTGGTCGTGACATAGGGTTCAAAAACGCGCTGGATGAAATTCTCCGGAAAGCCGGTGCCGTTGTCGATGATGGACAGTTGCGCCTTGTCGCCGACGAGTTCGGTCCGCACTTCGATGCGCGCAGCGGCAACCCCGGTCAGCGCGTCCTGGGCGTTTTGCAGCAGGTTGTGGATGACCTGGCGCAACTGGTTGGTGTCACCGGCCACGGCCGGCAGCCCGGGCGCAAGGCGGGCGTCTATCAGCGCACCGGCATGGCCGTACAAGCCGAGCACCTCGCCAACCAGCCGGTTGAGATCGAGCGGCGCGAGGACGGGTGCCGGCATGCGGGCATAGTCACGAAAATCATCGACCATGTTCTTCATCGACGTCACCTGGTTGACGATGGTTTCGGTGGCGCGGTTGAGGACCGCCGCATCCTCTGCACCCAGCTTGTCGGCCAGCTTCATCTGCAGGCGCTCGGCCGACAGTTGTATCGGCGTCAGCGGATTCTTGATTTCATGCGCAAGACGGCGCGCCACCTCGCCCCAGGCCGACGCGCGCTGCGCCTGGACAAGTTGCGTGATGTCGTCGAAGACGACGATATAGCCGCCACCCGCCGTCGGCAGTTGCGAGCCGCGAAGCAGCAGCACCTGGCCGCGGCCGGGCAACTCGACCTGCTGCTGCCAGGTGCTGCTGCCGCGCTCACGGAAGTCCTCGCGTATCGTCGTCGCAAGCTCGCTCAGATGCGTCCATTCGTCCAGCCCGGCACCCGAGAGCAGCGAAATATCCTGTCCGAGGATCTCCCCGGCGCTGCGGTTGGCGGTCGCCAGCCTGAACCCGGCGTCAAACACCAGTACACCGGCCGACAGGTTGGCGAGGATATTCTCGAGGTAGGTCTTGGTGGTTTCGAGCTCGGTGCGGCTGGTCTCGGTGACATTGCGCGCGTCCTCGAGCTGTCGCGTCATGCTGTTGAACGAGTTGGTGAGAATACCCAGCTCATCGCGGCTTTGCACCTGCACGCGCCGGCTGAAATCGCCGCGTGCCACCGCCTGGGTGCCCTGCGCCAGTTCGGCCAACGGACCGGACAGGCGGCGCGACAGCACGAAGGCGAGGGCTATGGCCGAGAACAGCGCCAGCAACAAGGT
Organism: uncultured Bordetella sp.; assembly: GCA_964385505.1. GTDB lineage: Bacteria > Pseudomonadota > Gammaproteobacteria > Burkholderiales > SG8-39 > CAITSH01. The sequence continues at coordinate 23,764 of CAYLPI010000001.1, forward strand.
CAGCGTCAGCGTCAGCAGGTAGATGTCGCGCAAACCGTCGCGCGACAGCGAGAGCTCCTTGTAGGCGCGGTAAACGCTTTGCACACTCTCCGCGTTGGCGGCGAGCGCCTGCGGCACCGGTTGCGTCAGCTGCAGAAAACGCACTTCGTCGCTGAGGCTGGCCGGTGCGAGCGGCACAATCACACGCAATGACAGCGTGCGCTCGGCGCCCTCCACCGCGGCGTAGCTGCGCGACTGGCGCGCCATTCGCAACTGCGCCTGTGTCGGCAGCTCGGGCAGCAATTTGCCCAGGTCGCGGCTGGAGGTGGCGATGACCTTGCCACCCACGCTCACCAGCAGCGCATCGGCGAGCCCAAGTTTCTCGCGCATGCGGCTGAGGGTGAAGGACTGCTGCTGCGCCGGCTGGTCGGACAGTTCGAGCGCCATACCGCGCGCCTTGCCCTGCAGGTCGACCAGCAGGTTGTCAAGCGCGGCGCGGCCAAGATTGATGCCGCCCTCGAGCGCGTTTTCGACGCGCACATCGAACCACGACTCGATGCTTTTGGCCAGAAACTGCAGCGACACGGTGTAGACCAGCGCGCCCGGAACCAGCGCAACCAGCGCGAACATCACCACCAGCCGGAAGGTGAGCAGGGACCCGAAGACCTTGGCTCGGCGCGCGCGCCACAACATCGCAAGCTGGTAACCAACGAGGCCGAGCAAGCCCAGAACGAGCACGGCGTTGAGGCCGAGCAGCAAGGGGTAATGCTGCGCGAACAGCGGCGTGTTGGCACTCGCTGCGGCGAGCAGGAACAGCAGCACGGCGCCGATACAGGCACTGGCAAGCAGCAGGTAACTCACCGCGAATCGCCCTCCGGCTGGGTCGGCTTGCCGAGCGCTTCCTGCACCGGGGCGGCGAGCGTGAACGACCAGCGCTTCCAGTCAGACGAGAGGTTCCAGTCGCGGCTGGTGAGTGCGTCGACCTGGAACGGCTTGGGCAGCTGGGTCAGGTCAAGGCGCATGCGCAGGGCACCACTGAGGCTGTCGCCGGTCTTCAACTGCGCCGATGCCGGGATCAGCCAACTGCGCACCCGGGACAAGGTTCGCACTGCCTCGTCCAGTGTTGCGAAATTCTGATGCAGTGCGCCGCTGGAGAGGCGGTATTGCCGCGTCAGCGGCTGGTAGGTCAGACGAAAGCGCTGCTGTTGCGAAACGACTTTTTCGTCCAGCCAGTACCAGCGCGACCGCGTGGCCTCGAATTCGACCAGGAAATAAAGCGACAGGCCCTTGTTGACCGCGTCCTCCTGGCGCGACCGCAGCTCGATGCTGAAATCGGCGTTGATGACATAACCCTCATCGCCGACATCGACGCTGCCGCGGCGCAGCTCGATGCCCTCGGCCAACGCAAACGGCGCGTGCAGCGCAAGCAACAACAACAAGATATGGCGCAACCAATGCATCAGACCGGCTTCTCGAGCAGGGCGTAGAAAAAGCCGTCATGCCGCGCACCGGGCAGCAACTGGCCGTCTGCGGGCATATCCGGCGCCTGTTCCAGAGGCGCGCGCCGCGCATCGTCATGGCGCGCGAGAAAGGCATCAACCTGTAGCGCATTTTCTTCCGGAAAAACACTGCAGGTGACGTACAGCAGCTTGCCGCCCGGAGACAGCAAAGGCCACAAGGCGTCCAGCATGTCGCGCTGTGTCAGGGCAAAACCGCCGACGTCCTTGGCCCGGCGCAGCCATTTGATATCAGGATGCCGCCGCACAACCCCCGACGCGGAGCAGGGTGCATCGAGCAGGATGCGGTCAAAGGTTTTGCCGTCCCACCATGTTTGCGGCAGCAGGCAATCCGCAGTCTTGATGTCGGCGCCGGCGGCAAGCCCCAGGCGGTCGAGATTCTGCACGATGCTCTTCGCGCGCACCGCGTCGCTCTCCACCGCCACCAGGCTGCAGTCGGTATGTTCGAGGATATGCCCGGCCTTGCCGCCGGGCGCGGCACAGGCGTCAAGCACATGCATACCGGCACGCACATCGAGCAGCGGCGCAGCGCATTGCGCGCCGGCATCCTGCACTGAAGCCTCGCCTTGCGCGAAACCCGGAATCTGGCCGACGGGCACCGGTCGCTCAAGCATCAGCGCGGTCTGTGACAGCGGTGTCGCCGCAATACCGGCGGCTTCAAGTTGCGCGCCGAACGCGGCAAGCGTGGTTTTGCGCAGGTTGACGCGCAGACACATCGGCGGGTGACGGTTGGATTGGGCCAGAATGTGCTGCCAGTCCACGGCATAGGCCCGTTTCAGTTTATCGACCCACCACTTGGGATGGCGCCAGCGCACTGCTTCGTTTTTTTCGGCATTGCGCACCAACGCTTCGCTGTTGCGCAAAAAATTGCGCAGTATCGCGTTGGTCAGGCCGGCCGCGGCATTGAGTCCGGCCTGCCGCGCCGCTTCGACCGCCTGATCGACGGTAGTGTGGGCAAACTGCGGCCCTGCGCGCAGTTCATTGATGGCAACCAGCAGCAGTGCGCGCAACTCGGGATTGTCGAGCGGCTTGTGCAACAGCACGTTGAGCACCGCATCATTGATGCCGTGTTCGCGCAGCGTCCGGTAAGACAGATCGCGCGTCGCGGCGCGCAAGGCCTCGCCGCATTCGGTGCCCGCGCTTACCCGGACCAGCGCCTTGCCCAGGCTTTCACCGGCCACCACAGCCGCGACCACGCTTGTAGCAAGGCGAATCGATTGGGCAAGCGAGTGGGTGAAAGCGGGCGGGGCGGACATGGCGCGCCCATTCTATCTGCTTGGCCGGCGCAAATCGCAATTGCGCGCCAAGCCACGGGGACGCGACTAAGCCGGGAACGATGCGTCGAAACAATCCCCGGTTCGCAGCCCGGCGCCGCGCACGAATTCATCCGCCCCTTGCCGCTTGCCGCCGGCTTTTTGCAGTTCGAGCAACTGCAATGCGCCCTCGGCACAGGCGACGCGCAGATCACCAGGGGCGACGGACAACACTTGCCCGGGGGCGCCGCGGCCATCGCACTGCAGGGCGCGCCAGATCTTGACATCACCGCGGCGCAAAGCCGTAACGGCGCCAGGCACTGGATTGAACGCGCGCACCTGGCGGGCAATGTTTAGTGCCGGTTTGCTCCAGTCGATTCGCGCTTCGCGCTTTTGAATTTTTGCCGCGTACGTCATGCCTTCCGGGGCCTGCGCCTCGGCCGGTACCCGGGCTCGCCCAAGTTCGGCGATGACATCGACAATCAGGCGCGCGCCGGTCACAGTCAGTTTTTCGAGCAGGCTTCCCGCAGTATCGGCGGCGGCGATCTGCACGGACTCGCGTTTTAGCACCGCACCGGTGTCGAGGCCGGCGTCCATTTGCATGATGCACACGCCGGTAACGGTATCGCCGGCAAGAATGGCGCGCTGCACCGGGGCCGCACCGCGCCATCGCGGCAACAGGGAGGCGTGAATATTGAGCGCACCGCGGGAGGCAATATCGAGCACCGGCTGCGGCAGGATAAGTCCGTATGCGGCTACCACCATCAGCTCGGGCGAGGTTGCGGCAATGCGCTGATGGGCCGCTTGCTGCTGCAGATGTTCCGGCTGAAACAAGGGTAAGTCATGCGCCAAAGCCAGCGCCTTCACCGCGCTGGGCTTTTCATGCAGGCCCCGACCGCTGGAGCGATCCGGCTGAGTGAGCACCAACACAATTTCGTGTCCGGCGGCGATCAGGGCGGCCAGGGCGGCCGCCGCAAATTGCGGTGTACCGGCAAAGACAAGCTTCATCGGTTCGGCGCGGCCAGTCTCAGGCCGTGGACTTGCGCTGGTATTGCTTTTCGAGCTTGGAGCGGATGCGGGACTGTTTCAGGCGCGACAGATAGTCGACGAAGACCTTGCCTATGAGATGGTCCATTTCGTGCTGCACGCACACCGCGAGCAGACCGTCTGCCTTGAGCGAAAAGGGCTTTCCGGCGCGATCGAGCGCACGCACGACAATCGATTCGGCGCGCTCGACCATTTCGAACACTCCCGGCACCGACAAACATCCCTCTTCACAGGTCTGCAGCCCGGAATGGGTGATGATTTCAGGATTAATCAGCGTCAGCAGATTGTCGCGGGAATCTGAGGTGTCGATGATGATGATTTGCTGGTGAACGTTGACCTGGGTCGCCGCCAGGCCGACGCCGGGCGCCTCATACATGGTCTCGGCCATGTCGCTGACAAGACGGGCGACGGACTCATCCACCCGCGCCACTGGTTTGGCTACGGTATGCAGGCGGGGGTCTGGATAGCGCAAAATCTCTAAAAGCATAAAAACTTGCTAATTGAACGTATTAGATGCTAAATTTAACCTAGACTGTAAGATCTTGCCAGTCATTCGTGGTGGCTGTTCGTGGCTTCGCCTTGGGACTCGCCTACCAATGTGCGCGAATTCACGCGATTTCAGCCCCACGAGTGCGAAAATGGGGGTCGAGATTTCAATGTACAAGCCAATTATGCCGCGTTCGACCATATTCGCGCTGGTGCTAGCGCTTTGCACGCCCGTTGCGCTGCTTACCAGCGCCCGGGCGCAAACCGCATCGGTCCCGATCAAGGAAAACGCGCCGGATCGCTACATCGTCGAAAAAGGCGACACGCTCTGGGGTATTTCCGGAAAATTCCTCAAGGAACCGTGGCGCTGGCCCGAGATCTGGAAGCTCAACGAAGAGCAAATCAAAAACCCCAACCGCATTTACCCTGGCAACGTAATCGTACTTGATCGTTCGGGCGGCGAAGCGCGCCTTCGGTTGATGGGCGACACGGTGAAATTGTCGCCGCGCGTGCGCACCGAAATGACCAGTTCGGCCATCCCGTCGATTCCTTCGTCCATCATTGAGCCCTTTCTGGCGCAACCACTGGTGATCGAGCAGGACGGCCTTGAGCGTGCACCGCGCGTTGTCGCAACCGAAGAGGGCCGCGTCAACATCGGCCCCGGCGGCCTCGCCTACGTCGGTGGCATCAGCGACAGCAAGGTCGCCAGCTGGCAGTTTTATCGCCCGGGTAAGGCTTTGGTTGATCCCGAAACAAAGAAAATACTGGGCTACGAAGCCGTATTTCTGGGCACCGGTTCGGTCGAGAAGTCCGGCAATCCGACCTCGGTACGCATCGTTTCGGCACGACAGGAAATAGGCCGCGGCGACAGGCTTATCGCGGTCGGCCCGCCTCAAGCCAATGATTACCTGCCGCGCGCGCCGAAAAGCGCCTTGAGCGGGCGTGTGCTCGGCGTGTACGGCGGCCTGCGTGAAGCCGGTCGCAATTCCATCATCACCCTCAACCGCGGCTCGCGTGATGGCGTCGAGAACGGCCATGTGCTTGCGCTCTACCGCCTGGGAGAGACGGTGGAGGAAAAAGCCCCCGACCGTGGCGGCGAGAAAGTCATCAGCAAGGTCAAACTTCCGGACGAGCGCTACGGACTGGTGTTCGTGTTTCGCACGTTCGAGCAAGTGTCGTATGCCCTGGTGATGGAAAGTTCGAAATCGGTAACCACCAACGACGTCGTGCAAAAACCCTGACGGGTGACACATGAAGGCCGACGCCGGGCTCTCGTCATGGATCCGGCTCAGCCTGGTTGACGGGCTCGGACCCGCGACGTTTCGCAAACTGCTCGCTTCATTCGGCCTGCCGGCGCAAATTTTGGGCGCAAACCAGGCCGCGTTGAGCCGTGTGGTCGCGGCGGAAATGGCGCATCGCATCCTCAGTGAGGATCATGCCGTGCGGGTTGCCACCACGCTCGACTGGGCGGCGCGCGAGGGCAACGCCATAGTCACCCTCGCCGATGACAGCTATCCGCGCATGTTGCTGGAAACCGCCGATCCGCCGGCCCTGCTTTATCTACGCGGTCGGGTCGAGCTGCTGAACGCGCAATCGCTCGCCATCGTCGGCAGCCGTAACGCAACGCCGCAGGGGCTTGCCAACGCCCAGAGCTTTGCCCATGCGTTCAGCGATGCCGGCCTGACCATCGTCAGTGGCCTTGCGCTGGGCATAGACGCCGCGGCGCACCGCGGTGGCCTCGCCGGGCGCGGCTCGACCATCGCCGTCCTTGGCACCGGGCTCGACACCTTGTATCCGCCGTCAAACCGTGCGCTTGGCGAGGACATCGCCGCACGCGGCCTGCTGCTGTCGGAGTTTGCGCTTGGCACGCCGCCCGTCACATCGAACTTTCCGCGGCGCAACCGGCTGATTTCAGGACTGGCCCGTGGATGCCTGGTCGTTGAGGCCGCGGTGTCAAGCGGCTCACTGATCACCGCGCGACAGGCGGCCGAGCAGGGAAGGGAGGTGTTCGCCATCCCCGGTTCGATCCATTCGCCGGTCGCCCGCGGCTGCCACCGCCTCATCAAGCAGGGCGCAAAACTGGTTGAAAGCGCGGCCGATGTACTCGAGGAACTCGGCGCTGGCGCAGCACAGGCGCACGTCAACGACCCCAAAATGTCGATACCCCAGGACGGATTGCTACTACATATGGGGTATGACCCCTGCAATATCGACGCCCTGGTCGAGCGCTCCCGCTTGACGGCGGAAGTAGTATCGGCGATGCTGCTAACACTGGAACTCGAAGGAAAAATAGCCAGCCTCCCCGGAGGCCGTTATCAACGACTATCCTAAAGGCTTGGGGTCCCACGCGCGATATGTACGAAGTCCTCGTTTATCTGTTCGAAAATTACTATCAGGCCGATCTCACCCCGGATCACGGCTCCTTGCAGCGCAAGCTCGCTGCTGCGGGCTTCGAGAACGAGGATGTGCATGATGCGCTTGACTGGCTGAAAAGCCTTACCGACGTGCCGCAGACGGCGCTGCCCGAGGCTGTCGACCTTTCCGACGCATTCCGCGGATACTCACCGCGCGAGTTCGGAAAGCTCTCGTCCGAGAGCCGCGGTTTCATCGCCTTTCTTGAAAGTGCCGGTGTTTTGACGCCAATACTGCGCGAGATCATCATCGAGCGCGCCATGGCCGTGTCCGACGATTCTGTCGGCCTCGACAAAATTCGCGTCATCGTGCTGATGGTGCTATGGACGCAGCATGGCAACGTCGATACGCTGATTCTTGACGAGCTTTTGCCCGACGGCTCGCAGCGCCAGGTGCACTGAAACCCGTCTGAGACGGCCGCGCCGCCATCGGCGGCAAAAGCAATTCACTTGCATTTTTGTGCGCGCCGCTCTTATTATGCTGCGCTTTTACCGTGCTGCCTTTTCCCAGGTAGGCGTATCCTCCCCCGCATGACATCAAAAGCCCATTGCGCCCAGAGCACCCATGAGTAAAAAACTCATCATCGCCGAGAAACCCTCGGTTGCCGGAGACATCTCCAAGGCACTTGGCGGCTTCACCCGCCACGGCGACTACTATGAGAGCGACGAGTATGTGCTCTCGTCTGCGGTCGGCCACCTGCTTGAGCTCGTCGCCCCGGAAACGCACGAGGTCAAGCGGGGCAAGTGGTCGTTTGCGAACCTTCCCGTCATTCCGCCGCATTTCGACCTGCGGCCGATCGAGCGCTCCGAAGACAGACTCAAGGTGCTGGTGAAACTTCTCAGGCGCAAAGACGTCACCGGCATCATCAACGCCTGCGACGCCGGCCGCGAGGGCGAGCTCATTTTTCGCTACATCATCCAGCATGCCGGCGCGAAAAAGCCGATTGAACGCCTGTGGCTGCAGTCGATGACGCAGGCATCCATTTGTGCCGGCTTCGAGGCGTTGCGCAAGGACAAGGACATGCTGCCGCTCGCCGATGCCGCGGTCTGCCGTTCAGAATCGGACTGGCTGATCGGCATCAACGGCACGCGCGCGATGACCGCCTTCAACTCCAAGGAAGGCGGCTTTTACAAGACCACCGTCGGCCGGGTGCAGACGCCGACGCTCGCGGTGCTGGTAGAACGAGAACAACGCATTCGCAGTTTTGTGCCCAAGGATTACTGGGAGTTGCACGGTACTTTTGTCGGTAAGGGCGGCGAGTACAAGGGCCGCTGGTTTGACGAGGCCTTTTCGAAAGAAGCCAAGAGCGAGAACGCCGAACTGCGTCCCGAGCGAATCTGGGACGCCAAAACGGCGGAGGCCCTGCGCGCCAAATGCGACGGGCAGCCGGGCATTGTCGAAGAGGAAAGCAAGCCCACCACGCAGGCCGCACCGGCGCTGTTCGACCTGACCAGCCTGCAACGCGAGGCCAATGGCCGCTTTGGTTTTTCGGCCAAGACGACGCTTTCAATAGCCCAGGCCTTGTACGAAAAACACAAGGTGCTCACCTACCCGCGGACTGACTCCAAAGCCCTGCCCGAGGATTACATCCCGACCGTAATGGGCACCATGAAAATGCTGTCGACCGGCCCGTATGCCACTTTCGCCAAGGAAGTGATCAAGTCGAAGTGGGTCAAGCCCAACAAGCGCATTTTCAACAACGCCAAGATTTCCGATCACCACGCCATCATCCCGACGCTGCAGGCGCCGAAGGCCTTGTCGGAAATCGAAACAAAGCTGTACGACCTGGTGGTGAAGCGCTTTCTCTCGGTGTTTTTCCCGTCGGCAGAGTTTCTTGTCACCACCCGCATCACCCGCGTCAAAGGCGAGCCGTTCCGCAGCGAAGGCCGGGTGATGGTATCGGCTGGCTGGCTGGCCATTTACGGCAAGGAAGCGGAAACCGGCGAAGCGCCCACCCTCGCCGCAGTGCCCGACGGCAAGGCGTCAACCGAGACCGTCGATGTCCTGGCGACCCAGACCAAGCCGCCGGCGCGCTTCAGCGAAGCAACGCTGCTGTCCGCGATGGAGGGCGCCGGAAAGCTGATCGAGGACGAAGAACTGCGTGAAGCCATGAGCGAAAAGGGGCTGGGAACGCCGGCAACCCGCGCATCCATCATTGAAGGCCTGATATACGAGGACTACGTCCATCGCAACGGCCGCGAATTGGTGCCCTCACCCAAGGCGTTCTCATTATTGTTTGCGCTGGGCCACCTCGGCATCACCGAACTTGCCTCGCCGGAGTTGACCGGAAACTGGGAGTTCAAGCTGCGACAGATCGAACAGGGTAAGCTCGACCGGGCCGAGTTCATGGACCACATTGTTGAAACCGCGCGCGACATGGTGGAGCGCATCAAGGGTGGAAACATTCCCGAGGACGCTTTTCTCACGCTGGATGCGCCCTGCCCGAAGTGTGGCGGCAAGGTGGTGGAAAATTACCGCAAGTTCCAGTGCCAGAAGTGCGATTTCACCATCTGGAAAGTCATGTCCAGCCGCGAGTTTGCCCCGGAAGAAATCGAGACCCTGATCACAGAAAAAGCGTTGGGCCCGCTACAGGGGTTCCGCAGCCGGCTGGGACGCCCGTTTGCCGCAGCCATGAAGCTGTCGCCCGAGTTCAAGGCAGCGTTTGATTTTGGTTCGGACGGCGCAGACGGCGGCGAGGAAGTAGACTTCACCGGCATGGAGCCGCTGGGGGCCTGTCCAAAATGCAGCAACCGCGTTTTCGAGCTGCCAATGGCCTATGCGTGCGAGAAGAGCGTGGGGCCTACGAAGAGTTGCGATTTCCGGTCCGGCAAGATTATTTTGCAGCAAACGGTCAGCCGCGAGCAGATGCACAAGTTGCTTGAAACCGGCAGCACGGATTTGCTGGCGGATTTTGTTTCCAACAAAAACCGGCGCAAATTTTCCGCCTTCCTGGTGCGCGATCCCAGCGGCAAGGTGGTGTTCAAGTTTCAGGAGAAAAAGCCAAAAGCGGAAGCTGCTGCACCCAAGGTGGTCGCGGAGAAAGCGCCCCAGACCAAGAAAGCTGTACCCACAGCAAAGAAAAAGCCCGCCAAACGCAAGTCTGCTTAGGCGCGCTTCCACGCCATAGCCTGAAACACAATCGCCCGGAAAGCCAATGCTGGCGTGGCTTTCCGGGCGATTGTGTTGTTAATGCCGGGTTCCGGGAGGGTTGGGGAGATGGTCTGAAAATTCAGACATCAATGCGGGCAACCAGCGCATTCTGCTCGATGAAGGCCCGCCGCGGTTCGACTTCGTCACCCATCAGCTTGGTGAAAATCTCATCGGCTGCGATACCGTCGTCGATCTGTACTTTCATCAAACGGCGTACCGCAGGGTCCATGGTCGTCTCCCACAGTTGGCTCGGGTTCATCTCGCCCAGACCCTTGTAGCGCTGTATGGTTGCACTGCGCTCCACGTCGGCCAGCAACCAGCGCATTGCTTGCTGAAATTCGGGCACGGTCTGCTGTTTGTCACCCCGGCGCACCACAGCACCCTCGCCGACAAGGCCCTCGAGCATCTTTGCCGTGCTTTCGATCTGGCGGTAATCGCCGGAGACGAGGAAATCCTCATCGATGGCGGAGCTACGCAAATTGCCGTGGTGGTTGCGCTCCAGGATGAGTTGCTGGCGCTCGTGTTTCTCGTCGTAGCGCGCGCGCACGACGATGTCCGCGCCGTTGAGCGCCTGCTTGATGCGAAGCGCGCTCGCTTCTGCCTCCTGCTGGCTGGACAGGTCCACCTTTACGCCGCGCATCAGCACATGCAGTACATCGGCGTCGATCATGCGCGCGAGGCGGTTAACCACGGCCTCGGCCAGCAGGTAGGACCGCGCAAGTTGCTCCAGCGCCTCACCCTCTATCGGACGCGCATCGGCGCGCGGTACCAGCGACGCACCCACCAGGGCCTGTTTCAACATGAACTGGTCGCGCTCGTGATCGTCCTTGAGATAACGCTCTTCCTTGCCCAGCTTGACCTTGTACAGCGGCGGCTGGGCGATGTAGATATGGCCCTTTTCAACAAGATCCGGCATTTGACGGTAGAAAAAGGTCAGTAGCAGCGTGCGGATGTGGGCGCCGTCGACGTCGGCATCGGTCATGATGATAATGCGGTGATAACGCAACTTCCCGAGGTTGTAGTCGTCCTTGATGCCGGTGCCGAGCGCGGTGATCAGCGTTGCGATTTCAGCGAAGGCGATCAGTTTGTCAAAGCGCGCCTTTTCGACGTTGAGGATCTTTCCCTTTAGCGGCAGGATGGCCTGAAATTTCCTGTCCCGTCCCTGTTTTGCCGAGCCACCCGCCGAGTCGCCCTCAACCAGATAGAGTTCGCAAAGCGTCGGGTCCTTTTCCTGGCAGTCTGCCAGCTTGCCCGGAAGTCCCATACCATCCAGTACACCCTTTCGGCGCGTCATTTCACGCGCCTTGCGCGCGGCCTCGCGCGCGCGCGCCGCATCGACGATTTTGCCGCAGATGATTTTGGCGTCATTCGGACGCTCAAGCAGAAATTCAGCGAGTTTTTGCGATACCACCTCCTGTACCACCGGTTGCACCTCGGAGGAGACCAGCTTGTCCTTGGTCTGTGATGAGAACTTGGGCTCGGGAACCTTGACCGACAGCACACAGGACAAACCTTCACGCATGTCATCGCCCGATGTTTCCACCTTGGCCTTTTTCGCCACTTCGCTGCTGTCGATGTAGTTGTTGAGCGTGCGCGTCATGGCCATGCGCAGGCCTGTGAGGTGCGATCCGCCGTCGCGCTGGGGAATGTTGTTGGTGAAGCACAGCACCTGCTCCTGGTAGGAGTCGTTCCACTGCATGGAAACTTCAACGATGATGCCGTCTTTCTGACCAACGGCGTGGAAAGGGGTGTTGTGCAGGACTGATTTCGTACGGTTTATATATTCGACAAAGCCGCGCACCCCCCCGGAATGCGCAAAACTCTCTTCCTTGCCGCTGCGCTGGTCGACGAGGAGTATTTTTACGCCGTTGTTCAGAAACGACAGTTCGCGCAGCCGCTTGGCCAGAATATCGTAATGAAATTCGACAAGGCCAAAGGTGTCCTTGCTGGCAAAGAAGTGGACTTCCGTTCCCTTGCGCTCACTCTTGCCGATGACTTTAAGAGGCGCAACCGCCACCCCGCGGTGGAACTCCATGAAATTGGTCTGGCCGTCTCGCTTGATAGTAAGGCGCAGCCAATCCGACAACGCGTTCACGACGGACACTCCGACCCCATGCAAGCCACCGGAAATCTTGTACGCGTTGTCGTCGAATTTTCCACCTGCGTGCAATTCCGTCATCACGATCTCAGCGGCCGAACGCTTGAACTCGTCATCCTCCTTGATGCCGGTGGGAATGCCGCGGCCGTTGTCGATGACACTGATGGAATTGTCGCCGTGAATGGTTACCGTTATTTCATCACAGTACCCGGCCAGCGCCTCGTCAATGGCGTTATCCACCACCTCGAATACCATGTGATGCAGGCCGGTTCCGTCTGTTGTGTCGCCGATATACATCCCGGGGCGCTTGCGCACGGCATCAAGCCCTTTCAGTATCTTGATGCTGTCTGAGTCGTATGCGGTATTGGTTTTGCTGCTGGGTTCGGTCATTGCTTTCCTGTTTCTTTTTTTATGTGATTCTGATCAGATGCGCATCGGCATGACGACGTACTTGAAATCGTCCTTGCCAGGTTCCGTGATGAGCGCGCTTGAATTAGCATCACCCAGCGCACATTCGATGTCGCTGACTTGGAGATTGTTCAGTACATCGAGCAGATACTGGACGTTGAAACCGATGTCCAGTGACTCTCCCTTGTAATCGACATCGAGTTCTTCCTGGGCTTCCTCCTGTTCGTTGTTGCTGCAGCTTATTTTCAGACTGCCGTCGGTAAGCATCCAGCGAACGCCCTTGAATTTATCGCTGGTGAGAATGGCCGCGCGTTGCAGTGCATCCTGCAACACGGCCCTGCTCAGCTTGATCAGCTTTTGGTGGTTTTTCGGTATGACCCGCGAGTAATCGGGAAACTTTCCATCCACCAGCTTTGACTGGATGACGACGCCGTTAAACGAAAAACGCGCCTGCCCGGCACCTATTTCGACCTCCACCTGGGCGTCGCTATCTTCGAGCAGACGCGCCAGTTCCAGCACGGTTTTCCGTGGAAGTATCACCTCCTGTTTGGTCTTGGCTGCACCGGGCTGTGCACTGGACGCGTACGCAAGGCGATGTCCGTCGGTGGCCACGACTTTCAGGCCTTCCTCGTCAATCACCAGCAGCAGGCCGTTGAGGTAATAACGAATGTCCTGTTGCGCCATCGAATACAACACCAAACCAACCAGCCGTTTCAGAATATTTTGTGATATTGAAAATGTGGTTGTCGCGTCACCCGCACTCATGCGCGGAAAATCTTCCGGTGGCAGCGTCTGCAGGTTAAAACGGCTTTTACCCGCCTTGACCAGCATCTTCTTGTCGGCCAGGGACAGCACGACCTCCGCTTGGGCGGGAAGAGCCCGGAGAATGTCGAGCAGTTTGCGCGCACCGACGGTGACGGCCTTATCGTCCCCGTCGCACGGCATGCCGGCGGATATCTCAATTTCGATATCCGTCGCGACAAACGCGAGGGTGCCGTCCTTGCGCGACAACAATACGTTGGAAAGCACTGGCAGTGTGTGCCTGCGTTCGATAATTCCGGACACGGCTTGCAACGGTTTGAGCAGGGATTCCCTGCTGGTCTTTATTAGATTCATATCTTTGTATACCCCTGGTAATGATAATGAAGGGCACCCTTTTTCGGGAAAACCGGTAAACCCCCAACAGATTTAGCAACTTGCGCTAAAGGAGCCTTGTGCATTGGACGTGGCACGAGACTGTATAAACGGGGAGAACAAATGCCCGTTTTCGTGCATGACGCTGATATCCACAAATGATGCACAGGCGTTCAGCCTTTTAATACCTGCTCTAACACATGAAAATCCCGGTTCATCACGGTGTCCTTCTCCCGCAATGACGCGATGGTCCTGCAGGCATGCAGAACGGTGGTGTGATCACGATTGCCGAAGGCCTCGCCGATCTCTGGAAAACTCATTGAAGTAAGTTCCTTCGCCAGTGCCATGGCCACCTGGCGCGGCCTTGCTATGTTGCGGCTGCGCTTTTTCGAATGCATGTCCGAAATTTTCAGTTTGTAATAATCAGCGACGGTTTTCTGGATGTTATCAATGGAAATCTGCCGATGTTGCAGCGTCAGCAAATCCTTGAGAGCTTCCTTGGCCAGGTCCAGGTTGATGTCTTTGCCGGTAAACCGCGCAAACGCTATAACGCTTTTCAGTGCACCCTCGAGTTCCCGCACGTTCGACCGGATGTGCTTGGCGACAAAAAAAGCCACCTCTTCGGGAATGAACAAGCCGACGGCTTCGGCCTTTTTCAAAACAATGGCGACACGCATTTCCTGTTCTGGTGGCTCGATGGCGACCGTAAGGCCCCAGGAAAAGCGTGACTTGAGACGTTCACCCAAGCCGGCGATATCCCTTGGGTAAGTGTCGCAGGTGATGATGACCTGTTTGCGCGATTCTATGAGTGCGTTGAAGGCGTAGAAAAACTCTTCCTGGGTTCTGTCCTTGCCGGTGAAAAACTGGATGTCGTCAATTAGCAGGGCATCCAGCGAATGGTAGTAACGCTTGAATTCGTCGAACGATTTTTGTTGGTAGGCCTTGACCACATCAGAGATGTACTGCGCAGCGTGGAGATAGCGTACGCGGGATCCGGGAAAGCGGGCCGCGACATGGTTGCCGACAGCGTGCATAAGGTGCGTTTTACCCAACCCCACGCCGCCGTAGATGAACAAAGGGTTGTACGAGGTGCCGGGGTTGTCCGCGACCTGCATGGCGGCCGCACGTGCGAGCTGGTTGGCCTTGCCCGGCACGAAGTTGTCGAAAGTGAAATCCGTGATCAGGCTGGAGCGGTCCGCCGCCGGTTTGGATACCGGCGCGCGGGAGGCCGCGTGCGCGGGATTGCTCGCGGTTTTTTCCGGCGACCTCGGCCGGGGGCTTGCGGCCGCCGGCGCGGAAGCGTCCTCGGCAAGCGGCAGTGTCATCGCCAGGCGCATCGGCGCACCAAAAAACTCACTTGCAAGATGCTCTATCCGGCCAGCAACACGCTCATTAATCCACTGCAATACATAGCGGTTTGGCGCGAGCAGCGTCAGCTCGCCTGCGACAGGGTTGGCGGCACCCATGCGCAACGGTCGAATCCATGTGTTAAACTGCTGATTAGGAAGCTCTTTTTCGAGCTGAATAATGCAGGAGGGCCAGAAACCATCAGTCATTTTTTGGGGTGGCGCAGTAGCGCAGATGCGGCACGAAACAAGGGTCGAATTTTACCTTTTTCAGCTTGAGTTATCCACAGGCAGGCTTAAAAATTAACCTTGACGTGACACGGACTTAGCACGTCTAATAACGGGTTTGATTCCAGCAAGAAAGCAGAATTATGAAACGTACCTACCAACCTTCAGTCGTACGCCGAAAACGTACCCACGGTTTTCTCGTCCGCATGAAAACCAAGAGTGGTCGCGCGATCATTCGCGCCCGTCGCGCAAAAGGCAGAGCCAGCCTGGCTGTTTGAACGGGCGGCTGTTCTATCCCGGAAGCAGACGGCTGGATGAAGCGCATGTCGCAGCGGCTTTTCGCAGCAAGCCGGTTGCTCGGTCACGGTTTTTCCTCGTGTACCGGCGTGGCAATGGACAGAGTTACGCGCGTTTGGGTATGGCTGTTTCCAAAAGATTGCTGGCGCGGGCGGTGGATCGCAATCGCGTAAAGCGGCTGGTCAGGGAGCGGTTCCGGCTGGTTCAGTCGGACATCGCGGGGCATGATTGGATGGTCAGGCTGGTCAAGGCTCCGGTGATGCGTACGGAGGTTTCTGACGACATCAAAACACTGTTTCGCAAAGCCGATGCTGACTAAGTTACTGGCGCTCCTTATACGCGCCTACCAATACGCAGTCAGCCCCATGCTCGGGAACAACTGCCGGTTCGCGCCATCTTGCTCGGAGTACGCCGAGCAAGCAATAACACGTCATGGCTTGGTCAAGGGCGTATGGTTAGCCCTGCGCCGTATTGCACGATGCCATCCCTGGAACCCCGGCGGCTTCGACCCCGTCCCGTAAGAAGACCTCCCCCGCAATGGATACCCAGCGTTTAGTACTGTTTTTCGTATTTTCCTTTTCGCTTTTGATGCTTTGGGAGTCCTGGCAAAAGGAAAACCGACCGCCACCGGCGCAGGCGGTCGCCCAGTCGGCTGCTACCGGGGTCCCGACCGTAACGCCCGGTGCCACCTCATCTGTTCCCGCCGCGACAGCCGTCCCTGTGACGCCGGTTGCGCGTCTGGACGCCGTGCCTGGTGCCGCGGCAACGCCCGCTGTGGCGACGCGCGAGAAAATCCGTGTGCGCACCGATGTCCTGGTCGCTGAAATCGATACTCAGGGCGGCGATCTCGTCTATCTGGAGTTTCTTGACCAGAAGGACATCATCGATCCGAAAAAGAACCTGGTCTTGTTGTCTGCCGAGCACAAGTACGCGGTGCAAAGCGGACTTATCGGCGCCAGTCTGCCGAATCACCGATCCATGTTTAGCGCTACCGCAAAGGATGTTGCCCTCGCCGATGGCAAAGACACGGTTGAACTAAAGCTGGAGGCGGCTTCCACCGAAGGCGTCAAGGTCACCAAGACGTATGTGTTCAACCGCGGCAGCCATTTGATTGAAATGCGGCAGGATGTGTTGAACGGCAGCGCACAAGCGCTTGCAAGCCACGCCTATTTCCAGATCACCCGCGACAGCAATTCGCCGCCGGGAGACTCGGCGATGATGCAGACCTACACCGGCGCGGCGATTTATACCGACCTGGAGAAGTTCCAGAAAGTCGCGTTCAGTGATATTGAGAAAGGCAAAGCGGTTTTTCCCAAAACACCCGACAACGGCTGGGTGGCGATAATCCAGCACTATTTCACCACCGCCCTCGTACCAAGCCAGAAGCAGCGCGAGGTCTATATGCGCAAACTGGACGGCAATCTTTTCGCTGTCGGTGTCATCTTGCCACTACCGTCGATCGCGCCCGGCGCGTCAACCAGTGTATCGGTGCCGCTTTATTCAGGGCCTAACGATCAGGACAAGCTCAGGGCCATCGCGCCGGGACTGGAATTGGTGGTCGACTATGGCTGGCTGACCGTCATCGCCGCCCCGCTGTTCTGGGTGTTGCAGCATTTTCACGGTTGGGTCGGTAACTGGGGGGTGGCGATCATTCTGCTCACCCTCGGGCTCAAGTTGCTGTTTTATCCGCTTTCTGCGGCGAGTTACCGCTCCATGGCCAAAATGAAGATGGTCGCGCCGCGACTGACCAAGCTGCGAGAACAGTACGGCGACGATCGCATGAAGCTGAATCAGGCGATGATGGAAATGTACAAGCAGGAGAAGATCAACCCCCTTGGCGGCTGTCTGCCGATTGTCGTCCAGATTCCGGTATTCATTTCACTTTACTGGGTGTTGCTAGCCAGCGTGGAGCTGCGTCAGGCGCCGTTCTATGGCTGGATTCACGACCTTTCGGCACAAGATCCGTATTATGTGCTGCCGGTACTGATGATGATCTCGATGGTGTTCCAGACCAAGATGAACCCGACACCCCCCGATCCGGTTCAGGCCAAGGTGATGATGATCATGCCGTTTGTGTTCGGCGTGATGTTCTTCTTCTTCCCCGCCGGTCTGGTGTTGTACTGGCTGGTCAACAACGTCTTGTCGATTGCGCAGCAATGGCAGATCACCCGCATGGTCGAGGGTGCCAGGAAAACCGCAGTCGCCAAGCGCTGACAGGAGTCCGGCGTAATGGTCGCGGCTGACACCATTGCGGCGGTGGCGACGGCACCGGGGCGCGGGGGCATTGGCGTGGTGCGGGTGTCCGGGGCGGAGCTTGGTAACTTCGCAATGGGGCTTTTGGGCTTGACGCTCGAGCCGCGCCGCGCGACTAGGGTGACCTTCCTGTTCGCTGACAAAAGTCAGATCGATGACGGGCTTGCGGTTTATTTCCCCGGGCCCGCCTCGTTTACAGGTGAAGATGTGCTTGAGTTGCATGGGCACGGTGGTCCGGTGGTGCTCAACATGCTGCTCAAGCGCTGCCTGCAGCTTGGAGCGCGACTGGCCGCACCGGGCGAGTTCACCCGGCGGGCCTTTCTTAACGACAAGATCGATCTGGCCCAGGCCGAAGCGGTTGCGGATCTCATTGACGCCGCTTCCGAGCGCGCCGTCCGCAGTGCCCGGAGATCGCTGAGCGGTGAATTTTCGGCGCAGATCGGCCGGTTGGCGCGCCAACTCACTGATTTGCGCATGCTGGTTGAAGCGATGCTCGATTTTCCGGAAGAGGATGTTGAAAGCCTTGACCGGGAGAGTGTGTTGCGCCGGCTCGAGCCGCTGTCCGAGGGCGTCGCTACAATTCTGACAAAGGCGCAGCAGGGCAGTGTTTTGCGCCAAGGCCTCACGGTCGTCCTGGCCGGCCAGCCCAATGTCGGCAAATCCAGCCTGTTGAACAGTCTTGCCGGGCAGGATCTCGCAATTGTTACTCCGGTTCCGGGTACGACGCGCGACAGCGTGCGCGAAACCATTACGCTCGATGGCGTGCCGCTTAACATTGTCGATACGGCTGGATTGCGGGACACCGATGACGAGGTCGAGAAGCTCGGTATTGCGCGCAGCTGGCGTGAGATTGAAAACGCCGACGTCTTGTTGCTGGTATGTGATGCACGCGCGGGACTTTCAGAACAGGATATTGCCATTCTGGCGAAGGTGCCGCAGCGACTGGCGCGCGTGATCGTATTCAACAAGATCGATATCGCAGGCGTCGTCGCAAAGATCGAGTCCGCCGAGGGCTTTTCCCGTGTTTGGTTGTCAGCCAAAACAGCGGATGGATTACAGGAGTTGCGTGATGTTCTGCTGGCGGTCGCCGGATGGAGTGTGCCAGGCGAAGATGTGTTTCTCGCGCGGGAGCGGCACATCGAGGCATTGCAGGCGGCGCAATCGTTTCTCGTCGCGGCAAAGCTGGAGCTTTCCCGGCCGGAGTTGTTAGCCGAAGAACTGCGACTGGCACACCAGCGCCTGAGTACGATTACCGGGGAGTTCACCGCAGATGATTTGCTGGGAGAAATTTTTTCCCGGTTTTGCATCGGCAAATAGGTAAAGGCGCGTCAATTGCGGTATTGCACACCCGGGACATGCGTGGATCGTTTACGGTCGCGGAACATCGGGACCGGGTGTCCCGCCTTTGACGCCGGATTCGGGCGGATGGCGTGACGCGCCGGTCATGGGTTCCGCTCAAGTCCCTGGCGGCATGCGCCGTCGGCGGCGCGTTTTGCCAGCTGCTTCATATTCCGCTGCCATGGATGATAGGTCCGCTGGTTGCGATGGCCATCCTCAAATTTCGCGGTATTGATTTGCCGTCGCCACGGGGTGGCCGTGAAACGGGGCAGATCATCATTGCCAGTGCGCTTGGCCTGTATTTCACGCCCATCGTCGCGCGGGAGGTGCTGGCCAGTTGGCATTTGCTTGTCGCTGCAGCGGTGTTTGCGACGGTGCTCGCCTACGGTGGTGCATTCTTCTTGTGGCGTTTTGCCGGTGTGGACCGGACAACGGCGTTTTTTGCCAGCGTGCCGGGCGGTGCGGCTGAAATGTCCAATCTTGGCGAGCGCTACGGGGCGAAGACGGACCGGATCGCTGTTGCACAGTCGCTGCGCATCGTTTTTGTAGTCGTTCTGGTGCCGGTCGCAATGACGGTTCTGGGGACGCACGGCAGCGACGTGTTTCTGCCCACGATGCAGTCCGTTGATGCCGGGGGGCTGGCCTTGCTGCTTGGGCTTGGCACGGCGACCGGGTGGTTGCTGCGCTTGCTGCGCATTCCCAATCCCTGGTTTCTGGGTGCGCTGGCGTTGGCAATCACGCTGACGGTGCTGGAGGTGCACTTGTCGTCGATGCCGGCGTTGTTCAGCAATGTGGCGCAATTGTTGATCGGTTGCGCCTTGGGATCGCGGTTCGACCGGCAGTTCTTGCGCAGTTCGCCGCGGTTCGTAGTGGTCGTCAGCATCAGCATTCTGGGGGCGATTTGCATATCGGCATTGTTCGCGCTGATACTGGCCAAACTGGGCGGGCTATCCGTACCAACCATGGTGCTTGCGACCGCGCCTGGCGGCGTTGCGGAGATGTGCATTACCGCCAAAGTATTGCAACTCGGGGTACCGCTGGTGACGGCGGCACAGGTCACGCGCGTGATCATCCTCGTTACCACCACCGCCCCGCTGTTTCGGTTCGTCCGTCATGTGGCTGGCCGTATCGGACTGCGTTAGGCCAGAATACTCAGCCACTTAGATGCAGGTCAGACGTCGTATTTGCGTGCCATCACCTTCGGCGTAAAATGTTTGCTGCTACGATATGGCCCTCGCGCTGCCAGCGCGGTTATCAGCCGGGCCGAACATATTCTTATCCAAGCGAGGACGTATGAACCAGCCACGTATTCCCCGGGCCATTGAGACGGCAGCACCGTCGTACGTGCGTCACCAGCGCCTCAAGGAATGGGTCGCACAGATTGCGGCGCTGACCAAGCCCGAGCGCGTGGTCTGGTGCGACGGTAGCGAAGAAGAATACGATCGTCTTTGCGCCGAGATGGTCGATAGCGGAATGATGAAGCGGCTCAATCCGAAGCTTCGTCCGAACAGCTATCTCGCCCTGTCGGATCCTGCGGATGTCGCCCGCGTTGAAGAGCGGACCTTCATCAGCTGTGAGCATCAGGATGACGCGGGTCCGACCAACAACTGGGTAGCGCCCTCTGAAATGCGCAAGACCATGGATCGCCTGTTCGACGGCTGCATGCGCGGCCGCACGCTGTATGTGATTCCGTTCTCGATGGGGCCGCTCGGCTCGCATATCGCGCATGTCGGCGTGGAACTGAGCGATTCGCCATATGTGGTGGTGAGCATGAAAATAATGACGCGCATGGGTAAGGCGGTCTTTGACGTGCTTGGCGACGATGGATATTTCGTTCCTTGCGTGCACTCGGTCGGCATGCCACTCCAGCCGGGCCAGCAGGACGTGCGCTGGCCCTCGAACAAGGAGGAGAAGTGGATTGTCCACTTCCCGGAAACGCGTGAGATCTGGTCATACGGATCAGGTTACGGCGGCAACGCGCTGCTCGGAAAAAAATGTCTCGCCTTGCGCATCGCGTCCATCATGGCGCGAGATGAGGGCTGGCTGGCGGAACACATGCTCATTCTGGGCATCACCAGCCCACAGGGGAAAAAGGCTTATGTCGCTGCGGCATTCCCCAGCGCATGCGGTAAAACCAATCTGGCCATGTTGGTGCCGCCCACGGGCTTTGAGGGCTGGAAAGTGGAAACCGTAGGCGAGGATATTGCCTGGATCAAACCCGGCAAGGACGGTCACTTTTACGCCATCAATCCGGAAGCCGGATATTTCGGTGTCGCTCCTGGAACCAGCGTTCAGTCCAATCCGAATTGCATGACGGCCGTCGAGCGCGATACGATTTTCACCAATGTCGCAGAGACACCCGATGGCGATGTCTGGTGGGAGGGGATGACGGACATACCGCCGGCCAAGTTGACAGACTGGACAGGTCAGCAATGGACGCGAGGTTGCGGCAGGAATGCCGCCCACGCCAACGCGCGATTTACCGTGGCATCAACGCGTTGCCCGTCGCTTGATCCGCGGTGGAACGACCCGAACGGGGTACCGATAGCCGCGTTTCTTTTTGGCGGCAGGCGCACCAACACCGCGCCGCTTGTTGTCGAGGCGTTTAACTGGGAAGACGGTGTTTACAAGGCCGCGACAATGGGTTCGGAAACCACCGCGGCCATCGTCGGGCAGGTTGGCGTTGTACGACGCGATCCGTTCGCCATGATTGCTTTTTGCGGCTACAACATCGGCGACTACTTCAAGCACTGGCTGGACATCGGTAAGACAGTCCGGCATCCGCCGCATATTTTCCAGGTCAACTGGTTCCGCAAGGACCGCAACGGCAAGTTTGTCTGGCCGGGTTTTGGCCAGAATATGCGTGTATTGCGCTGGGTCGTTGAGCGCTGTCAGGGGCAGGCGCATGCGCGCGAAACAGCCATTGGCTGGGTCCCGGAGTTTGACGATTTGTCGTGGCAGGGACTGGATTTCGGCGCAGACAAATATGCTTCCGTAACGGATATTGATGCATCCGACTGGTTGAAGGAGCTTGCACTTCATGACGAGCTGTTTGCGAAGATCAAGGATCGCCTGCCAAAGCAACTGGCACTGAGCCGCGAGCTTCTCGGTATGCGTCTGGGCCGCTGACCGGCTTTTTTGTTTGTTGCGACCCTGGCTCAGGGCGGCGTGCGCGGCTTGGTTAGAATGCGAAGATGAGCCACGTATTTCATCGCAATCCGAATCACGCCTATGCGTGGGCAGTCGCCGGTGACGGTGCCTACATCATCGACGCCAATGGCAAGCGTTACCTTGACGGGTGCGGCGGTGCGGCCGTGTCCTGCCTCGGGCACAGCGACCCCGAGCTTGCCGAAGCCATTCGCAGGCAACTCGACCGGGTGGCTTTTGCACACACCTCGTTTTTTACCAATGCGCCGATGGAGGAACTCGCATCCGAGCTGGTGACCGGGGCGCCGCAAGGACTCGGCCGCGCTTATTTTGTTTCGAGCGGATCCGAGGCGGTGGAAGCGGCACTCAAGCTGGCACGCCAGTATTTTGTCGAGCGCGGTGAGCCCGACCGGAATCGCGTGATTTCACGCCGCCAGAGTTATCACGGCAATACGCTCGGCGCGCTTGCCGTGGGCGGAAACCCGATTCGACAAAGTTACTATGCACCTTTGTTGTTCGAGGTCAGCCGTATTTCTCCTTGCTATCCCTATCGCGAACAGCAGGCCGGTGAAACTCCCGAGGCGTACGGTGTGCGTCTCGCCCTGGAGCTTGAAAACGAGATTTTGCGGATCGGGCCCGGCCGTGTGATGGCGTTTATCGCTGAGACGGTATGTGGCGCGACCCTTGGTGCCGTGCCGCCGGCGCCAGGTTACTTTGCTCGTGTGCGCGAGGTTTGCGATCGCCATGGCGTGCTGTTGGTGCTTGACGAAGTCATGTGCGGCATGGGCAGAGTGGGCACACGCTACGCCTGTGAGCAAGAAGGGATATCACCGGATATTCTCGTTGTTGGCAAGGGCCTGGCTGCGGGTTACCAGCCTGTCGCGGCCATGCTTTGCCATACTAGAATATATGACGAAGTCATAAACGGCTCTGGTGCATTTCAGCATGGTCACACCTATAGCGGGCACGCATTGGGTTGTGCAGCAGCATTGGCGACACAAAGGCTTATTGCACAAAGGAAGCTGCTCGAGAACGTCCGGACGCTGGGTGTAAAAATGGGTGAGCAATTGCGGGAACGGTTTGGCAGGCATCCCCATGTCGGCGACATTCGCGGTCGCGGTTTCTTCTGGGCCGTTGAGCTGGTCGCCGATCGTGACCAAAAGACGCCTTTCGCGCCCGAGCGCAAAATCAATGTCGCACTCAAGCGCAAGGCGCTTGAAAATGGCCTGCTGTGTTATCCGATGGGCGGGACGATTGATGGGCATCGCGGTGATCACGTGTTGCTCGCACCACCGTATATCCTGACCCAGGCGCAACTGGATGAGATGCTGGATAAGCTTGCGCTGAGTCTCGAGCAGATTCTGACCTGACGTTCGTCAAAGGTTTCACGTGGAACATATAGCGCGCGACTTAAGGGCTTGTTTCACGTGAAACATTGGTCTGCGTAGGCGAAACCGGCTAAAATTCGCATCCCCCCAAGTTTGGGCTGTGCCAGGCAGAATGCAGTTTCCTTCTGAGTTTGATGTCATTGTTATCGGTGGCGGCCATGCCGGCACGGAGGCTGCGCTTGCAGCTGCGCGCGCGGGCAGCAAAACCCTGCTGCTTACGCATAATCTCGAAACCTTAGGGCAAATGTCTTGTAACCCCTCGATCGGGGGGATCGGCAAAGGGCATCTGGTGCGTGAGCTTGACGCCTTGGGCGGCGCGATGGCCATCGCCACCGACGAAGCCGGCATTCAGTTCCGCACCCTCAACTCCAGCAAAGGTCCGGCAGTGCGGGCGACCCGGGCCCAGGCAGACCGCGTGCTGTATCGCAAGGCAATTCGTCGGCGCCTTGAAAACCAACCGAACCTGAGTTTGTTTCAGCAAGCGGTTGATGACCTCACGCTTGAGGGAGATCGCGTTAGCGGCGTTGTCACGCAGCTTGGCATCCGTTTCAAAGCGCGCACCGTTATTCTCACCGCCGGAACCTTTCTGGCCGGTCTGGTGCATGTCGGTTTGTCCAATTACGAAGCAGGCAGAGCAGGTGATCCCCCGGCAACAAGTCTGGCAGCCCGCTTAAGGGAGCTGAAGCTTCCTGTAGGACGCCTGAAAACCGGCACACCGCCGCGAATTGACGGCCGAACCGTGGATTTTTCCGTCATGCAGCCGCAACCCGGAGATACGCCCGAGCCGGTATTTTCATTTATCGGTAGACGGGATATGCACCCGCGGCAATTGCCATGCTGGATTACGCATACCAACGAGCAGACCCACGACATTATCCGGGGAGGGCTGGACCGCTCACCGATGTATACGGGCGTAATTGAAGGTATCGGCCCGCGGTATTGCCCGTCCATCGAAGACAAGATTCATCGCTTTGCGTCCAAGGCGAGTCACCAGATTTTCCTTGAGCCTGAAGGTTTGGACACGCACGAAATCTACCCCAACGGTATTTCCACCAGTCTGCCATTCGATGTTCAGCTCGCGCTGGTGCAAAGTATTCGCGGCATGGAGAACGCGCACATCCTGCGCCCGGGATATGCCATTGAATATGATTTTTTCGACCCGCAGGAATTGCGTTCATCACTCGAAACCAAGGCGATAAGGGGCTTGTTTTTTGCCGGACAAATCAACGGCACCACCGGCTACGAGGAGGCGGCTGCACAAGGGCTGCTTGCCGGTATAAACGCCTCGCTGCAGGTGCGCGGCAAGGATGCCTGGTGCCCGCGGCGTGACGAAGCCTATCTGGGGGTCCTTGTCGATGACCTGGTCACGCGTGGCGTGACCGAACCCTATCGCATGTTCACCAGCCGCGCCGAATACCGCTTGATGCTGCGCGAAGATAACGCCGATCTCCGACTTACTGAAATCGGCTACAAACTAGGCCTTGTTGATCAGCAGCGCTGGGAGGCCTTTGCGCGCAAGCGCGATACGGTGGCTCGCGAAATGGAGCGGCTGAACAGTACTTGGGTCAACCCCAAAACCTTGCTCGCGGAAGACGCTGAGCGGGTTCTCGGTAAAGGTATTGAACGCGAATACTCTCTTGCCGACTTGCTGCGGCGACCGGCCGTGACCTATACCGGCTTAATGTCGATTCCCGGACTTGGATCGGATGGCATTGACGCCGAGTCTGCGGCGCAGGTGGAAATCCAGACCAAATATCAGGGCTATATTGACCGCCAGCACACCGAGGTTGCACGCCACGAACACAATGAATCGACGCGGTTACCACAAGAGCTCGATTATCGCGACGTTCATGGCTTGTCGAACGAAGTTCAGCAAAAGCTCAACCAGCACAAACCGGGCACCGTCGGTCAGGCCTCCCGCGTTCAGGGGGTTACGCCGGCAGCCATTTCCCTGCTGCTGGTTCATCTCAAACGTGGCACGGCAAAGCCACCACAGAAGTCCGCCGCATGATCCCTACCGCCAACGTTTCCCCAGCAGTGCTTGGATCCATACTATCCCGTGGACTTGACGAAATGCGGGTGCCGCTCGACGCGACCATTCAGTCGAAGCTACTGCAATACCTTGATTTAATGGCGAAATGGAATCGTGTCTATAACCTGACGGCAATTCGGGACAAACAGCAGATGGTGAGCAATCACTTGCTCGATAGTCTCGTATTGACAGGGCACATGACGGGTCCGAGGATTCTTGACGTCGGTAGCGGCGCAGGTCTGCCAGGCATTCCCATAGCGTTGTCGCAACCCGATTGGGATGTCACGGTGCTTGACAGCAATCACAAGAAAGCAGCTTTTTTGCGTCAGGTCAGTGCAGAGTTAGTGCTTGCCAACGTGAACGTCGTGTCGGAGCGTGTCGAAGCGTGGCGGCCGGTACAAAAATTTGATTGCATCGTGTCGCGGGCCTTTGCTGACCTTGCCGAATTTGTAAATCAGGCAAAGCACCTGTTGCACCCTGGCGGTTATTTCGCTGCGATGAAGGGGCTTCACCCGTACGAGGAAATTGAAAAACTCCCGTCTGGCTGGCGTGCGCGGGAAGTCGTCGAACTCAAGGTCCCGGGCTTGAACGCGGCGCGTCACCTCGTGCTGATCGACGCCACGACATGACCACGATTATTGCGATTACCAACCAGAAGGGTGGCGTCGGTAAAACCACGACAACGGTCAATTTGGCTGCCGGACTGGCGGCGTCAGGCAAACGCGTGCTTTTGGTTGATCTCGACCCGCAAGCCAATGCGACAATGGGTAGTGGCATAGATAAGCGTGCGCTCACATCGACTATATACGAAGTTTTGCTTGGGCTATCAGTTACGGAGTCTGTCCGAACACACTCAGCGCCCGGCGGCTATGACGTGCTGCCGGCGAATCGCGAGTTAGCCGGTGCAGAGGTCGAAATGGTAGAACTCGAGCATCGCGAAACGCGGCTCAAATCGGCTTTGGCTACAGTTGCCGATCAATATGACTTTATTCTCATTGATTGTCCTCCCGCACTAAGTCTGCTGACGCTAAACGGGCTTGTGGCCGCGCACGCCGTCATGATCCCGATGCAATGCGAGTACTACGCACTTGAAGGCCTTTCCGATCTGGTCAGCACCATAAAAAAAGTGCGTGCCCATCTCAACCCGACACTGGAGATTGAAGGCTTGCTGCGCACCATGTTCGATCCACGCAATACCCTGGCGGTCCAGGTTTCAGACCAGTTGCAGGAGCACTTCGGCGACAAGGTATACGCCACCATAATCCCGCGTAATGTCCGCCTTGCTGAAGCCCCGAGTTATGGCGCGCCGGCGATAAATTTCGATCGCGGCTGCAAGGGCTCGCAGGCCTATCTCGCCCTCGTCGAAGAAATCCTCAAAAGACAGGTTCGAAGTCCGGCCGTGGCAAAGGCGGAAACCGAAAAAAATGGGGGTATCACATGAAATCCAAGGGGCTTGGCCGCGGACTGAGCGCACTACTCGAAAAAGACGGTGCGGAAGAAAGTGCCGCCGAATCGCAATCCCTGGTCAAGCTCGACCATCTGCGACCGGGGAAGTACCAGCCGCGAACCCGCATGGACGACGCATCACTCGCCGAGCTCGCGGCGTCAATCAAAGAACAAGGCTTGATGCAGCCGATTCTCGTCCGTCCCGTTGCCACAGACGGAAACAAAAGCCGCTACGAAATCATCGCCGGAGAGCGGCGTTGGCGTGCCGCCAGAATCGCCGGGCTTGCCGAGGTTCCGGTCCTGGTGCGCGAGGTCCCGGACAAGGCGGCATTGGCGATGGCGTTGATCGAGAACATCCAGCGTGAGGACCTCAATCCGCTGGAGGAAGCGGCCGGCATCCAGCGGCTGGTGACGGAGTTCAAGCTCACGCACCAGGAGGCCGCGGACGCACTGGGTCGTTCGCGCACCGCTACGACCAATTTGCTGCGCTTGTTGCAATTGACCGAGCCGGTGCAAAGGCTCATCTTTGAAGGCAAGCTTGATATGGGGCACGGCAGGGCTTTGCTGTCTCTGGATGTGCCGCGGCAGGAGACCGTTGCGCGCAAAGTTGCCGATGAAGGGCTTTCGGTGCGCGAAACCGAGCAGCTTGTGTACAGCCTGCTGCACCCCAAAACGCCCCAGGCGCCGCCACCCGCGACCCGTGCAAATCGCGATGTGCAACGGCTTGAAGAAGAACTCTCCGAAGCGCTTGGCACGACAGTGAATATCAAGGCCGGGAAAAAGGGCGCCGGCACGCTGGTAATTCATTTCGCCGATGCCGAGCACCTTGAAACCGTGCTTTCGCGCGTACGCCGCTAGCCCGGGACTTGCCCCGTCCGCGGGGCGCGACAATCTGCGGTGCAGACATGGTGTGCAACAAAACATGGTGTGCACCCACCCTTGACACACCTTTTTATTAAGTATTTACTAACAAAAATTCTTGAGCCGGAGCGCAAAAAAAAATGATCGATCCCCTTATCGTGGAGCGCCTTATCGACCAGGCTTTGGTCGAGGACATTGGTTTTGTCGACCTGACCAGTGAACTGGTTATCCCCGCCGGCGCCACGGCAAAACTCGCCATCAACGCACGACAGGAAATGGTGATCGCCGGCATCGACATCGCCGGACAGGTATTTCGTCGGCGGGTGCCCGACTGTCATTACGAGCGCAAGGTTGAAGACGGCGCGAAAGTCGCCCCCGGTGCGGTGCTGGCGCTGGTGTCCGGCCCGGCCCGCGGGCTGCTGACGGCGGAGCGCACCGCGCTCAATATGCTGCAGCACCTTTCCGGTATCGCGACCCTCACCGCGCAATACGCCGATAAAATCAAGGGCACAAAAGCGGTGCTCATCGATACCCGAAAAACCATTCCCGGCCTGCGCGCGCTGGCCAAGCACGCGGCGCAAGTCGGCGGTGCGCGCAACCATCGCCTGCGCCTCGACGACGGGGTACTGATCAAGGACAACCATATCGCAGTGTGCGGCGGCATCAAAGCCGCAGTGGCCCGCGCCCGCGCCGGTACGCCCACGCTGACCAAGATCGAAGTGGAGTGCGATACGCTGGAACAGGTTCGCGAGGCCCTCGCTGCCGGCGCCGATTGCCTGCTGCTCGACAACATGACCCTTGACCAGTTGCGCGAGGCGGTGGCCATCACCGCCGGTCGCATTCCGCTCGAGGCCTCCGGTGGCGTTCGTCTTGACACGATTCGCGGCATCGCTGAAACCGGTGTTGATTTTGTGTCGGTGGGGCGCATTACCCAATCGGCGCCGGCGGTGGATATCGGATTGGACGTTGCCATCGGCGTATGAGTCATCGGGCAAGCATCGGTCTTTTTTGTTCGGCGTCGGATGCGCTGCCTGAGCCGACAAAGCGGCTGGCGCGGCAGTTTGGCGAGTATTGCGCGCGAGAAGGTTATCGACTGGTCTATGGCGGCGGTTCGCGCGGACTGATGGGGGAAGCGTCACGCGCCGCGCACGCGGCCGGCGGCGCGCTGCTGGGTGTGATTCCGGCATCGTTGAAAAAGCGCGAGCAGGACCCGGGCAGGAGCATTGGCGAAATTGAAGTCGTCGGTACCTTGTCCGACCGCAAGCATCGCATGGCGGTGGAATCGGACGTATTTGTTGCGCTGCCCGGCGGCGTCGGTACGCTTGACGAATTGTTTGAGATGATTACCTGGAATGATCTTTGCATTCAGGACAAGGCAATCATTGTGTGCGATGAGGGCGGGTTCTGGGACCCTCTGCTCCAGTGGTTTGCGGGCGCCAATGCACTGGGAGCGATCCGGCCCGGTGCAATGCGGCGCTTTCACAGCGTCGCATCATTGGGCGCGTTGTTCAACCTGCTGCAGACCGAATTGCAGTCCGATCCAGCCGCAATAACGCGGGTATCCACATGATAAGGAATTCACCGTGATCAATCGAAAATCCCTGCGCCTTGTGCTGTTCCTGGTTGCTGCGTTTGCTGTCGCGCCGGCTTTTGCGCAGTCGTTTCCATCCAAGCAGATCCGCCTGGTCGTTACCTTTCCGCCCGGCGGCGGCACCGATGCCATTGCACGGCTGCTCTCGGTGCCGCTGTCCGAGGCTCTGGGCCAGCAGGTCGTGGTCGAAAACCGGCCCGGCGCCAGTGGCAACATCGGTGCGGAAATCGTCGCTAAATCCCCGGCCGACGGCTATACATGGCTGATCGTCAACAGCACTTACGCCATGAACGCCGGTTTGTTTCCGAACATGCCGTTTGATTCGGAAAAAGACCTTACCGGTGTCGCCACCATCGCCTCCACGCCCATCATGCTGGTGGTGCCGGCGACGTCTGCGGCAAAAAGCGTCGCGGATCTCATCGCCATGGCCAAGGCCAAACCCGGACAGCTGTCCTACGCTTCCTGCGGCAACGGCACACCGCAACACCTCGGCGGAGAACTGTTCAAGCGCATGGCCGGCATCGACATGGTGCATGTTCCCTACAAGGGCTGTGCGCCGGCGTTGCAGGACGGCCTGGCCGGGCGGGTTGATGCCTTGTTCAACACCGTGCCGAACACCGTTCCGCATCACAAGGCCGGCCGCGTGCGCGCGATCGGCGTCGGCTCGAAAAAGCGTACCGCAGGCGCACCCGATGTGCCGACCATCAACGAGGGCCTGCCCGGCTTCGACGTTGATCAGTGGTATGTCATTCTGGTTCCGAGCGGCACGCCGCGCGACGTGATCCAGCGTATCAACCGCGAAATCGACCGTGCCGTTGCGCGCCCGGATATTCGCGACCGCCTGATTGCGCAAAGCTTCGACCCCTTGAGCATCCCGCTGGATGACGTGCAGCCGCTCATTCGCAGTGATATCGCCCGCTGGAGCAAGCTGATACGGGAGTTGGGCGTAAAAGTGGACTGAGCCTGCCGCTCTCGAGACGCAAGATTCAGCAGACTCAGCAGACTCAGCGGACTCAGGCGCGCGGCGTCTTGCCGGCATACAGCCGCCGCGCGTCAATATAGGCTTCCACCGGAGGAGGCAGTAAATCGGTCGCGCTTTCACCGTTGACAAGGCGTTCACGCACGACCGCCGCGGCGAGCCTGGATTGGCGCATCGAAAAATGCACGATGCGGCCTGCGCGTTCTTCGCGCGCCATGTCCGGCGTACCTATCTTGCGCGTTATCGCGGCGCGCAGCATTACCGACATGGTGGCGGTATCAAGCGAGTAGCCCGGTCGCTGCGCAACACCGACATGCGCAAGCTCAAACAGCCGCAACCAGTCCCTTTGGCGGTCAAGACGCAGCAATTGGTCCGCGCCGAGAATCAACACCAGGTTCGTTTCCGGCGCCGTTTCATCACGCAGTCACTGCAGTGTTCTGACGAGGTGGCTGGGGTCCGCAGACATGGCGTCACGGCTGTCGAGACCGAAGCCCGCTGCGCCGGTAATCGTCAGCCTCACCATTTCCAGTCTGTCCGCGGCAGCCGCGACGGGCGGGCTGTGATGCGCCGGCACGCCCGCCGGGACCCAGCGTACTTCCTGCAGCCCGAGTTGCTCCTGTGCGGCTGTCGCCAATTGCAGGTGGGCGTTATGCACCGGGTCGAACACACCGGCCAGGACACCGAGCAGGTTCACAGGGGCCGCAGCGGTCTGGCCGGACGCCGGCATGGACCCAGGTTCAGGCGGATGAGGACAAGCGTCTTCATTTGAATGCCGTCACGATAGCACCCCGGCAAGGCTAGATACGGATCTCGCCGTGACCGAAAACGACGTATTTGAGCGAGGTCAGGCCTTCCAGGCCGACCGGTCCGCGGGCGTGCAGCTTGTCGGTCGAGATGCCGATTTCGGCGCCCAGCCCGTACTCAAACCCGTCGGCGAAGCGCGTCGAGGCGTTAACGATCACTGAACTCGAATCCACTTCGCGCAAAAACCGCTGCGCGTGCGCCTTATCCTCGGTGATGATGGCGTCGGTGTGCTGCGACCCGTACAAGGCGATATGGTCCATGGCTTCGTCGATGTCCTTGACCAGACGCACCGCCAGCACCGGGGCGAGGTATTCGGCATACCAGTCTTCTTCGGTCGCCTTGGTCATGCCGGCGACCAGGCGCCGGGCGCCGTCGTCGCCGCGCAACTCGACGCCTTTGCCGGCGTAGATTTGCGCCAGTTCGGGCAAAACCCTGGGTGCAATCGCCTCATGCACCAGCAGCGTTTCCATGGTGTTGCAGGTACCGTAGCGCTGGGTTTTTGCGTTGTCGGCAATACGCACGGCTTTTACCGGGTCGGCCGCTGCGTCGATGAAAACATGGCAAACGCCATCAAGGTGCTTGATCATCGGAATGCGCGACTCGGCCATGATGCGCGCGATCAGACTCTTGCCGCCGCGCGGCACGATGATATCGACGTACTCGGGCATGTTGAGCAGCGCGCTGACGGCTTCACGGTCGGCGGTCGCCACCACCTGCACCGCTGACTCGGGCAGGCCCGCAGCGTGAAGGCCCTCGCGCACGCAGTCGGCAATGGCGAGATTGGATCGCACCGACTCCGATCCGCCGCGCAGAATGCAGGCATTGCCCGATTTGAGACACAGCGCCGCCGCGTCGGCCGTCACGTTCGGACGCGACTCGTAAATGATACCGATGACACCCAGCGGCACGCGCATGCGCGCAACCTCGATACCTGTCGGCTGGACGCGGCGCTCGCTGATTTCGCCCACAGGATCGGCCAGTGCGGCGATCTGTTCGACGCCCATGGCCATGCCCTCAACCGAGCCGGCCGACAGCGTCAGGCGGTCGATGAAGGCGTTGTCCTTGCCGGACGACTTTGCCGCGGCGACATCGACCGCGTTGGCGGCCAGCAGCGCTTCTGTGTTGCGG
This sequence comes from uncultured Bordetella sp., assembly GCA_964385505.1. GTDB lineage: Bacteria > Pseudomonadota > Gammaproteobacteria > Burkholderiales > SG8-39 > CAITSH01. The sequence goes on from CAYLPI010000001.1 coordinate 56,086, forward strand.
CGAATGGCGGCGGCCATGGCGAGCAAGGCCTTGTCCCTGGTTCCGCCGTCGCTGCGGGCGAGCACGCGCGCGGCGGCACGGGCCTGGCGGCCGAGTTCCAGCATGTAGGTCTTGATATCGTGCGGGGCATTCATGGCGCTTCGATTTTACGCTTTATGGCGGCGACGGAGAACCCGCGCTGCGGAACTGCCAGCTTAGCGGGCGAAGCGCAGGCCCAACTGCAGCATCTCGTTCCAGGGATCGCCCTCACCTATGCCTTTGGCCATGCGGTCGATGCGCGCGGCGTGGCGCAGCGCATTACGTGCCACCGCAGCGGGCAGGGCCCGCGCCGCCCGCGACAGTAGCGATTTTCGCGGTTCACGCCAGACCCGCGCGGCGCTGAGCAAATCGGGCAGCGCCTGGCCCTCGGCAAGACCGGCCTGCACACGCGCCAGCGCGCGAATATCCTCGGCCAGAATCCACAATACCCGCGGCACCGCCTCGCCCTCGCCCTCAAGGCCCTCGAGCATGCGTGCCAGGCGCGCAATGTCGCCGGCCAGCAGGGCTGCGGACAGATCCGCCACGTCATAGCGCGCCACGTTGAGCACCGCGGCACGGATCGCTTCATCGGCGATTTCGCCCGGCGGGTGCAGCAGGCCGAGCTTCTGGATTTCCTGGTGGGCCGCAAGCAGGTTGCCCTCGACGCAATCGGCGATGAATTCGAGGCTTTCACGCGCGGCCGTTTGTTTTTGCGTCGCGAGGCGTGCGGCAATCCAGTCGGGAAGCCGCGCCCGGTCCACCGCCGATACCGTAACGAGGACTGCGGCGGCGCTCAGGGTGCGAAACCAGGCTGTTTCCTGCGATTTGCGGTCGAGCGTCGGCAGGATTGCCAGCGTCAGTGTGTCCGGCGGCAGCCTGGTGCAATAGGCCTCGATCGCCTTGGCGCCCTCGGTGCCGGGTTTGCCGCCGGGCATGCGCAACTCGATCAGGCGCTTTTCGGCGAATAGCGACATGCTCGCGCCGGCGGCGCCAAGCTGGCCCCAATCGAAATAGCGCTCGACCGAGAGCACCTCGCGTTCGCTGTGCCCGGCGGCGCGTGCCCTGGCACGAATGGCATCGGCCGCCTCCAACGTCAGCAACGGCTCGTCTCCCAGCACCACATACAGCGGCGCAAGGGCGCGCGCAAGATGACCCGCGAGCTGGTCCGCCCGCAGCTGCATTACTGCGCTGATGCGCTCGGCGGTTTGGCTGCGGCCAGCCGGCGCAGCACCTGTTGCACCATGTCGGCCTGCATGTCGCGATAAAGCAGGCCTTCCTCATTCTCCTTGGCCAGCACCGCGGAGTCATTGAAGCTGATGTCGCGGGTCAACAAGATTTCGTTCGAGGGCACGAACTCGAGTCCTTTGGCGTCGGCAACGCGGAAGCGATAGCGATAACGCAATTGGTACTCGCGCACGCGGCCAGCGGAATTAAGACTCAAAATGGATTTTTCCTGCGCTTCATACAGGACGCTGAAGGTGGCCTGGGCGAGTTTGGGGTCGTCCACCAGCCGGGTGTTGGTGCCGGCGATGATGTTGCGCTTGAGCTGGACCGCGAGCCCGGTGTTCGAGGCGACGTAAAGCGAGTCGAACGGCAACGTCGCCTGTCCGCGCAACTGGAAACCGCAGGCGCCAAGGGTCATGCACAGCGCCGCAACGAGAAACAGCGACGCGCGCGAAGGCCGCCCTGAACCGGACTGCAGTTTTGGATTCATCGTGTCGTCCTGAGGCTTCATTCTGGGCTTTGTTGGCGCTTACACTACCACGTTGATAAGCCGCCCGGGCACGACGATGACCTTCTTCGGCGCCTGCCCGCCGGTGTGTTTTTGCGTGACCTCGCTGGCGAGGGCCAGACGTTCGAGCATCGCCTTGTCGGCGTCATGCGGCACCCGCAACTGGCCGCGCAGCTTGCCGTTGATTTGCAGCACCATGTCGATTTCGTCCTGCGCCAGGGCTGCCTCGTCCACCACCGGCCACGGCGCGTCAAGAATCTCGCCCTGCTTCGCGGCGAAGCCCAGTTCACGCCAAAGCGCGTGCGCGATATGCGGCACAACGGGGTAGAGCACGCGGATCAGGATGGAAAGTCCTTCGCCGAGTACTGCGGCGCTCGCCGGTCCTTCGGGCAGCTTGGCCGACTCCAGCGCATTGAGCATTTTCATCGTCGCCGAAACGACGGTGTTGTACTGGATGCGTTTGAGGTCGTAGTCGGCCTGGCGCAAACCGAGATGAATTTCGCGGCGCAGCGCCTTGTGCGCTTCGGTGAGACCGCCGCCCGGGGCGCCGGTGTCCCTGATCAGGTCGTGCTGTTTGTGTGAAAAGGCCCAGACACGCTTGAGAAAGCGGTGCGCGCCGTCAACGCCCGCTTCCGACCATTCCAGCGTCTGCTCGGGCGGGCTGGTGAACATCACGAACAGGCGCGCAGTGTCTGCGCCCATTTTGTCGATTAGTTGCTGCGGGTCGATGCCGTTGTTCTTGGACTTGGACATGGTGGTCCAGCCCTCATAGGTGACCGGCTGGCCGTCGGACCTGGCCGTGGCCGAGACCACCTTGGCATGCTCGTCGCGCACGATGTCGAGGTCGTGCGCCCAGAAGTACTGCTTGCCGGCTTTGTCGCCGCTGCGCACGAAGGCCTCGTTGAGCACCATGCCTTGTGTCAGCAGCTTGGTGAAGGGCTCGTCGACTTTGACCAGGCCCATGTCACGCATCACCTTGGTCCAGAAGCGCGCGTACAACAAGTGCAGGATGGCGTGCTCGATGCCGCCGATGTACTGATCCATGGGCATCCAGTAATCGGCGCCGGCGGCGACCATGGCCTTGTCGTTTTTCGGGTCGCAGTAGCGCATGAAATACCACGACGAATCGACAAAGGTGTCCATGGTGTCGGTTTCGCGCCGCGCCGGCTTGCCGCACTGCGGGCATGTGCAGCGAAGAAAGCGCTCGTCCTTGGCGAGGGGATTGCCCGAACCGTCGGGAATCAGGTCCTCGGGCAGCACCACCGGCAGGTCATTTTCCGGTACCGGCACCGGTCCGCAATCGGTGCAGTGGATGATGGGGATGGGTGTGCCCCAGTAGCGCTGGCGCGAAATGCCCCAGTCGCGCAGACGGTAAGTCGTCCGCGCCTCGCCCAGGCCCTTGGCGCCGAGCTCGGCCGCAATGGCGCTGACCGCCGCTTTGAAGCCGAGGCCGTCGTATTGGCCGCTGTTGATGCATTTGCCGACCTGCTTGTTGGCGTACCACTCGTCCCAGGCCGCGGTCGAAAAGTTTTTGCCTGCGAGGGCGACGACCTGCTTGATGGTGAGGCCGTACTTTTTTGCGAATGCGAAATCGCGTTCGTCATGCGCCGGCACGCCCATCACCGCGCCGTCGCCGTAGCTCATCAGCACGTAGTTACCGACCCAGACCTCGACTTTTGCACCGGTCAGCGGGTGGGTGACGAACAAGCCGGTGGGCATGCCGGCTTTTTCACGCAGCGCCAACTCGGCTTCGGTGGTGCCGCCTTTTTTGCAGTCTTCCATGAAGGCCGCCAGCGCCCGGTTGCCCAATGCAGCGTGCTCGGCCAGCGCATGCTCCGGCGCGACGGCGCAAAAAGTTACCCCCATGATGGTGTCGGCGCGGGTGGTAAACACGTACATGCGCCCGTCCTGGATCAGCTTGCCGTCGGCGCCCTTGATGTCGTGCGGGAACGCAAAACGCACGCCCTCGCTTTTGCCTATCCAGTTCTCCTGCATCAGGCGCACGCGCTCGGGCCAACCCGGCAGCTTGGTGGTGACAGCGTCCAGCAGTTCGTCGGCGTAGCGCGTGATGGCGAGGTAATAGCCCGGGATTTCGCGTTTTTCCACCAGGGCGCCGGTGCGCCAGCCGCGGCCGTCGATGACCTGCTCGTTGGCCAGCACGGTCTGGTCAACCGGGTCCCAGTTCACCACTTGGGTCTTGCGGTAGGCGATGCCTTTTTCCAGCATTTTCAGGAACAGCCACTGGTTCCACTTGTAATAATTCGGGTCACAGGCGGCGATTTCGCGCGACCAATCGATGGCGAGGCCCATCGATTGCATCTGCTTTCTCATGTACGCAATGTTGTCGTAAGTCCATTTTGCCGGCGCCACCTTGTTGGCCATGGCGGCGTTTTCGGCCGGCAGGCCAAAGGCGTCCCAGCCCATCGGCTGCAGCACGTTGTAGCCGTTCATGCGCAGGTAGCGGTACATCACATCATTGATGGTGTAGTTGCGCACATGCCCCATGTGCAGCTTGCCCGAGGGGTAGGGCAGCATCGAGCAGGCGTAGTACTTGGGTTTTTCCTTGCCCGTCGCATCCCTGGCGTGTTCGACGGCGCGGTAGGCGTCCGTGCTCCGCCAGTGTTGCTGCGCTTCGCGCTCGATATCGGTCGGGCTATACTGGGCTTGCATTGTTGTTTTCGCAGCGTAAATGAAGCTGGCAATTATAGCCTGCGCCCGGCTGCGGGCCTGAATCCGGGCAGCGGCGGTCACCGTATAAGCCTGCATCTGCATGGCAAACCAGAAAAGGGGCGAAACATGGGTACACATTCACAGCTTTTACCGGTGGTGCGGCCGTTCCTCGCCTTCACCTTTACCTTTACCTTTACCTTTAGCCTGGCCCTGGTATTGGGCCTGGCGGTGGCGCCGGGCGTGCATGCCGCGCCCAACGCCACCGTCGAAGCGGTACAAATGCCGGCCTGGGTGGAGCGCGGCTCCGGACGACTGCCCTTGTCGCCCGGCATGGAGTTGCAAAACGGCGACCAGGTGCGCACCGGCGCCAATTCGCGCCTGTTGCTCAAGACCGCCGATGGCAGCGCGGTCAAGCTGGGTCAGAACGCCAGCCTCAGACTAAGCGACATGGCGCAGCAAAAGGACGGCGTGTTTGCCGCCTCGCTGGCCGTGGGTGAGGGCGCGTTTCGCTTTACCACCGATATTTTTGCCAAGTTGCGTGGCAAGCGCCTGGTCAATGTCTCGGTTGCAACCGTGACCATAGGGGTGCGCGGCACCGATTTGTGGGGCAAGTCGGACCTCAACAAGCAGATCGTCTGCCTGATCGAGGGCCGCATCGAGGTTACGCCGCCGGGCGAGCAAGCTTTCAACCTTGACCAGCCCTTGCAGTTTTACATCCGCGACAACGGCAAGTCCTTGCCTATCGCCGCGGTTGACGCCAAGTTGCTGACGCAATGGGCGACCGAAACCGAGGTAGCCGCCGGCGCCGGGGCGGCGCGTCGCGGCGGCAAATGGAAGGTCGTACTGGGTACGGCAGACACCCAGGCCGACGCGCTCAAACTCTATGATGATGTGCGTAATGCCGGCTATGCCGCCGAAATCCAGCCGGTGCTGGCCGGTGAGAAGCGCAGCTACAACGTGCGCCTCGCCAACCTGCCCTCGCGCGACGAAGCGCAGGCACTGGCGGCGCGGCTCAAGGGCAGCATGGGCGTGAATGAGCCAAGGGTGAGCATGTGAACAGGTGAGCACGTAATTGGCGTGACGCGTTTCCCCGACGCGCAGCTTGCGCCGGCGTTTTTACTGGTGCCGCGCTGCCTGACGCGGCCACACGAAAAGTACAACAAGCTGGAAAGCCACGACTGGCGTGGCTTTCCAGCCTATGCTCTGGGTATTTTCTGGCGCGGTGCGCCAGCGGGAAAACTGCCCTGTTGCGCACCGGAACGTCAATTTGGCACAGGCGCTGCGGTAGAATGCGCGCAGTCCAACGCCCCCGGCGCCAGCGGCAATGCCCCCCCTACTCGACAATCTCAACCCTGAACAACTCGCTGCGGTAACCCTGCCCAACCAGTCGGCGCTTATCCTCGCCGGTGCCGGATCGGGCAAGACTCGGGTACTGACGACGCGTATCGCCTGGTTGATCCAGACCGGCAACATCAGCCCCAACGGCCTTCTGGCGGTGACCTTTACCAACAAAGCGGCCAAGGAAATGCTGGTGCGCCTGTCGGCGATGATGCCGATCAACACGCGCGGCATGTGGGTGGGCACCTTTCACGGCCTGTGCAACCGCATGCTGCGCGCGCATTACCGCGATGCCGGGCTGCCGCAGACTTTCCAGATTCTCGATACGCAGGACCAGTTATCGGCGGTGAAGCGCATTCTCAAGTCGCTCAATGTCGATGAAGACCGTTTTCCGCCGCGCCAGGTGCAGTGGTTCATCAACGGCGCCAAGGAAGCCGGCGATCGCGCCGACAAGGTTGAGGTGTCCGACGAATTTTCGCGCCGTGCGGTGGAGTTGTACGCCGCATATGACGCGCAATGCCAGCGCGAAGGCGCGGTCGATTTTCCCGAATTGCTGTTGCGCTGCTTCGAACTCTTGTCGCGCAACGAAATCCTGCGCCAGCACTACCAGGCGCGCTTTCGCCACATTCTGGTCGATGAGTTCCAGGATACCAACCGGCTGCAATACCGCTGGCTCAAACTGCTCGCCGGCCACGGCACCACCCGCGCCGGCGGCGGCAACGCGATTTTCGCCGTCGGCGACGACGACCAGTCGATTTATGCGTTTCGCGGCGCCAACGTCGGCAACATGGCCGACTTCGAGCACGACTTCAATGTCGGCAACATTATCCGGCTGGAGCAGAATTACCGCTCCCACGGCCACATTCTCGACGCCGCCAACGCGCTGATTTCGCACAACAGCAAGCGCCTGGGTAAAAACCTGTGGACCGCCGCCGGGCACGGCGAACCGCTGCGGGTCTATCAGGCGCAGTCCGACGGCTACGAAGCGCACTGGATCGCCGAGGAGGTGCAGTCGCTGGCGCGCGAAGGCATGGCGCGGCGCGACATGGCGGTGCTGTACCGTTCCAACGCGCAGTCGCGCATCATCGAACACGCGCTGTTCTCGGCCGGCATTCCCTATCGCGTCTATGGCGGCCTGCGCTTTTTCGAGCGCCTCGAAATCAAGCACGCCCTCGCCTACCTGCGCCTGCTCGCCACCCCGGAGGACGACGGCGCCTTCTTGCGCGTGGTGAATTTCCCCACGCGCGGCATCGGCGCTCGCTCGCTCGAATCGCTGCAGGACACGGCCAGGGCGCGCGGCATCCCGCTCTACGCCGCGGTTGCCGCGCTCGAGGGCAAGGCCGGCGCGGTACTGGCCGCGTTCACCCGTCTCATCGACAATTTGCGCAGCGAAACGCAAGGCCTGTCATTGCCCGAAGTGGTCGAACACATGCTCGAGCGCAGCGGCTTGCGCGCGCATTATCAAAAAGAGAAAGACGGCGCCGACCGGGTTGAAAACCTCAACGAACTGGTCAATGCTGCGGCCGGCTTCATGCAGGAAGAGGGTTTATCGTCGATCATGGTCGATAGCGTGGTACCGGCGCCAGAAGCAGCCGCAGCAGCGGCCGGTGCTGCGCAATCGGGCTTGGATTTCGACGCGCCCGATCAGGCGCCAGCGGCCGCGTCCGAAACGCGCGAGCGCATCGACCCGCTGGCGAATTTCCTCGCGCACGCCGCGCTCGAAGCCGGCGAGCACCAGGCCGGCGAAGGCAGCGACGCGCTGCAATTGATGACCGTGCACTCGGCCAAGGGCCTGGAATTTCACGCCGTGTTCATCAGCGGCCTCGAAGAAGGCCTGTTTCCGCACGAGCAAAGCACCGCCGCCGATGACGGCCTTGAAGAGGAGCGGCGCCTGATGTACGTGGCCATAACCCGCGCGCGCCAGCGCCTGTACCTGACGCTGGCGCAAACGCGCTTGTTGCATGGCCAGACGCGCTACAACGTCGCCAGTCGTTTTATCGAAGAAATTCCGCCGGAACTGCTGAAGTGGTTGTCACCGCGCATCGGCTCGGGCATGAGCGCGCATGACAGTGCCAACGAACTGGCCTGGCCGGCGTCGCCCCCGCGCCAGGCCGTTTTCGCGTCCAATGCGGCCTCCGACGATTCACCCTGGCGCATCGGCCAGAACGTCGTCCATGCCAAGTTCGGTCAGGGCGTCATCGTCAACGCCGAGGGCCGTGGTGCCGAGGCGCGGGTACAGATCAATTTCGGCCGCCACGGCATGAAATGGCTGGCGCTCGAATACGCCAATCTCACCGCCGCCTGAGCACCTGCGCGCGCAGCGGCGTGCGCGTAACCCGATAAAATCAGCATGCTAAGCCCTGAAAAAGCGCACCGGGCGTGGCTTTGCGGCCGATTACCTTGTCCGATCTGACAAGGATTCGCGACCGGATCAATCCTCGAACAAGCCCATTTGCGTGACGCCTTGCTCGGTCAGGGTCTCGACCATGCGTTTGGCATCGACGAGGGTCATGGTTTCGCCGGTGCGGTTGCCGGCCTGCCACTGGTAGCGCGTCTCGCCTTCACCTTTAACTTTACCTTTGCCCGATTGGCGAACATCGCCGAGCTTGTCTTTGCCCAGCCAGTAGCCGTGCGAACTGTAGCCGCGCTCCCACTGCGCCTTGGCCAGCGCTTTTCTGGAATTTATTTTTGCCATTTCCGTACTCCCTACAGGCTCGCACCCTGGGCGACCACCCAGTAGCGGGCAAGACGTCCGGCGGCCTGGAAAACCAATACTGCAGGCCAGTTCAGTTTAAGCCATCCGGCGGCGACACACAGTGCATCGCCGACCACCGGCAACCAGGCCAGCAACAAGGCCGGCGCGCCCCACCGGCGCAGGCGCGCGAGCTGCGTCAGCGGTTTTTGCTGCGCGATAAAGCGTCCGATAAGGTAGGAGCTCATGCCCCCCAGGGTGTTGCCGAGCGTGGCCACGGCGATGGCCGGTACCAACAACTCCGGGTGCAGTTTGAGCACACCGAACAGCACCGCCTCGGACGACAGGGGCACCAGCGTCGCGGCGATGAAAGAGGCGGCAAACAGCGACCACAAGCCGGCTTCGGCGGTGAACCATTCGGCGGGAGTGAACCATTCAATCATGGCGCGAGAATAGAGGGAAACGGGCCGCTCGTGTAGAGTAGCCGCCTTGGTATCCGCGTGCGTCCCCATGCTGCGGATGCGGTGCCGCAAAGAAAACACCATGACCATCGATTACCTCGAAAAAATCCTCACTGCGCGCGTCTATGACGTCGCTGTCGAGACGCCGCTTGATCACGCGCCCAACCTGTCGGCGCGCCTTGGCAACAACATCATGTTGAAGCGAGAAGACATGCAGCCGGTGTTCTCGTTCAAGCTGCGCGGCGCCTACAACAAGATGGCCTTGCTGCCGACCGCGGTGTTGAAGCGTGGTGTCATCGCGGCATCGGCCGGCAACCACGCCCAGGGCGTGGCGCTGGCGGCGCAAAAGCTCGGCTGCCGCGCTTTGATCGTGATGCCGGTGACCACGCCGCGCATCAAGGTCGATGCGGTGGCGGGCCGCGGCGCCGAGGTGGTGCTGGTCGGTGATTCATATTCGGACGCCTACGCGCACGCACGCAAGCTCGAACAGCGCAGCAAGCTCACCTTCGTTCATCCCTACGACGACCCGGATGTCATCGCCGGCCAGGGCACGGTCGGCATGGAAATCCTGCGCCAGACCAGGCGCCCCATCCACGCCATTTTTGTCGCCATCGGCGGCGGCGGCCTGATCTCGGGCATCGCCTCCTACGTCAAGCGCCTGCAGCCTGGCATCAAGGTGATCGGCGTGCAGCCGGTCGATTCGGATGCGATGTCGCGTTCGCTCAAGGCCGGCCGCCGCGTCACGCTCGATCACGTCGGCCTGTTCGCCGACGGCGTTGCGGTCAAGCAGGTCGGGGTCGAGACCTTTCGCATCTGCCGCGAACTGGTCGATGACATCATTCTCGTCAACACCGACGAGATCTGCGCCGCGATGAAAGACGTGTTCGAGGACACGCGCTCGATACTCGAGCCGGCCGGCGCGCTCGCCGTCGCCGGCGCCAAGGTCTATGTCGAAAAAACCGGCGCACGCGGTCTCGACCTTGTGACCATTGCCTGCGGCGCCAACACCAATTTCGACCGTCTGCGCTTTGTCGCCGAGCGCGCCGAGGTGGGCGAGCGGCGCGAAGCCATCCTCGCCGTGACCATCCCCGAGCGGCCGGGCAGCTTCAGGAAATTCTGCGCCACGCTGGGCGCACGCAACATCACCGAGTTCAACTACCGCATCGCCGACCCGAAAGAGGCGCATGTGTTTGTCGGTGTGCAGGTGCGCGACCATGCCGAGAAGGCGAAGCTGGTGCGCTCGCTGGTCCGCCACGGCCTGAAGACCCTCGATTTTTCCGACAACGAAATGGCCAAGCTGCATGTCCGCCACCTCGTCGGCGGCCACGCGCCGCAAGCCGCAGGCGGCAAGGGCACGGCAAAAAACGAGTTGCTTTACCGCTTCGAATTCCCGGAACGCCCCGGCGCACTGATGAACTTTTTGTCCAGCATGCGCAGCGACTGGAACATCAGCCTGTTTCACTATCGCAACCACGGCGCCGACAACGGCCGCGTGCTGGTCGGCATGCAAGTGCCCAAAAAAGAAATGCCGCAGTTCAGGAAATTTCTCGACACGCTTGGTTATCCCTTTGTCGATGAAAGTGCCAATCCGGCCTACCGTTTGTTTCTGGGCTGAACGCGGCCGTATCTGCGGCACCGGCTTGATCCATAGGCGCCCCGTGTGTCCCTGAAGACCGGCTGGAAAGCCTCGCCCAGCAAGGGTTTCCAGCCGATGCCCCGAATTTTCCTGAGGGCCAGCAGCACAGCCTGGTGCTGCCACACCCATCGCGCCGTCCCCTTGCGGGCATCACAACAACGTAATCCAGGCGTCATCGCCCTGTCATTTTCAGCGCAGGCCGATCTGACGATTTGCATCGTGCGCCACGGCCAGACCGACTGGAATCGCGAAAGCCGTATCCAGGGCGGCACCCGCGCGTCGTGTTTAAAGCCCTCCGGCCGTCGCTTCGCGCCGGTGGTCGGCGTGACCGAGCAGGCTGCCATCGGGCATCTGCTCGATGGCTTTTACCGAGCCGAAGAAGTTTGATCCGCTGGCGCGGGTCACCGCATGTCCCTTCGTCGCGAGTTGCGCGACCACGCCGTCTTCGAACGCCGTCTCGATCACCTTGGCGCCGAAACGGTCTGTGCTCCAGCGCGGCGCGTCGATGGCCTGTGCAAGGTCCCAGCCGCGATCCAGGCGGTTCACCATCACCTGCACGCAGGAAATAGTCTGGCTGATGCCGCCCGGTGTCGCCATCGCGAGGCGAAGCCGGCCGGCGTCGGTGACCAGAACGGGATTGTGCGTGTGGGCCGGCCGCTTGCCGGGCGCCACGACGTTGGGGTCCTTAGGGTCGGCGCTGAAACACATCATGCGGTTGTTCAGCAGGATGCCGGTGTCCTGGTCGAGGAACGCGCATCCGAACGGCTGGAAATTGCTCTGCAGCATGACGATGGCGTCGCCGCTGGCCGCGTCGGCCAGTACAAGGCCCGTCGTGCCGCCGGGAGACGGTGGCGTTACTGTGGGTACATGGACATGCAAGGCTGCCTGCAATTGCAGTGTGGCGGCCGCGCCCAGCAGCCCGTCCTGGTCGAACACCCGCGTTCTGGAGTCGAACACGCGCGGTTTGGCCAGCGCCAGCGCGGCAAACGCTGCGCGCATCTCAAAGTCAAGACAGGTGACCGGGTCGCCCGCCAGTTGCGCCGGGTCAAGGCCGGCCAGTGCGTTGAGTTGCGCCAGCATCAGCGCGCCATAGGCATTGGGAGGCAGGCCATGCACGGTGAGCCCGCGGTAAGACGTTGAGAGCGGGGTCACCCATTCGGGCCGGAATGCCACAAGGTCGGTCGTGCTGATCAGTCCGCCGGCGGCTCCGACCGCACGCACCAGCGCCTGTGCGACTGCGCCCTGGTAAAACCCCGCGGCGCCGTGTGCGGCAATCGTGCCCAGCGTGCGCGCGAGTGCCGGCTGCTTTAGCATTGCGCCCGCCGCGAGGGGCTGGCCGTCCGCTACATAGATTGCGCTGCAGCCCGGGTCGGCGCGAACGGTGGACAACTCGGCGTCCAGATTGCGCAGCAATACCACCGAGGCCGTATGGGCTTGCGCGGCCGCGATGGCCGGTTCGATGAGGCGGGACCAGGGTAGCCTGCCATGACGCTCGTGCAGGGCTCCCCACATGCGCGGCAGGCCGGGCACGACTGCGGCGATGGCGCCCTTGGCCGGAATGCCGCCGGCAAAGCGCGCGGCATCGGCGGTACCCGGTGCCGGTCCCGAGCCGTTCAAGCCCTCGATGCGGCCGCCGACTTGTCCGCCAAAACGCAGCAGTACAAACCCGTCGCCACCGACCGAATTGGCGTGGGTTGCGACGACCGAGAGCAGCGCCGATGCGCAGACCGCGGCGTCGGCCAGGCTGCCGCCCTGTGCCAGGACGTCCAGCGCGGAATCGGTGGCCAGAGGGTGGCCGCTGACCACCATGAAGCGCTCCGCGTGGACGGTCCGCTGGCGAGGCATCGCTCAGGCCTCGCCAGTACGCGGCTGTCGCGGACGGCGCTCGACCGGCTCGAACTCCTTGGCGACTTCGCGGATTGCCTGGCGCAAAAAACGGTGGCCCGGATCGCGATGGGTGCGCTCGTGCCAGATCATCAGGATGTTCGGGTCGGCCAGTGCCAGCGGCGGTTTGAGCAACTGCAGCGACAGCATGCTCGCCAGCTCGCGGACGATACGCTCGGGCACGGTTGCGATCAGATCGGTGCCCGCAACCACGGCGCTCGACACCAACAGATCCGGTGTCCGCACGCCAACAATGCGGCTGCGCCGGCGGCGCTTGAGCGCCCGCTCGACACTCACCTCGATCGTTGAAACCGGTGAGGAGCCGGCGCCCAGCACCACGTGCGGAATGCTCAGGTAGTCCTCAAAGCTGATCTTGCCGCGAATGCGCGGATGTCCGCGCCTGGCGATGCAGGCAAGGCGCAGCCGGAACAGCGGTTGTGCGTGCAGCCCGGAGGAGACGCTGGGCGGGTAGCCAAGCACCATGTCGCATTCGTTGGCCTCGAGCATTTCGTGGGTCCGCCGCACGTCCGCAGGCTGCATCATCAGACGAACCCCCGGCGCGCGGTCCTCGAGGTGGCGCACCAGCCTGGGCAGCATCGAAAAAGCCAGCGAAGAGAGCGCGACGATGCGAAAGTCCATCGTGGTGCTCCCCGGCTCGAAGCGCTCGTGCCCGGATAGCGCATCCTCAATCAGGCGCAGCGCTTCGCGCGCCTGCGCTGCGGCGTGCAGCGCCCGCGGCGTCGGCGTCATGCCCTGGCGGGTGCGAACGAGCAGCGGGTCGCCGAAAACCAGCCGCAGCCGCGCCAGCACCTCGCTCATCGCCGGCTGGCCGATGCCGATGCGGCTTGCGGCACGGGACACGTGGGCTTCTGTCACCAGCGCGTCGAGGCAGGCGAGCATGTGCACATCAAGGGACTTCATCCGCCTATTGTAGCCACACGGAGGCGACATCGCCGACATCAACCCAGTCGATATTGCTTATCGTCCATGGCATATAGACCTTACGTGCCGCAGCGGCGTAAAGTGCTTGCTTTAAGGAACAATTGATGGAAGCTGCGGCACGCACCGCCACCGGATGGGACCGTCTTGCCGAGCCTTCGTGGATTGGCTCGGGCGTGCACCGCCTCGAAGACCGGCGCCTGCTGGTCGGCCACGGCCGCTTCCTCGCCGATGTGGACCTGCCCGGCATGCGCAATGTGGCCTTTGTGCGCTCCAGCGTCGCGCATGGCGTTCTCGGTGCGATTGCCGCGCCGGCGGGGACGGCGCAAGGGCTGGTCTGGACGGCAAACGAACTGCAAGGTGTGGCGCGGCCCATGGTCGCCGGGCTGCTGCGCGACGGCTTTCGCCGCGCCGCCTACCCCGCGCTCGCCACCAAACGGGTGCGCTTTGTCGGTGAAGCCATTGCCGCGGTCATCGGTGGCAGCCGCGCCGAGGCCGACGACCTCGCCGAGGCCATGACCGTCGTCATCGAGCCGCTGGACGCTACGGTGGACGCCCTGGCAGCCCTCGCGCCCGGTGCGCCGCGCATTCACGCCGACTGGCCCGACAACAGTTACCTCACGCTCGAGCGCGCGAGCGCCGGTTTTGACGCGGCGGTTGCGGCGGCCGAGGTGCACATGACGCGACGCTTTCGCATGGCACGCGCCGGGCCGATGCCGATAGAGACCCGCGGCTGTGTCGCCTGGTTTGACCGGCGCAACGACCAACTGGTGTTGTGGACTTCGACCCAACGGCCGCACCTGATACGCAGTTTTTTGGCGCAGCACCTGGTCGGCTTTGACGAAAGGCGGGTGCGCGTGGTCGTGCCCGACGTCGGCGGGGCGTTCGGCGTGAAAACCAATTTTTATCCCGAGGAACTCGCGCTTGCGGCCATGGCCGTGCAGCTTGATCGGCCGCTGCGCTGGATCGAAACGCGTTCCGAACACATGCTGAGCGCCTGTCACGCGCGCGAGCAGTTTCAGACGGTTACGGCGCACGCCATGCGCGACGGTACACTCGTCGCACTCGATGTGGACATCGTCGGCGACGGCGGTGCCTACTCGATGATCACATCAACCAGCGCGATCGAGGCGAACATGGCGGTCAGCGTCCTGCCCGGTCCCTACCGTATCGGGCAGTACCGGTTTCGCGCGCGCTCGGCCTGCACCAACAAGACGCCGATAGGCCCGTACCGCGGCGTCGGGCGGCCGTCGGCGGTGTTCGCGATGGAACGCACCATCGACGAACTGGCGCTTGAACTGCAATTGCAGCCCAATGCGGTAAGGCTGAAAAACGTCGTCACTCCGGCGGAGTTTCCGTGGAAGACCGCGTCCGGCCTTACCTACGACAGCGGCGACTACCCCGGCCTGATCCGGGCCGCGGAGCGGGCGATGCACGACGCCGGCAACAGCCCGGCCGGCGCCCACGAACGCATTGGCACCGGCTTTGCGATGTATGTCGAACAGACGGCCCACGGAGCGGCGGAATTCGTTGCGCGTGGATCGCCGGTGTTGTATGGGTTTGAATCGGCGCGGGTGAAGCTCGATTTGAGCGGCACGCTCACCGTGGAGGTGGGTGTCCTGTCGCAGGGCCAGGGCCTGGAGACCACGCTGGCGCAGGTTGCCGCAGCGGTGAGCGGGTTGCCGCTGCAGCATATCAGCGTGCGCCAGGGCGACACCGATGTTTGTCCCTACGGCATGGGCACCGTGGCGTCGCGCTCAATGGTCAAATCCGGCGGCGCGGTGTACCACGCCTGTCTCAAACTGACCGACAAGCTGCGCGTGATCGCCGCATCGCAGTTCGGTTGCACCGCCGCGCAGGTGGTGCTCGCCGGTGGTGCCGCGCACCACGGTGCACGCAAACTCGACTATTCAGAGCTGGCCGACATCGCATGGCAGAACGTGCAAAAGCTGCCCGCCGGCGTCGAGCCTGGCCTGGAATTTCTGCACCTGTACCGGCCGGAGGTCGAGACCGGCACCTATGCCTCGGGCATGCATGCCGCGCGCGTGGCCGTGGATATGGAGACCGGTGCGGTGCGCATTATCGACTATGTCGTCGTCGAGGACTGTGGCCAGCAGATCAATCCGGTGATCGTCGAGGGCCAGGTGCGCGGCGGCGTGGCGCAGGGTATAGGCCAGGCGTTGTCGGAGGCGTTTCGCTTTGATGAAGCGGGCCAGCCGCTTGCGGGCACCCTGATGGACTATGCGCTGCCCGGATGCGCCGACATGCCGGACATCCGGATCGAGCACCAGCACACCCTTTCGACCTTCAGCGTGTTTGGCATGAAGGGCACCGGCGAGGGCGGCGCAATCGCGCCGCCTGCGGCCATCGCCAACGCCGTCGGCAATGCGCTTGCCGCGCTCAATATCGGTGTGCACGAAGTGCCCCTTACCGCCAACGCGGTCTGGAACGCGCTGCATGCCGCGCAGCGACGAAGTGGCGGGGACGGCGCGCAACGCATCTACATTGGCAACCTTCAATCAGCAAAGGAATCCGCATGAAAACCATGATCCGTTCGTTGGTATTGCTACTTGCCGTCGTGTTGGCGGGTGCGCCGGTGCCGGCATTTGCACAGACCGCACCCGCAGGCGCGGCGCCAGGTTACCCGTCAAAGCCGATCCGCATCATCGTGCCGTTTCCACCCGGCGGACAGACCGACATCGTCGCCCGCTTCATTGCCGAGGGACTGACCAAGGCCTGGGGGCAGCAAGTCGTGGTGGAGAACCGTGCCGGCGCCGGCGGCACCATCGGCACCGACTATGTCGCCAAAGCGGCGCCCGATGGATACACGCTGCTGCTATGCACGCTGGCGGCCAATTCGATCGCGCCCAGCGTCTATCCCAAGCTGCCGTATGACGCGGGCAAGGATTTCACGCCCATCATGGCGCTCACCGGAACGCCTTCTGTCATCGGCATCAATCCGGCGCTGCCGGTCAAGAACCTGGAAGAGTTCATTGCCTACGTCAAAGCGCGCCCGGGCGAACTTGCGTTCTCCTCGCCGGGGGCGGGCGTGTCCAGCCACCTGGCGATGGAAAATTTCGCGCTCACCGCGGGGCTCAGGATGATCCATGCCCCGTACAAGGGCAGCGCGCCGGCGTTGAACGCGGTAATGACCGGTGAAGTTGCCGCGACCTTCGATCCGATCTCGACCTTGGCCCCGCTCGCCAAGGCCGGAAGGGTGCGTGCCATCGCCATGTCGGGGGCAAGGCGCTCATCCCTGCTTCCCGATGTCCCGACGCTGGCAGAAGCAGGCCTGCGCGGGGTCGAGTCGTATGCCTGGAACGGCCTGATGGGACCCGCGGGGATGCCGCGCGATATCGTCGCCAGGTTGCACCGGGAGGTCGACATCATCATCAAGAGCGCCGGTCTTCGCGACAGGATGAACGCGCTCGGCACGGACATACTCGATATGGGACCCGATGAGTTTGCCACCTATGTGCGCGTCGAGACCGAAAAGTGGGGCGTGATCGCGCGCCGCGTCGGCGCCAAGGCGGAGTGAGCGCTGCGGACGCCAGCCAGGCGGGTTTTGTCGGCGCCGCCGCGGTGCCGCATGCGCCACAGATGCTGTCGCTGCCGCGCAGCGAGGACGCCGCGCAGGTGGCGCGCGTGCGCGCTGCAATGCAACGCATCGGCGACGGTTTTCGCGCGCAGCGGCCGGACCTGGTGATCGTGATCGGCAACGATCACGGCGACGACTTCATCGTACGCTCGGTACCGGCCTTCATGTTTCACTGCGGCCCGCGCGCGGCCGGACGCGACGGCCACGGCGGCCACTGGGCCGTTGACGGCGAGGCCGGCTACCGCCTGGTCGAATTGATGCAGGACGAGGGCTTCGATCCGGCCTTCACGCTCGACGCGCAGCTTGGTACGTTTTTCACCATTCCGATCGAGTTCATGGGCTGGTCGCGCGAAACCAGCGTGCTGCCGCTGTTTGTCAATTCCTATGTGCCGCCGCAACCCTCGGCGGCGCGCTGTTTCGCGTTCGGACAGGCCTTGTCGCGTGCGGTGGTGCGCATGGGACGAAGGGCCGTGCTGGTGGCGAGCGGCGGTCTGTCACATTATCCGGGCACCGCGGCGTATGCCGAGCCCGGGCCGCACAATGCGACCGACGAGAAAATTGTCGAACGCATTAGCGCGGGCAATTTGCGCCATCTGCTGTCCCTTGACGAGGCGGCGCTCGATGCCACCGGCAACATCGAGCTGCGCTCGTGGTTGATACTCGCCGGCGTCGTAGGTGAGCGCAGGCCTGATGTCGTCAGCTACGAGCCCAACTGGCATCACAACTATGGCACCTTCGGCTGGACTTCGCTCGGCGCGCTGCCGGCGCCCAAGCTTTATTACACACCCAATCCGACACGGCGGGCCGAACTCGCGCGTGCGCTGTATGCGCTGCGTACCGATGTGTCTGCGGCGCGGGCGTGGCTGGCCGGTCCGGCTGCGTTTGCGGCCGGATACGCGCTTGCCGCGGACGAGCGCGCCGCGCTCGCGATACTCGACGAGGCGCAGATGCGCGATGTGTTTGGCATCCATGCCCTGCTGACCTCTGGCGCGATCCGACACGTTGAAAAACTGAAAAAGGGCAACTGATGAGCAATCCGGCCGTACCGGCCCGTCAAGGCGGGCGGACTATCGTCACATCCGACGCGCTGCACAAGGTGAAGGTGCCGCTCTCCCATGCGGTCAGGGTCGGCAACCTGGTATTCGTTTCCGGCACGCCGCCCTACCAGACCGGGCCGGGCGCGGGCTATCGGCAGCTTGCCGTGGGTGACTTTGCCGCGCAGTTCCACCAGAGCATGGCCAACATGAAGCTGATTCTCGAGGCTGCCGGGTCGTCCCTCGACCGGGTCTGCAAGGTGGTGGTGTTTCTCGGTCGCCGCACGGATTTCGCGCAGATGAACGAACTGTATCGCGGCTATTTCAGCGAAGGCGATTATCCGGCACGCACCACGGTCGAGGTCGGGCATGTCGTGCCGGACGTCCTGCTCGAAATCGAATGCGTCGCGGAAGTGGTGCAATGAAAGGGCACGCTGAAATCGCCGGCGGTGGCATCGGCGGGCTCGCACTGGGCACCATGCTCTGCCAGCGCGGCTGGAGCGTGCGCGTGCACGAACGCGCGCCGGCGATTCGCGAAATCGGCGCCGGGATTTACATCAAGGACAACAGCATCAAGGTGATGGAGGAGGCGGGGATGTTTGCCGCGCTGGCACCCCGAGGGACGCGCCTGCTGCGGGCCGATGTCGTCGATAGCGAGGGGCAGCCTTTGCTATCGAGGCCGCACGACACCGAGCGCACGCGCGTCTATGTGTTTTCGCGCCAGGCCCTGATAGAAGCGTGGCGCGACGCCGCGACCGCGGCCGGCGTAGATGTGGTGACCGGTTCCCAGGTTGCCGGCGCGGAGGCGTCGGGCGTGCTGATCCTTGGTGACGGAACACGCTGCAAGGCCGATGTGGTGATCGGATGTGATGGTTTCAGTTCGCCGGTGCGCGAGTCGCTGTCGCTGGATGCGCGATCGAAGTTGCTGCCGACGGTGATCAACCGCTATTTGCTGCCGCACCGGCGTTTCACGCGCGAGCCGGTTACCACCGAGCACTACGCGGGCCAGCGGCGCATCGGCATTACACCGGCGGGAGATGCGCTGACCTATGTGTTCACTGTCAGTCCGCTGCGCGACGAAATGTCCAACCGCCTGCCGCTGGACGTCGCCGACTGGCTGGCGATGTACCCAAGACAGGGTGAGTTGTTCGAACACCTCGCGGCGACCGAGGGCACGTCCTACCAATACTGCCTGGTGCGCTGCCCGCGTTGGCAAAAAGGACGCGTCGCGCTGGTCGGCGATGCCGCGACGGGCATGCCGCCCACGCTCGGTCAGGGGGCGGGGCTTACCATCATGAACGCCCGCGCCCTGGCCGAAGCACTCGACCGCTCGCAATCGGTTGAGGCGGCATTGCCCAGATGGGAACATGCGGTGCGCTTTGTAAGTGATTCGACACAGGACTGGGCCTTGCGCTGGGACTGGATCAGCAGAACCTGCCCGCCGCACCTCGCCTGGCTGAAGCCCATCCTGCTGGGTGCCCTGCGCGCGATGCCCGCAATCAACCGGCGGATGCGCATCGCTGATCGCGGACTCGATCTTATCCTGCCGCGGGTGCGTGCGGCGACCGGCTAGCTGCATACATACCCGGGCCGGACGCAGCCGGCGGCGGCTGCAGAACGCCGGCGTGCGGCCGTTGCCATCATGCGCAGAACGGGGCAATATGCCTACTTCGCTTGGTCCATCACTTGCTTGGTATTCCCTTGCATGTGAATTTGTGAATGTACAGATGTACAGATGTACAGATGTACAAAATTGCGATGGCCCCTCGCGGGGGACACCCGAGATGGTGTCCCGATTCCAATCTCCGCTGAACTCGTCCGAGAGCTGATACCTGATGAAAACACCGATGCCCAATGCCTTGAAAAAAACCTCCGCAGCCCGTTCACGCCATGGCGTGTTCGTGTCTGTGCTTGTTGCCCTGCTCTCAGTGCTTGCGCCCGGTAGCGCAAGCGCCCAAGCCGCATGGCCGACCAAACCGCTGAAAATCATCGTGCCCTTCCCGCCGGGTGGCACCACCGACAACCTCGCGCGCCTGCTGGCGCAAAAACTCTCCGAAGCCTACAAGCAGAACGTGCTGGTGGAGAATCGTGCCGGTGCCGCCGGCGTGATCGGCTCCGATGTCGTGGCCAAATCCGCCCCCGACGGCTACACGCTGCTGCTCTCGAGCCTCGCCTCCCAGGTGATTGCGCCGGTGATCCAAAAGACCCCCTACGACGGCTTGCGCGATTTTACGCACATCGCCATTCTTGGCGGTCCGCCCACCGCGATCGCCGTCGGGCCCGGGCTGCCCGATATCAAGGACCTGCAATCCTTTATTGCGCTGGCCAAGGCCAAGCCCAACAGCGTCGGCTATGCCACACCTGGCAACGGCACCCATGGTCATGTCATCGCCGAGTTGTTCAAGCAGTTGAGCGGCGCGCAGATCGCACATGTGCCGTACAAGGGTTCCGGTCCGGCCTTCGCCGACCTCGTAGCCGGCCACGTGCCCGCCGCGTCGCTGACGATTTCAGCTTTGGTGCCGCAAATGCGCACCGGCAAAATCCGTGCGCTCGCCAGCACCTCGGCCAAGCGCCTGGCGGATTTTCCCGATGTGCCGACCTTTGCCGAACTGGGCTACCCCGGCATGACTGCCATCACGTGGTTTGGCATCGCCGGGCCGGCGAAAATGCCGGCCGAGGTGACCGAGAGTCTCAACCGTGAAATCCGCAAAGCCATGCAGGCTGCCGATGTGCGTGAGCGCCTGCAGGCCGAGACCTTCGAGATTCCCGACTACAACGTGACGCAGGCCGGTGACTATGTGCGCAGCGAAACGGCGCGCTGGCAACCGGTGGCGCGCGCGTCTTCGGCCAAAAATGACTAGGAACGATTAGGACCTCCTGGTTGACCCGGGGGGGCGCGTTGCCGTCCCCCGATTCACTTTGTACTGAGCCCCATGCCCACTCCCCTGCCACCAGGCACCGATAATTTCTGGGGCGAATACGGCGCCGACGAATGGTCGGACGCTATTGTCGCGTCAATGAAGCTCGGCGGCATCGAGCATTTGTTTTTTGTCTCTGGCACCGAGATGAACTACTACCAGGAGGCCACCGCCAAGGCGCAGGTGCGCGGCTGGCCGGCGCCCAAACTGGTGACGATGATCCACGAATCGGTGGCGCTCAATGCGGCGCTGGGTGTGGCCATGGTCAGCGGCCAGCCTTCGGCCGCGACAGTACACGTTGATGTTGGCACACTGCATTACGGTGCCGCGGTGCATACCGCCTGGCGCGGCGCTTATCCGGTGCTGATGACCGCAGGCACCGGCCCACGCGCCTTTCCGGGTTCGATGCGCGGCGCGCGCGACTCGCATGTGCAGTGGTTGCAGGAGCCGCGCGACCAGGGCGAGATCGTGCGCCAGTACACCAAGGCCGATCACCGGCTCGAACATCAGGACAATCCGGGCTTGATGGTGAGCCGACTGCTGCAATTGGCGATGAGCGAACCCAGGGGGCCGGTGTACATGTCCATCCCGCGCGAGACGGCGATGTTGCCGTTGCCGGGCACCACGCGCTTTCCCACGCGCGACCAGCTCGGCGTGTCGCGGCCGCTGTGGCCCGACCCGGATGACGCACGCGCCATCGCGCGCTGGCTGGTGAAATCGGAGAACCCGGTGATTTTCACCGACCGCCTCGGCCATGACCCCGACGCCGTGCCCGAACTGGTACGACTGGCAGAACTGCTGGCGCTACCGGTCAATGAGTCGAGCAATTCGGACCGCATCAATTTCCCGATGACGCACGCACTGTACGGTACCGGCCCGGCTGCGCCCGATGCCGACGTGGTGCTGGTGTTCGAGAGCGTCGCGCCCTACCGGCCCGGACTCGAATCGCCGCCGGCGCAGGCAAAAATCGCTTGGATAAGCGTCGATCCGGTGATGTCGCGTTTCAAGACCATGGAATTTCGCGCCGACCTGTGGATTGCCGCGACGCCGGGCAAGGTGGCGCGCGCGATACACGATGCGGCCACCGGCATGCTGGACCATACCGACCTCGCGCGCATTGCCGCACGCCGGCGGCGGCTCGAGGAAAAGCGTCACAAAGCCTTGGCGCTGCAGACGCAGCAAGCCGCAGCCGCCGGCAAGCTCGGGCACCCGACCGGGCGCTGGGTCGCGCACGAACTGGGCGGCCTGCTGACGCCCGAAGCCATCGTGCTCAACGACGGCCTCAGCAACGGACCCTTTGTGCAGAATTACGCCATGCGCGCGCAACCCGGAACCTATTACCGCAGCGGCAGCAGCTCGGGCGGGTGGGGTTCGGGCGCCGCCTTCGGCGCCAAACTGGCCGCACCGGAACGCGATGTGGTGCTGGCGAGTGGCGACGGTTACTTTGCGTTCGGCACACCGATGGCGGCGCTGTGGGCCGCGACTTATCACAAGGCGCCGTTCCTGTCGGTGGTGTTCGTCAACGGCAGCTATAGCACCGGCACCTCGGGCTTGCGCAAATCCTATCCCGAAGGCTATGCGGTAAAGAGCGGCAATTATGCGGGCGGCAGTTTTGACCCGCCCCCCGATTTCGCCAAACTGTCCGAAGCCGCCGGTGGTTATGGCGAATACGTCACCGCCACGGCCGCGGTCGGTGCGGCTTTGCAGCGCGGTCTGCGCGAAGTACGCGCCGGGCGGCCGGCAGTCATCGCGGTGCGTGTACCGGGACCCTTGCAGCAGGACGCAGCGCCGGCGACCGCCGGCGGCGATTAACGGCCGGCGGTTAGCGGTTCAGGCCGGGCGCAAGCGCGGCAGAAGGCGAAGCGCGTTGTCGCGCTCTATGGGGCGGACCTTTGCGGCACTCAATCCCGGTGGCGCAACACCGGCGGTGAGTGCGGCGCCATCGCGAAACGGGTAATCCGTGCCTTGGATGACCGGCATCCTTTGCCCCTCTTCATTCAACATCGTGCCGCCTCTTCGAGTCGGGAATAGCCCTTGTTTTTGCTTTGCTGATTCGCTGGCAATCGGCTGAAAAGCCGCGCCAGTCGGGCATTTCCAGCCATCCACCCATACGGCTTAGGTGGCCAGCGTCGCCGGCGCGAACAATTCCTCTATCGTCACCGGCCTTGCCTGCAAGCCATCCTCGCGCGACCAGCGCAACTGGGTGTCCAGCACGGCGCCGTTGGCGGCGAGGCCGTAGGGCCAGAAGTCATCGCCCATCAACGCGCGCGTGCGCCGCAGTTCGCCGGTGCCCCAGGGCAGCGTGACCTTGGGCGCCTGGACGATCTCGAGTTCGCTCACCGCCAATTGCTTGGCTTCGCAAAAGGCGTGATACAGCGCGAGGGGCAGGTCCGGATGTTTTTCGACCAGCGATTTTTTCAGCGCCAGCGCATGCATGATGGGAAACACGCCCTTGCGCCCGAACCAGTCGCGCTCCGCCGCTTCCGGGTCGGCGAACAGGCGCCGGATGCGCCCGTCGGCGGCGGCGGCCGGTTCGCGCAGCGAAATGATGGCGTCGAGTTCGCCCTCCAGCATGCGCGCCTCGAGGCTGGTGCCCGGCGGCAGTATGCGGAAATCCAGGCCCTCGGGAATCTCCGGTAGCGGAAAGCCCAGCGGCTTGGTGCGCTCGCGCTCGCCGACGCGCCAGTGAATCGAACGGGTATCGACGCCGTATTCGTCGCGAAGAACGCCGCGCAGCACCACTGCGGCGGTCATGTCGTATTCCTGCAGGCCCACGCGCATGCCGGCGAGGTCGGACGGCTGGGCGATGCCGCTGTCGCTGCGCACGAACAGTGCGCCATGGCGGAAGCTGCGCGAGGGGAAGACCGGGAGCAGCCAGTAGGGAAAGTCCCGCCCCGAAGGCAGCGATCGCGTAGTGATGGTGTTGCTGAGCGAAATCTCGGTCAGGTCGTAGGGCGCGGCACCGAAGGCGAGCGCAATCGATTCCTCGGGCCGCAATATCGTGCAGTCGAGCTCGGCACCCTGCACGCCGACCCGCCCGTCGATGAGCGGCTGCGTCCTGTCGTAGCGCCAGAACGCCGTGGTGATCCGCGGCACGCCCACGCGACGGCCGTTACGCTTTGAGCGCTTTGACGGTCTTGCGCGGCGCGGCAGCGTGAACAAGCCCTTGGGCAGCGTGTTGATGAAGGCCAGCGTCTCTTTGAGGCTGACCACGTCGGCGTACTTGGCGTGCATGTCGCAAAGATTGATGGCGTGCGAGACTTCGACGCGGTCGAAGCAGCCTTCGGCCACCACGGCGACGCGGTAGTTGTTGGAAAACGCGTCGATCACCGTGGCGCGCACGCAGCCGCTGGTCGATACGCCGACCACCAGCAGCGAATCCACCTTGAGGTCAATGAGGAAGGAATTGAGCGGCGTGCCGTAAAACGCGCTCGGCTTGGTCTTGAGCACCACCACATCTTGCGGCGCGGGCGCGATCTCGGCGACGATTTCGTTGCTGAGGATGTCCTCTTCCACATCCTCGAGCTCTCGCGAGTTTTTCCAGCGCCAGCTGCCGGCGTCAAAGCCGTCCGGGCGACGCGTGTTGGTCGAATAAAACACCGGCAGCTCGCGCGCATGGCAGGCGTCGATGAGCTTGCGGATGACCTTGACCGCCGCCCAGCCCTCCTCGCCACAGGAGTTGCGCCAGCGCTTGATCGATTCGAGTATCGGCGCCGGTTCACCGCCGACAAAATTGGTGCTGACGTCGACGATCATGAGGGCCGGACGCTGACCAAAACCCATGTTAGCGCCGTACCCCGAGGCATCAAGCACCTTGCGATCGCGCTCGGTGATGTACTGCATCCACACCGGTTCCTTTTCCGTATTACTCATGCATTTCTCCTACAAACGGGGATCGTACGCGGCTAAAAACGCGTGGCAAGCGCCTTGGTTTCCTTGATACGGTGCGACACATGCCAGGGGCAGACGAGGCGCTCTGCGAGGTCCACTGCGTAAAAGAGGATCGTTCCGGCAACGCCCAAGAGCACGATGGAAGCGAAAACACGCACGGTCTGGAACATGCTTTGCGCGGTGATGATGACGTAGCCCAGGCCTTCCTGCGAAGCGACGAACTCACCCGCAATGGCGCCGACGAGCGCCAGCGAAATCGCCACTTTCATGCCTGCAAACATGTGCGGCAGCGCGCCGGGGAAGCGGATTTTCCACAAGGCCTGGATGCGCGATCCGCGCATGGTGCGTATCAGGTCAAGCGCGTCCGGATCGGCCGAACGAAGGCCGAGCACCGCATCGATCACCACTGCGAAAAGCGCGATGAGGAAAGACACCGCCACCTTGGATGGCGTGCCGGTGCCAAGCCAGATGATAAAGAGCGGTGCGAGCGCGATCTTGGGGATGCTGTTGAGGGACACCAGGAGCGTATAAAGCGTGTTCTCCAGCCAGCGCGAGTAGACGATACCGATCGCCGCCGCCACGCCCAGCAACAGCGCCAGGCTGAATCCCAGCATGGTTGTGTACAGGGTGTAGAGCGTATGCATGGCATACCACTTGGGCTCGCCCACAATTTCAAGGAGCACGGCCGATGGCGGCGGCAGGAAGTGCGCCGGCAGGCCAAGCAGCCGTACCAGCGCCTCCCAGACGACAAAAAACGCGAGGATGACCGCGGAAACGGAAAAGACGCGGTTGTTCATCACACCGCTCCCGCCGGCACAGCGCGGCCCTGCCGCGCTGCATCCATCACGCCCATGGACAAGAATAGCCCGCGTATATGGCGCACCATCGTGCCAAATTCCGGCGTTTCACGTATATCAAGATCACGCGGGCGCGGTAGCGTCACGTCGACGATCTCAACGATGCGCCCCGGTGAGGGGGACATCACCACCACGCGATCGCCAAGGAACACCGCCTCCTGTATCGAATGGGTGACAAAGAACACCGTCTTCATGTCCCCCATCCAGACACGCTGCAACTCGAGGTTCAGTTCGTCACGCGTCATGGCATCGAGCGCACCGAAGGGCTCATCCATCAGTAAAAGACTGGGGTTCATCAGCAAGGCGCGGCAAATGGACACGCGCTGTCGCATACCCCCGGATAATTCCCAGGGATAGCGGTCCTCAACACCGGTCAGACCCAGCAGGGCGAGCAGCGCGCGCGCTTTTTGTTCCCAGCCGGCCGGTTCGAGCCGGTGCACCTCTATGGGTAGCATTACGTTTTCGAGGACGGTGCGCCAGTCAAGCAGCACATCGCGCTGGAACACCACCCCGAGGCCGTCTGGCGGACCGTCGTGGGGAAGCCCGCCGACAAGGATGCTGCCGCTCGTGACGTGATCGAGCCCGGCAAGACAGCGCAACAGCGTGCTCTTGCCGCAACCGCTTGGCCCGAGCACGCTGACAAACTCACCCGAACCGATGCCAAGATCAATGCCCGAGAGGGCAACCACGTCACCGCGGCGCGAGCGGTAGGTCTTGCCAACGCCGCGAATATCGACAAAGGCCGATCCGGCAGAGGCGGAATGTTCGCCGGGTCGGCCCCCTTCCATCATTGCGGCAGGAATTTATTGGTGTAGAAGTCGGCCGATTTCCAGCCCGGCTTGATGATGCTGACCTGCTCCATGGCTTTGAGCGCGTCCTGCCAGTCCGCCTCGGCCTGCCAGCCCAGCGGCCGGCCCTTGGTGGCGGGCGTGGCAAAGAGGGGCATGTAGGCCTTGAGCTGGCCCATCATCACCTTGCGGTCAAGGCGCAGGCCTGCGCGCTGCGCCATCATGGCGTCGATCGCCTCCTCTTCCTTGCCGCTGAAGATGTAATCCCAAACACGCTTGTTGACCGCGACCACCTTGGCCAGCATGTCGGCGCGCTTGTCCACGGCGTCCTTCTTTACCACCAGCCCGTAGCCGGGGATGCGCAAGCCCACGTCGGCGAAGAGGATGCCGGTCGAAGGCCGTGTCTCCGAAACGATGGGACCGAAAAACGCAACCGTGGAGAGCGCCCCCTCGACCTGACCCGAGGCGTAGGTGGCAACCATGGCCTGGCTGTCGACGTTGATCACCTGGATGTCATTGCGCGTCACGCCGCCGGCCTTGAAAAAGGCATCGACAAAGGGTGCGGTCGCCGCGCCGTTGGGCACGACGATCTTCTTGCCCACAAGGTCCTTCAGCGTCTTGTAATTGCCCGCGATGGGCACGATCAGGCCGTTGTCGCCGGCGCGCACAAATCCCATGATCGAGGTCACCGGCAGGCCGTTGGCCACCGCCGGCGCCATGGCGCCAAGCTGCGCGAAACCGACGTCAATCTGGCCCGCCGCCACCTGCTGGATCGTTGCACCAGAGCCCTTGCCATCGAGCACCTCGACGTTCAGTCCCGCTTCCTTGAACCAGCCTTTTTGCATCGCGAGGTGCAGCCCGGCATGCATGCCGTGCGGTGACCAGTCGGTCATGATGCTGATTTTCTCCTGCGCCAGTGCGGCACCGGAGGAGAACATTGCCACGGCCAAGGCACCGGGCAGCAGCCGCTTCAATACCGAAAACACCTGAGTACGCATCATCTTTGTCTCCTGAAAGAACCCCACCCGGGCCGGCGGAATCGGTACCGCGGCCGCTTGACAGCGTCACGACGGGTATCGATACTGAAAACGCCGACGCAACTAACCAGGCAGTACAATAGCGGCAATTTCCCGCCGGTGCAATCGGCGGTGGCGGCGGGGGCCTGAAACAGACTTGCCGCAGCGCAGATTTCCGATTCGTTTTACGATATCCACGACATTCCTGCCACGAGGCCGCCCATGAGCGCAATTCCCAAGCCCGTCCCGCAACGTCCCATGGACGCCTTCTGGATGCCCTTCACCGCCAATCGCCAGTTCAAGGCCAAGCCGCGCATGCTGGCGCGCGCCGAGGGGATGCACTACTACACCCCGGAGGGGCGCAAAATCCTCGATGCCACTTCAGGACTGTGGTGCGTCAACGCCGGGCATTGCCGACCGGCCATCGCCGAGGCGGTCGCGCGCCAGGTGAAGGAATTGGATTTCGCCCCGACTTTCCAGATGGGCCATCCGCTGCCTTTCGAACTGGCCGAGCGGCTGGCCGACATGTTCCCCGGCGACCTCAATCACATTTTTTTCACCAACTCGGGCTCCGAGTCGGTCGATACCGCGCTCAAGATCGCCATCGCCTATCACCGCGCCCGCGGCGAGGGGCAGCGCGTGCGCCTGATCGGACGCGAGCGCGGCTACCACGGTGTGGGTTTTGGCGGCATATCGGTGGGCGGCATCGTCGGCAACCGCAAGGCCTTTGGCACGGGGCTCCCCGGGGTGGACCACTTGCCGCACACCCACGACCCCGCGAGAAACGCCTTCAGCCGCGGCATCCCGGCCCATGGCGCCGAACTGGCCGATGCGCTTGAGAAGCTCGTCACGCTGCACGATGCCTCGAATATCGCCGCAGTCATCGTCGAACCCGTCGCCTGCTCCACCGGCGTGCTCGTCCCGCCGGCGGGTTACCTCGAGCGCCTTCGCGCCATCACCGAAAAGCACGGCATCCTGCTGATCTTCGACGAGGTCATCACCGGTTTCGGGCGCCTCGGAAAACCGCTCGCCGCCGATTATTTCGGCGTGCTGCCCGACATGGTCACCACGGCCAAGGGCCTGACCAACGGCACCATTCCAATGGGCGCGGTGGCGGCGCGCGATTTCATCCAGGAAGCGATCGTCGGGGGCGCCGACAACATGATCGAGCTCTTTCACGGTTACACCTATTCGGGCCATCCGGTCGCCTGCGCCGCCGCCCTCGCCACGCTCGACCTGTACGAGGCCGAAGACCTGTTCGCCCGCGCGGCATCGCTTGAGAAAACATGGGAAGACGCGGTGCATTCGCTCAAGTCGCGCAAGCATGTTATTGATATACGCAATTGCGGCCTGATCGGTGCCATCGAACTCGAATCGCGTCCGGGCAAACCCGGCGCGCGCGCCTTCGATGCGCTGGTGCGCGCCTTCGATGCCGGTCTGCTGATCCGCGTCACGGGCGACATCATCGCCCTTTCTCCGCCGCTCATCGTCGAGGCGGCACAGATCGACACCATCATTGACATGCTTGGCGGCATTCTCGACTCTATCGACTGAGCGGCTTTGCCCTCGTCCCGCAGCCCGCTCGGCGCCATGGTCAAGGTAAAGCCACCGCGCGTACGCGATGCGCGCAGCACGCGCGGGCGCATCCTGCGCATCGCCACCGAGGAATTCGCCGCGCGCGGCTACGATGGCGCACGCATCGACGCCATCGTCAAGCGCTGCCGCATGAGCAAAAACCTGCTCTACCACTACTTCGATGGCAAGGAGGCCCTTTTCATCGAGGTGATGGAGCGCGCTTACGCGGCGATGCGCACGCGCCAGAACGAAGTGACCCTGACCGGCCGCGACCCGGCCGGGGACATGCGCGCCCTGGTGCTGCACATGGTGCAGCACTTCGTCGAGCAACCCGAATTCATCAGCCTGCTCGCCACAGAAAACCTGCACAAGGCGCGGCACATCCGCAAGTCAAAGGTCATTGCCGACATGTTCAATCCGCTGATCGGCACGCTCAAGCGCCTGGTGCGCCAGGGCCAGCAGCAGGGCGTTTTCCGCGCGGACGCCGACTGGATCGACGTTTATATTTCGATATCGGGCCTGGCGTCCTATTTCGTTTCCAACCGCTACACGCTCTCGACCGTATTGGACGTGGATCTCACCAGCAGCGCGCGCCTGAAGCGGCGGCTGCAACACGTGCCCGAAGTGGTGCTGTCGTACCTGTGCAACATGGAATCCCCGTCGAAACGCGTCCGGCGCACCACGAAACGCGCGCTACCCAAAACCTAGGATCAAGCATGCTGACGCTCTATCATGATTGGGATGCATTCTGCTGCATCAAGGTGCGGTTCTGCCTTGCTGAAAAGAACCTCCCCTGGGCCGGCCACGTCATTGATCTGCAGAAGCTCGAGCAGATGCATCCGCAATATCTGGCAATCAACCCCAATGGCGTGGTTCCGACGCTGATCCATGACGGTCATACCATCACCGAATCGACCGTCATCAATGAATACCTTGATGAGGTGTTTCCTCTCACATCACTCGTCCCTTCCGACCCGCTCGAACGGGCACAGATGCGGGTGTGGGTGAAGTTCGAGGACGACGTGCTTCACCCCTCGGTCAAGATGCCTACCTACCAGCTGATGATGCGCCATGCCTTTGCCAGGCTGCCGCGCGAGCTCGTAGCTGAACGCATCGCCGCGGCGCCTAATGCGGTGCAGAAGGAAAAGCTGCGCAAGGCCTCAGACGGAGCGCCGGTGGACGCGGCCGACGTGGACGCGGCGCGAAAGATCATGGACCAGGCGCTGGCGAAAATGGAAGCTCGACTGTCACGTGCGTCGTGGTTTGCCGGCCGGACATTTTCCCTCGCCGATATCGCCATATCCCCCTTCATCGACCGGCTGGAGTGGCTGCACTATGCCGGCATGTGGGATGCACGTCCGGCAATCCAGGATTGGATCACACGCATCAAGGAGCGCCCCGCCTACCGGCTCGCCATGCCCCATCTCGAGCAAAGGCTGCCGGCGCCAAGTACCGACTGACAGCGGACTGACCGCGCCAATCTAGGCCGCGGCGCGAACGGCGCGCAATATGTCTTCGGGCGTGATCGGCGTGGCGTTGAACTCGGCGCGAAACGCCGACAGCGCATCGGCCACCGCGTTGGCAATCGCCACCGGCGGCGCGATGGCGCCGCCCTCGCCAAGGCCTTTCACGCCCAGCGGATTGAGCGGCGAAGGCGACTCCTGGTGCAGAACCGCGATATGCGGCACGTCGCTGGCGGTGGGTAGCAGGTAATCCATGAAAGAGCCGGTCAGCAGTTGCCCTTCGGCGTCGTAGTTGAAGCCCTCGAACAGCGCGCCGCCTATGCCCTGCACCGCGCCGCCAATGATCTGGCCTTCGGCCAGCATCGGGTTGACCACCACGCCGCAATCGTGGGCAATGACGTACTGCTCGAGTTTGACGTGCCCGAGCTCGATATCGACATCGACAATCACCGCGTGCGCCGCATAAGCCCAGGTCACAGTCGAAGGCTCCCAGTAATAGGTTTCTTCCAGGCCCGCATCGACGCCTTCCGGGCGCTGGTTGTCCCAGCCGGGGCGCGAGGCGCGCGCGACGTCGGCGAGGGACACCGACATGTCCGGCACACCGACCACGCCGACGCGGCCGCCGCGCAATTCGAGATCCGCCGCCGCGCATTCGAGCATATGCGAGGCAATGGAAAAGGTCTTGCCGCGCAGGCGCTCGCTCGCCACATGGATGGCGGCGGAGAGATTCACCGTCGAGCGGCTGGCGAGGGTGCCAAAGCCCATCGGAATCGCCGCCGTATCGGCCAGCGACAGGATCACATCCTCCGGCTTGACCTTCCACTCATCGGCGGTGATCTGCGAAAAAATCGTTTCCATGCCCTGGCCTTGCGGGCAGGAGCCGGACGAAACGTAAATCTTGCCGGAGGGATCAACGCGCACGGTCGCCCCCTCGAAGGGGCCGACGCCCGTGCCCTCGGTGTACATGCCAAGACCGAGGCCGAGGTAGCGTCCCTGCGCGCGCGCCGCCTGCTGGCGCCGGCGAAAGGCGTCGAGTCCGCCCAGATGCGCCAGCACCTTGTCGAGGGCCATCGGGTAGTCGCCGCTGTCATAGACGATGGGCTGACCGTCGCGATAGGGGATGCCCACCGCGTAAGGCATGTCGGCCGCGGTCACCAGGTTGCGCCGGCGTACCGCCGCCGGCTCCATGCCCAGCTCGCGCGCTACCAAGTCCATCATGCGCTCGATTACCTGCACCGCCTCGGGCCGCCCGGCGCCGCGATACGGCGCATTGGGCACCTTGTTGGTGGCCACCACTTTTGCCGTGACGGAAAAATGATCCACCTTGTACGGCCCGACAAGGTGCGATGCGGTGTTGTAGGGAATACCTATGCCGACCGGATTCCATGCGCCGCAGTCCATGACCATGGCGTCGCGAAAGGCGAGGATCTTGCCGCTGTCGTCAAAGGCCATTTCGGCATCGTGCACCTGGTCGCGCGAATGGCAGGCACTTTGCAGGTGTTCGCGGCGGTCCTCTATCCACTTGAGCGGCTTGCCGATGCGCCGCGCGAGATAGGGCAGCAACAGGTCTTCCGGATAGACATGGCCCTTGCCGCCGAAGCCGCCGCCCACATCCAGCGCGACGCAGCGCACCCGCGCCTCGGTCATGCCCAGAGTCAGCGCCGCTTCGCGCCGCACCCAGTGCACCACTTGCGTCGATGACCAGATCGTCACCGCATCGGTGCGCGCCTCGTGCGCCGCGGCCACGCCGCGGCATTCCATGGGAACGGCGGCATAGCGATGGTGGCGGAAACGCCGCTTGATGGAACGCGGCTTGCCGGCAAACAGCGCGGCGACATCGCCCTTGGCGACGGAGAACTCGGCCAGCAGATTGGTGCCGTTTTGCTCGTGCAGCACCGCCGCACCAGGCTCCAGCGCCGCCTCGGCATCGATTACGGCCGGCAGGAATTCGTATTCGATCACGGCAAGGTCGACCGCATCCTCGGCCATGTAGCGGTCTTCGGCGACGATCACCGCCACCGCTTCGCCGACATGCCTCACCTTTTCCCAGGCAAGCAGCGGCTGGCGCGGGTCGAAAATCCTGTGCGGGACGGTGGTGCGCCATTTTTGCGGCAGCGGCAACTGCTGGTCCTGCACCGGCGGAATTTCCTTCGCCAGTTCCAGCCCGCTCATGACGAAATGCACGCCCGGCGAGGCCGCAGCGCGCGACAAGTCCACCGACTTGATCCTCGCATGGGCGACCGAGCTGCGCACGAAAGCCACGTGCAACATACCCGGCAGCATGAAGTCGGCGATGAACTGGCCTTTGCCGCGCAGCAGGCGCTGATCCTCGCGCCGCAGGATCGATTGCCCGACAAAATCCGTTTCCAAGCGCTTGTTCATATCGTCGGTCTTTGCCCGTGTTATTTGTGGCGCGAGGGCAAAATATACATACAATACTCGGACAGATGCAAGAAAACAGGGAGCACCCAGTTTGAAACCGCCACGATTCGCCTATCACGCACCGGAGCAATTGGACCAGGCGGTACAATTGCTCGAACGCTACGCCGGCAACGCGCGCCTGCTCTCGGGCGGCCAGAGCCTGGTGCCGATGCTCAATTTCCGCCTGCTCTCTCCCGAAGCCCTCATCGACCTGCGCCGCGTGCCCGGGCTTGCCGATATCCGGGTCGAGAACGACACCGTCTGCATCGGCGCGATGACGCGCCAGCGCGCAGCGGAGAACTCGATGCTGGTCTCCGAACACCTGCCGCTGATGATCGAAGCCCTCGGCTGGGTCGGCCACCTGCCGACGCGTTCGCGCGGCACCATCGGTGGTTCCATCGCCCACGCCGACCCGAGCGCGGAACTGCCGATGACGCTGCTGGCGCTTGACGGCGCGGTCGTCGCCAGCGGCAGCAGCGGCACGCGCACCATCGCCGCCGACGACTTGTTCAGCTCTTTTTTTTCGACCACGCTTTCGCCGACCGAGGTGTTGAGCGAAATCCGCATTCCGCGCATGGCGGCAAAAAGCGGCCATGCCATCGAGGAATACGCGCGCCGCAAGGGCGACTTCGCCATCGTCGGCATCGCCGCGGTGCTAGAGGGCAGCGCCGGCGCCTGTTCGCGCGCGCGCCTTGTGTCCGCCGGTGTCGGCGGGCGGCCGTTGCGTTTGCGCGCCGCCGAGGACTTGTTGGTGAGCGGCGGGCTGTCGGCGGGCAACATCGCCAAAGCCGCGCAGGTGGCGCAGGACAGCGTCGACCCCACGTCCGATCCCAACGCCTCGGCCGATTACCGCCGCCAGCTTACGGGCGTGCTTGCCGGCCGTGCCCTCAAGCGCGCCGCGCGCATGCTGGAGAATTCGCACCATGGATGACCACGTCGACATCAGCCTGACCATCAACGGCAAGCCGCGCCGCGGACGTTGCGAGCCGCGCAAACTGCTGGTCGATTTCATTCGCGAAGACCTCGGGCTGACCGGCACCCACGCCGGTTGTGAACACGGCATCTGCGGCGCCTGCACCATCCTGTTTGACGGCCAGGCGAGCCGCTCCTGCACCACTCTCGCGGTTCAGGCCGATGGCGCAACCCTGGTCACCGTCGAAGGCCTCGCCAACGGCGACAAGCTGCACCCGCTGCAGCAGGCCTTTCACGAACATCATGCGCTGCAATGCGGATTTTGCACGCCGGGCATGCTGATCACCGCGCTTGACCTGCTCAATACGATTCCCAATCCCTCGGAAACGCAGATCCGCGAAGGCATGTCGGCGGTGCTGTGCCGCTGCACCGGTTATGAGGGCATCGTGAATGCGGTCGCCGCCGTCGCCGGCAAGCTGGAAAATGCGGACTGAGGCGGCATGAACGAGGCCGGACGGCGCGGGCACGACATCGGCGGTAAAGACGCCGGATGCTGCGAGCGCGACGAGCATGAGTTGCAAGCCTGGGAACGCCGCGCGGACGCCCTTGGCGAAGTGATCTGGGGCAAAGCCGCGCTGATCAAGGTGGATGAATTGCGGCGTCTGCGCGAGGACCTCGGCCCGAACGCGTATGACGACCTGGGCTACTACGAACGCTGGATGCACTCGCTGGCGCAGGGCCTGATCGAGCACGGTGTCTTTACCGTTGAGGAGCTGGCGCGGGCGATGTCAGGACTGGAGGCGCTCCCGGCGCAACCGGCCGGCGCCCAAGGCCCGGCCCGCCTGGATGCACTGTTCGGCCCCGGAACCGCAGTGCGCGTAATAGCCGCAGATGCGCCCGGCCATATCCGGACCCCCTGGTATTGCCGGGGGAAACGCGGAACGATTGTCGAGTTGTGCGGCTTTTTCCCCAACCCGGAGGAACTGGCCTACGCGCGCGAAGGCGCGCCTTTGCAGCCGTTATACCGGGTCGCCTTCAGTGCCGCGCAGTTGTGGCCGGATACCCCGGCAAACGACAAGGACCAGCTTGAGATCGACATTTATCAACACTGGCTGGAGCGCACCTCGTGAAGGAAGCGCAAGTGGACGCATCCCCTGACCCGGCCGGAAGCCGCGACAAGTCGCGCGACCAGGGCTACTACCCGCGCATGCAGACGGCGGTGGAAGCATTGCTGATCCTGAAGGGCATCATCAGTCCCGCCGACGTCGAGCGGGAAGTCGAGAAAATGGCGGGTCGCGACTACCGGAGCGGTGCGCGCATGGTGGCCCGCGCCTGGCAGGACCCCGGCTATCGCCTGCGCCTGCTGGCCGATGGTGCGGCCGCCGCGCGTGAACTCGGCATGGACGTCGGGCAGCTGCGCCTCATCGTGCTCGAGAACACAGCGCAGGTCCATCACGTCATCGTGTGCACGCTGTGCTCGTGTTATCCGCGCGCCCTGCTGGGCATTCCGCCGGGCTGGTACAAAAGCCGCGAATATCGCAGCCGCGTCGTCCGGGAACCGCGTGCGATATTGTCCGAGTTCGGCACGCAACTTCCCGAGTCGGTGCAAATCCGCGTGCACGACTCCATCGCCGACCAGCGCTACATGGTGCTGCCGTTGCGCCCTGAAGGCACTGAAGCGCTGGATGAGGGCGCTCTCGCGTCGCTGGTCACGCGCGACAGCCTGATCGGGGTCGGGCTGGCCAGGCTCCCCGAATGATCCGCGGACTTCACGCGCCGCTACAATCCGCCCTGTACCACCGGCACATCGCCGTGCACACTGCGCTGCGACACATGCCAGGGCAGCAGCAGCGATTCGGCCACATCGAC
The DNA here is from genome assembly GCA_964385505.1 of uncultured Bordetella sp. GTDB lineage: Bacteria > Pseudomonadota > Gammaproteobacteria > Burkholderiales > SG8-39 > CAITSH01. The sequence goes on from CAYLPI010000001.1 coordinate 91,798, forward strand.
CATGTAAAACAGGATGGTGCCGAGCAACGCGAGGAGCATAAGCGCGACAAACACCCGCGGCGTGTCGAAGTTGCCCTGGCTGAGCAGGATGATGTGGCCGAGGCCGATCGAGCCCGCGACGAATTCGCCGACGATGGCGCCCACCAGCGCAAAGGAAATCGCCACCTTCATGCCGGCGAATATAGACGGCAGCGCATTTGGGAAGCGGATCTTCAATAGGATCTTGAAGCTCGAGGCGCGGCAGGACTTGGCGAGGTTGATCATCTCGGGGTCAACCGATTTCAAGCCCAGCACGGTGTCGATGACGATGGGGAAAATCGCGATCATTATCGAGATGGCGATTTTCGGTTCGGTGCCGGTGCCAAGCCAGATCACGAACAGCGGCGCGAGGGCGACCTTGGGCACTGCGTTGAGGGACACCAGCATCGCCGAGAGCACGCGGTCAAGGAATTTCGAATAGACGATGCCCACGGCGCAGGCGATGCCGCCGATCACCGCCACGATAAAACCGACAAAGGTGATCAGCAGCGTGTAGCCGCTGTGCTTCATGAAATACGCCGGCGCCGACAGGAAGTCCTTTATCACCGCGCTTGGCGCGGGCAGGATGAATGGCCGGATGGCCAGCGCCCAGCAGAGCACCTCCCATACGGCCAGCATCACCGCCAGCACCACCAGTACCGAACGCATGCGTTCGCTTCGATCCCACCACGCGCTCATGTCAACTGTCCTTGAGAACGCCCATGACCGTGAACAGCTCGCGGATGTGGGCGGTATAACGGCCGAATTCAGGGGTTTCGCGCACCGACAGCGCACGCGGGCGCGGCAGGTCGACGCTGATGATCTCGGCGATCCGGCCCGGATTGCGCGACATCACCACGACGCGGTCGGACAAATAGACTGCCTCGGTGATCGAATGGGTGATGAACAGCACGGTCTTGCGGTTTTCCGTCCACATGCGCTGCAGTTCGAGGTTCAGTTCGTCGCGCGTCATCGCATCAAGCGCGCCGAAGGGCTCGTCCATGAGCAGCAGTTCGGGGTCGACGAGCAGCGCGCGGCAGATCGAGGCGCGCTGGCGCATGCCACCGGAGAGCTCCCACGGGAAGCGCCTGGCGAATTCCTCCAGGCCAAAGAGCTTCAGCAGTTGCATCGCGCGCGGCTCGTACTGCGCGCGCGACAGATTGCGAAACTCGGCGGTGACCAGCACGTTATCGAGGATGGTGCGCCAGTCGAGCAGCACGTCACGCTGGAACACGATGCCCATGTTGTCCGGTGGGCCTGCGACCGTCACCCCGCCGATGGAAATGGAGCCTCCGGTAATGCCCTCGAGCGCCGCGAGGCACTTCAGCAGGGTGCTCTTGCCGCAGCCGCTGGGCCCCAGGACACTGACGAATTCGTGTTGCGCAATATCGAGCGAAATGCCCTCGAGCGCCTTGACCGGACCGCGCGGCGAGGCGTAGGTCTTGTCAAGGCGCTCGATGCGTATGTACTTGTCAGCGTCAGCCATAAGTGGATATCGGCCCGGCCGGGGTTTGCCGCGGCCGGCCGGGAAGCAGGCCCGCTCCCGCGTGCCGAGCGCTCAATCCACGAACTGGTTGGTGTAGTACTCGGACGGCTTGCGTCCGGCCTTGATCGCCCCGGCCGTTTCCATCGACTTGATCGCCGCAACCCAGTCGGCCTCGGCCTGCCAGCCAAAGCGCTTGCCCTTGGTGTTGGGCGTGTCAAAGAATTCGCGATAGGCGACGATCTGGCCGCGCAGCAGGTCGGCGTCGAGCTTGGCCTGGGGCCGTTCGCTCATGATGGCCTTCACGCCCTCCTCGAGGTTGGCCGGGCTCTGGTAGATGTACTCCCAGGCGCGGATATTGACCTGTACCAACTTACGCAGCACCGCCGGACGTTTCTTGATTGTCTCTTCGTTTGACACCAGCCCGAAGCTCGGGAACACGATGCCGGCATCGCCCGCGAGCAACGCGCGCGAGGGCCGCGACTTGGCCACCATCGGCACGCCGAACGGGCCCATCGAGAGAAAGCCGTCGGCGTTGCCAGACGCATAGGTGGCGACCATGGCCGGCGGTGCCACCATGGTGACGGCAAACTGGTCCTCGGTCAGGCCGGCGCCCTTGGCGAAACTCTTGATAAAGGGCACCCAGGGGCTGCCGGTAAATGATACGAACTTCTTGCCCGCCAGCTCCTTGAAGCTCTTGGGGCCGGTGGCCGCATCGACCATGACCGCAAGGTCGCCCTTGCGCGCGAAGCCGGCGATGCCGACCACGGGCAGGCCGTTTTCACGCGCCAGCGCCATGGGACCGAGTTGTACTGCGGCGACCTCGACCTTGCCGGCACCGACCAACTGGATGCCTGGCAGCGTGCCGGTGCCGTCCTCTATGGTCACATCGAGCCCTTGTTCGGCAAACCAGCCCTTGCTCTTGGCAAGGTGCAGCGCCGCCTGGATGCCCCAGGGCGTGAAATCAAGCCTGACGGTGATCTTCTCTGGAGCCTGCGCGCCGGCCGTTGTGGCCGAGAGCAGCAGCGCCGCGCCCACCAGTGCAGCGCCTACCGACTTTAACAAACCTGATGCCGTATGTTTCATTGCGATCTCCGTGTCTAATTTGATGCGAGTGTGAACATGCGAATATCGGTTCGAGTGACTCTACCTGCGCGCATTCCCTCACGCAAGCTTCATGCCGCACGATTCGACTCCGCGCGTAACGCTGCTGTTGCCGCTTCGTCCAGCACCCCGCTGGCGCCGTCCACCACAACGCTGTGATGCGCGCGTGCAAAAGCCGCCGTGATCTTGCCATTCCAGACATCCCTGGCCACGCGCGCGGGCTCACGCAGCAGCGGCGGGCCGAAACCGCCGCCCCCCGGTTGTGCATGAGTCACCAGGTCGCCTTTTTTCAGCCACATGGTCACCTTGCCCGGCAGCACGGTTTGCGCGCCGGCCTCACCCAGCAGGTTGCTGGCAGTCGCGGCCGGTTCGCCGCCCTTCAGGCCATAAGGCGGAAACTTGATGCGATCGGCGCGCAATTGCAGGAAGGCTTCATCGGCGAGCAGGCGGTAGCTGCGGCGGATGCCGAGGCCGCCGCGCCAGGTGCCCGCGCCGCAGGTGTCGGCCACCAGCTCGTAGGCCTCGACCCGCACCGGGTGCTGTGCTTCCATCGTCTCGACCGGTGTGTTGGACAGGTTTTGCGAGGCGTTGGTGATGGCCTCGATGCCGTCCGCCGCCGGGCGCGCACCCCAGGCGCCGCAAATCATATCGACAATGATGAAGGGCGAGGCACTGCCGTCCGGGTTGGGCTTGCGCCCGGACAGGCAGACGACGGTGTTACCGCCCTCGCCCGCCGCCGGAATCCGATCGGGCACGATTTGCGCGAGCGCGCCCAGCATGGCGTCGAACACGCGGTAACCGGTGAGCGCGCGCGCCGCGACCGCAGCCGGCTCGCGCGGATTTAGCACGCAGCCCTCGGGCACGATGACCTCGATGGCGCGAAACACCCCGGCGTTGTTGGGCACGTCGCCCTTGAGCGCGCAGCGCACCGACAAATAGGTGCAGGAATTGGTGTACGAGCGCGTCGAATTGATCGCCGCCTTGACCTGCGGCGCGGAGCCGGCGTAATCGACGCTGACCCGGTCCTCATGCACGGTGATGGCGACGTTGATCTTGATCGGGTCGGGCGACAGGCCGTCGTCGTCGATGTAATCGGTAAAGCGGAAGGTGCCCTTGGGCCAGCGGCGGATTTCATCGCGCGTCAGGCGCTCGGCGTAGTCGAGCATTTCCTCGAGATAGACGCGCGAGACCTCGCGGCCGTAGCGCGTAAACAGCTTGCCCAGTTCGCGCACGCCCACCTGCGCGCCGGCATATTGCGCCCGCAGGTCGCCCAGCACGCGGTCGGGCAGGCGCACGTTGAGCCCGATCAGGCGCTCGAGCATGTCGTTCATGCGGCCTTTTTCGTAGAGCTTTACCACCGGAATGCGCAGGCCCTCCTGGAAAATCTCGGTCGAATCGCTGGCATTCGATCCGGGCACGCGCCCGCCGACATCGGTGTGGTGGCAGATGACGACGCAAAACCCTTCCAGCGTCCCTTCATGGAAAAACGGCACGAACATGAAAATGTCCGGCAGGTGCATGCCGCCCTGGTAGGGGTCGTTGACCACCACCGCGTCGCCCGGCGACAAATCATCGCCATAGACCTTGAGCATGGAGCTCATGGCCTCGGGAATCGCACCAAGGTGCAGCGCAATGGTCTTGGCCTGCACCACCATGCGCCCCTGGCGGTCGCAGATGGCCGCTGAGTAATCCATGACGTCCTTGACGATTTCCGAGCGCGCGGTGCGCAACACCGTGTAGGCGACCTCGTCGGCGATGGCGTCCATGGCGTTCTTGATCACGGCAAAGGTGATCGGATCGAGCGTGGCGCGAACGCCCACCGGAGCGCGTTGGTTCATTGGCTTGCCTCCTTTGATCCGGGCACGATTGCGTGCAAATCGAGGATGATGTTGCCCACCGCATCGGCATGCGCACTGACACTTGGCGGCACCACCACGGTAGTGTCGTAGGACTCGATGATCAGGGGGCCTTGCAGCGGCGTTAGCGGCATGTCGGCGCGCGCCAGAATGCGCGTGTCGCGTGGCGGCTCGGTGCGCTCGAAGCTCGCCAGCCGGCTGCCGCTCGAGCCCGCAAGCGCCGCCCCGCCCATGCGAATGCGCGAAAAATCCAGGCGCTCCTGCCGCCGGCCGCGCGCCGCGAGGCGCAGGTTCACCAGCTCCAGCGGTTCGTCGTTGGCATAGCCGAAGGTGTCGCGATAGGCGACCTGGAAATCTTGCTGCAGCGCGGCCAGCGCCGGCGCGTCAAAATGCGCGCCGCGCACCGGCACCGTCAGTTCCGATGACTGCCCGACATAGCGTAAATCGGCCTTGAGCGTGAAAGAAACCGTGCTCTCCGGATAGCCCTCGGCGGCCAGCGACACCAGGCCCTGGCGGCGCAGCGATTCGGACACCGCTTCGAGCGCCACTGGGTCGCAGCCGTCCATGCGGCGCAGAACCGAGCGCAGGAAATCGTGACCGGCGTCGGCCGCCAGCATACCGGCGGAGCAGAACACGCCCGCCATCACCGGTGCGATGACGCGACGGATGCCCAGCAGCCGCGCCACATCAACGGCGTGCACCGGCCCGCCGCCGCCGAAGGCGATCAGGGTCAGATCGCGCGGGTCGCGGCCGCGTTCCACCGTGACAGCGCGAATAGCGCGCGCCATATTGACGTTGGCGACATAGCGGATGCCGTGCGCGGCGTCCATCACCGACAAGCCCAGCTTCGCGGCGATGTGGGTTTCGATGGCGCGACGCGACAGCGCCGGATCAACCTTGAGGCTGCCGCCGGCAAGCGCCACCGGATTGAGCAGTCCGAGCACCATGTTGGCATCGGTCACCGTCGGTCGCTCGTTGCCAAGCTGGTAGCACGCCGGCCCGGGATAGGCGCCGACCGACTCGGGCCCGACGTGCAGCAGGCCACCGGCGTCTATGGTGGCGACCGAGCCGCCCCCGGCCCCCACTTCCGCGATGTCTATTGCAGGGACCTTGAGCACATAGCCGCCGCCTTTGACAAAACGGCTGGGCGATGAAATGCCGTCGCGAAATTCGTATTCGTTGGTGAGCGAAGGCTGCCCGGCCTCGATGATGGAGGCCTTGGCCGTGGTGCCGCCCATGTCGAACACGATCAGGTCGCTGTCGCCGGTGACCCGTCCGAGATGGGCCGAACCGGTGACGCCGCCCGCAGGCCCCGACCCTACGGCGAAGACCGGCTTGCCGCTCGCAGCGGCGATGCCCATCATGCCGCCGTTGGAGGCCATGACCTGTATCGGCGCGGCGATTGGCATCACCGCGCCGATACAGGTCATGGCCTCCAACGGCGGCATGATGGGCATCGCCGGCAGGATGTAGGCGTTGACCACGGTGGTGCTGGTGCGTTCGTATTC
>CAYLPI010000002.1:0-37147 GCA_964385505.1 uncultured Bordetella sp.
GCGCTTCACGCCCTGGTCTCTGGCGGCGCAGCAGCAGGCGCTGCGCGACTGCGACCTCGTCGTCATCCCGGCCACCGTCAACAACGCGCAAAAACGCGCCAAGACGGCCAACCGACTGACCGAGGCCTTGTGGGCGGGGCGGCCGGTTCTCGCGCACGCCGTGCCCTCGTATCGTGAGTTCGAACAGTGCGCCTGGATAGGCGAGGACCTCATCGCCGGGCTCGGCGTTGCGCTGCGCGACCCGGATGCACCGCTGCGCCAGGTGCGCGCCGGGCAGGACATCGTCGGCCGCTGTTATTCGCCGGCGGCGGTGGGGGCCGCGTGGGCGCGGGTGGTGCGCGGCGCATGAGTGCGGCACTGACCCCGGCGCGCATTCTGCCGGCCGCGGCATGGCTGGAGCAGGCGCATGCCATCACCGTGCCGGTGCCCGGCCTTGAAGTCGTCGCCGGGACGCGCTTCGCGCCCTGCCTCGCGCTCGTTGAGGACGTGCGCCTCCTGGTCGATGACTGGTGCCTGCTCAACAGCGCCGGCAACCTGCTGGTCGAATCGCTGCACCAGCGACTGATGAGCGCGCCGGAGCGTTCGCGCTTTATCGCGCACTATGCCGCGCCCGAGGCACAGCTCGCGCTGCCGGCAACGGCGCAGACGCTGGAGGAGCCCTGCGTGCTGCTCGGTTACAGCAGCAGCCACTACCACTGGCTCATCGACTACCTGCCGCGCCTCTACACCGTGGAGCAGTTCGCGCATCTGCGCGGCCTGCCGCTCCTGGTCGGATCGAACATCAGCGCCGCCCATGTCGCCTCGCTGGCGCACCTGGGCATTCCCGCGTCGCAACTGATCCGGCTCGATCCCGCAAGCGTGGTGCGCTGCAGGCATTTGTGGGTGCCCTCCATCCTGTCGGACATGCTGGGCCTGCATCCGGTGGCCTTCAAATGGCTGCGCCGGCGTTTTGCATCGCTGGTGAGCGCGGCGGCAAAGCGCGAGCGCTTGTTCGTTTCGCGCCGCGATGCCGCGACGCGCCGGCTCCTCAATGAGGACGCCGTAATGGCCGAGGCGGCGCGCTTTGGCTTTACCTGCATCGAGGCCGGCCGCATGGACTTTGCCGAACAGGTGGCGCGGTTTGGCGCGGCCGGGGCGGTGATAGGGGTCACCGGATCGGGCCTGTCGAATGCGGTGTTCGCGCCGGCCGACGCGGTGTTTGTCGAATTGCACAACCTCGAGCAGGGTGCGGCCTTCATCGAGGTGCTTACGGCGCAACTGGGGCAACGCTATGTGCGTCTGACGGGAGAGCCGCGCGCGGATGCGGCGCGCACCGCGCATAACTACGACTTCACGTTTGACCCGCCGCGCCTGCGCGCGGCCTTGCTGGCGCTGGGGCTTGAAGAAACCTAAACGAGCAGCTTGAACACCCAGTAGAGCAGCGGAAACATCAGCGCCGTGGCGAGGCCGTTGAGACCCATCGCCAGACCCGAAAAAGCGCCGGCCTCCTCGCTGACCTGAAAGGCGCGCGCGGTGCCTATGCCGTGCGCCGCCACACCGACGGCAAAGCCGCGCACGCTGTGGTCGGTGATGTTGAGTGCATCCAGCACGTACTTGGCGGCCACCGCGCCGATGATGCCCGTGGAGACAACCAGCACCGCGGTGAGCGAGGCGAGGCCGCCGATTTTTTCGGCGATGCCCATGGCGATGGGTGTCGTCACCGACTTCGGCGCCATCGAAATGATGGTGGTCTCACTCGCGCCCAGCAGCCAGGCGATGCCGACGGCGGACACGATTGCCACCAGTGCGCCGACCAGCAGCGAGCCGAGCAGCGGCAGCAACAGGCGTTTGAGCTTGTCCAGCTGCGCGTATAACGGGATGGCCAATGCCACCGTCGCCGGCCCGAGCAAGAAATGCACGAATTGCGCGCCGTCAAAATAGGTCTGGTATGGGGTGCCGGTCAGTGCCAGCAGGGACACCAGCACCGCCACCGACAAGGCCACCGGATTGAGCAGCGGGTTGAACCCGGCGCGGCTGTAAATCCAGTACGCGCCCTGGTACACCAGCAGCGTCATGGTCAAACCGAGCAGCGGCGTCGCGCTGAGATAGACCCAGATATCGACCGGCTTCATCGCGCCTCCCCGCTGCGCCCTTTGGCGCGACCGCGGTTTATCAGCCAGCGCATGGTCAGTGCCGTTGCGGCGATGGTCAGCACGGTCGAACCGACAAGGGCTGCGGCAATCGGCAGCCATTCGTCGCCGATACGCCCGAAGTGCACCATCACGCCGACCCCGGCCGGCACGAACAGCAGCGACAAATGCGACAACAGGCTGTTGGCGGTGTCGCGCAGCGTTCCGCCGAACGTGCCCGGCAGGCCGCCCCGCGCAATCAGCGTCAGGCACAGCAGCAGCATGCCGATCACCGGGCCGGGAACGGGCAGCTTGAAGACGAAGGCGATGGCCTCGCCGATGAGCTGGAAGACAAGGAGCAGGGTGATGGCGGCGAGCATGTTCGGGGCGATAGGGGACGCGGGGTGCGACGACGGGGTGCGGCGAAGAAATGCATTCTACGCGCCGTCTTCCACGGCCCGTCCTCCCCAGACCGGCGCGCCCTTGCTATCATGCCGGTCTTCCCCTCCAGGAGCGCGCCCAGCGTCCCAATCGATGACCACTCCCAAGCGCGGTCCAGATCAAAAAGGCAAGCACGCGCACGGGCTTGCGCGTGGCCTTACCAATTACGGTGACGCCGATTTTTCGCTTTACCTGCGCCGCTCCTTCGCCAAGTCCATGGGCTACTCCAACGAGATGCTGGCGCGGCCGGTGGTCGGCATCGCGCAGACCACAAGCGGCTTCAACAACTGCCACCGTCATTTCCCCGAGCTCGTCGAGGCGGTCAAGCGCGGTGTGCTCGCCGCCGGCGGCCTGCCGCTCGACTTTCCGACCATTTCGCTCGGCGAGGTTTTCCTGTCGCCGACCAGCATGATGTTCCGCAACCTGATGTCGATGGACACCGAGGAAATGATCCGCGCCCAGCCCATGGATGCGGTGGTCCTTGTCGGCGGTTGCGACAAGACCGTGCCGGCGCAACTGATGGGCGCGGCCTCGGCCGACCTGCCGGCGGTGCAACTGGTCGGCGGGCCGATGATGCCGATGGCGTATCACGGCGAGCGCCTCGGCGCCTGCACCGACTGCCGCCGGTTCTGGGCCAAATTTCGGGGTGGCGAAGTCAGCGCCGGCGAGATCAGCGAAATTGAGGGCAACCTCGCCACCACCGCCGGCTCCTGCGCCGTGATGGGCACCGCCAGCACCATGGCCGCCATCGCCGAGGCCCTCGGCATGACGCTGCCGGGCACGGCGGCGATCCCGGCCGTACACTCCGACCGCATCCGCGCCGCCGAGGCGAGCGGACGCCAGGCCGTGGCGATGATAGGCACCGAACTGCGTCCGAGCAAAATCATCACCGAAAAATCGGTCGAGAACGCGTTGCGCGTATTGCTCGCCATCGGCGGCTCGACCAATGCCCTGATCCACCTCACGGCCATCGCCGGTCGCCTCGGCATCCGGGTTTCGCTCGAGCACCTGAACGCATTGTCCGACAGCACGCCGGTGCTGGTCGATCTCAAACCCACCGGCCCGTATTACATGTCCGACCTGCACGCCGCCGGCGGCATCGGCGCGGTGCTGCGCGAACTAAAGCCGCTGCTGCACCTCGATTGCATGACCATCACCGGCGACACCATGGGTGAGCGTCTTGCTCCGGAAATCTGGATCGACCGCAGCGTGGTGCGCACGCTGGATAACCCGTACCAGAAAGAAGGCGGCCTCGCGGCGTTGTTCGGTTCGCTTGCCCCCAACGGCGCCATCATCAAACGCTCGGCCGCCGATCCCAGGCTGTTCGAAAAAGAAGGCCGCGCCGTGGTGTTCGAGTCGCTCGACGACCTTGCCGCGCGCATCGACTCTGCCGATCTTGATGTCACCGCCGACGACTTTCTGGTGCTGCAGAATGCCGGCCCGAAAAGCGGCTATGCCATGCCCGAGGCCGGCTACCTGCCGATTCCGCAAAAACTCGCCCGCGCCGGCGTCAAGGACATGGTGCGCATGTCCGATGCGCGCATGAGCGGCACCGCCTACGGCACCGTCGTGTTGCACATCTCGCCCGAATCAGCGGTCGGCGGCCCGCTGGCGCTGGTGAAAAGCGGCGACCGCATCAAGTTGTCGGTGAAAGACCGCCGCCTCGACCTGCTGGTCGATGAGGCGGAGTTGGTGAAGCGCCGCGCCGCGCTCACCAACGTGCAGCCGCAGCCAACGCGCGGCTATGCGGCGCTGTACCAGCGCAGTGTGCTGCAGGCCGAGGACGGCTGCGATTTCGATTTCCTGCAGCGCAAAAGCTGATCAATCGTCATCTGCGGCCTGCACCGCACTACAAAATTCAGTAAAGGAGCATCCGTCATGACCCAGCGCATCAAAGGCGTTCTTTCCCCTGTCGTTACCCCGTTCACCCCCGATTACATGCCCGACCCCGGGCGTTTCGTGCGCCATTGCAAATGGCTGCTCGCCCACGGTTGCTCCGGTCTCGCCGTGTTCGGCACCAACAGCGAAGCCAACTCGCTGTCGGTCGATGAGCGCGTAATGCTGCTCGAGGCGCTGATCGAGGCCGGCGTGCCCGCATCGAAGCTGATGCCCGGCACCGGCTGCTCGGCGCTTTCCGATTCGGTGGTGTTGACGGCGCATGCGGTCAAGCTCGGTTGCGCCGGGGTGCTGATGCTGCCGCCGTTCTATTACAAGGGGGTATCCGACGAAGGCTTGTTCCGCAATTATTCCGAAATCATCCAGCGCGTCGGCGACGACCGCCTGCAGTTGTATCTTTATCACATCCCGCCGGTGTCGCAGGTCGCCATCACGCTCGGTCTGATCGAGCGCCTGCTCAAGGCCTATCCGCAAAGCGTTGCCGGCGTCAAGGATTCATCCGGTGACTGGAGCAACACCAAGGCCATGCTCGACGCGTTCGCCAAGTCGGGCTTTGATGTATTTGCCGGCAGCGAGACTTTCCTGCTCGATAACATGCGTCACGGCGGCGTCGGCTGCATCACCGCCACCGGCAACGTCAATCCGGGTCCCATCGACAACGTCTGGCGTAACTGGCAGGGGGCCGACGCCGACAAGCTGCAGGCGGGCATTACCGCGACGCGCATGGCGGTGCAAAAAGTGCCGATGATCCCGGCGCTCAAGGCCATCGTCGCGAAATTCTCCAGCGACGCCGACTGGGCCACCGTGCGCCCGCCGCTGGTCGAACTCACGCCGGCGCAACTGGACGGCCTCTTCGCCGACCTCAAGACGCTTGACTTCAACATGCCTGGTATCAGGGATTAAGGCCTGAAAACCTGTTATTCCGAGCGCAGCGAGGAATCTGCTTTTAGTTCAAATCAGAAGCAGGTTCCTCGCAGATTCGGAACGACAACCCGGAACGACAAATTGTTATGTAAAAGGAGACAGACATGCTGTTCGAACTAAGGCAATACCGCACCAAACCCGGCGTGCGCGACCAGTGGGTCAAGTGGGCCGAGGAAACGGTCATCCCGTTCCAGATTTCCAAGGGCGTGGTGGTGGTCGGCAGTTTTGTTTCCAACGACGACCCGGACGTCTATATCTGGATCCGCCGCTTCGAGAACGAGGCCGAGAAGGAGCGCATCTACAAGGCGGTGTACGAGAGCGACACCTGGAAAAACGACATCGGCCCGCGCAACGGCGAAATGCTGTTCCGCGAAAAAATCGTCGTCACCAACATGAGCGCGACGCCGCACTCGGTTATACGCTAGCCGCGCCGCGCCTCACCAAACCCCCTCGCGGGGAGGCGCGGACGAGGCGCGGATCTCACGCTGGCGTCGGCCCGCACCAGGGCTTCGACAGTGTCGCGGCATTGACGCGCGCGAGCGAATGCGCGGTCAGGCCGCCAGTTTCGCGGCCGGGGCGACCATGACGCTGACCATGACGCCGTAGACGGCAGTCCAGGCGTCCTTGACTGCCGGCGTAAAGCCTTCGCCCAGCCCCTGCCCCAGCGTTTTGAGCAGTGCGCCGCCGACCGTCTGGTAGTGCGCGTCCTTGACGCCGTAACCGACATGGCGCTTGCCCAGTGCCTGTAGAACCGGCACCAGCGTGTCCAGGTCATCGAGCTTGCCCACTGCGGCGCCGATCATTTGCATCAGCTTTTTGCCCTGCGCCTCCATATCGCCTTTGAACAGGGACTTGAGTTCGGGGTCGGCGGCAAAAAGATTCTGGTAGAAAAGTTCGGCCGCCTTGGGGGCGATGGGCGTCACTTTTGCCCATGATTGCTGCACCAGCGTGACGGTTTCCGGATTCATTTCGTAGCTCCTTTATTCTAGACTGCGTGGACGTCAGGGAAGCCGGCAAAGCGGTTTGGTTTTTCCGGCATGCGCCGGCCGCGTGCCTGGCCAGTGGTAAATCAGTATCGGCACGAAAGGCCGATTACTTGAATTGCCCGGGCGCGGGCAGGGGTACGCTGCGTGTGCGCGCGATTGACCGGGTTGGCCGCCGCCGGGCAGCGTTCACCATTCGGGAAATGCGTTTTCGATTTCCGCGCGGGGCCATTCGCGCCCGGCGCGGTCGCCGAACGTGAAAACGTGGCCGGTCGTGGCTTGCCGCCCGTTGATCCCGGGGCGCCTAGGATTCGAGCGCCTGCAGTTCGACGTTGGTATGGCGCAGGCGGGCGGCCAGTGCGCTGGCGAGGCCTTCCATGAGACTCAGGCCGACCTTCTTGTGCCCGTCGGCGAAGGCATCGAAGGTTTTGCGCGAGAGCACGAACAGTTCGACCTGGTCGAAGGCGCTGGTCTCGGCGGACCGGTGGGTGCCGTCAAGGAAGGCCATCTCGCCGAAAAAGTCGCCACGGCCCATGCTGCTGATATGGATTGACTTGCCGTCCTCGAGCGGCAGCATGACGCGCACCGACCCCTTGCGTATCAGGAACAGTTCATCGCCGGTCTGCCCGCGGGAGAGTATTTTCTCGCCGGGCTTGAACGAGCGCCTGCCGAGCAGCAGTTCGAGCGCCGCCATGGTCGCCTCCTTGCGCCCCTTGAACAGCCCGAACTCGTGCAGTTCGAGCATCTTGTCCTCGGTGCGCCCGATCTCGGCCTCCTTGAGTATGCGGTTCTCGACCCACTCCTGCGCAGCGTCGAGCTCGTCGAAAATCCTCGCCGCACCCTTGTAAGGCGCGAGGCCGAGCTGGTCGAAGTACTGTTGCATGTCGCGCCCCGAGGGCAGGTTCTGCGGCAGGTGGGCAAACACCAGAAAGCCGCCCTTTTCGGCCATCATGTCGCGAATCTGCTCCAGCATGTGAGAGGCGGTGACGTCTATCGTCTGCACGCGGCGCATGTCGAGCAGGATGTACTTGCGCGTCTTGAACTCCGGCTCAAGGGCTGTGTATAACTGGTTGGTGGTGCCGAAAAAGAGGCTGCCCTGCAACTCCAGGGTCACCGCCTGGTCGCCGCGCTGCTCGAGGATTTTCATTGCTTCTGGCAGCCGGATCTGTTTGGAAAAACTCTGGTTGCCGTAGACCTTGCGCCGCACGACGCGTCCGCCTATTTGCTCGCGAATGAACAGCACGACGGCGAGCGCGATGCCGACGCCCGAGGCCGCGATCAGGCTGACCGTCAGCGCCGTGAAGATGACGGCGGCGATGACGGCGAAGTCGAGGATGGTCGAACGCTGCCGCAGCAGGGCAAAGCTGTGACGATCGATCATGCGCACGCCGATGACAATGAGGATGGCGGCCAGCGCCGCCACCGGCACCCATGAGATCAGCGTGCCCAGAACGAGTAGCGCCGCCAGCGACAGCACGCCCTCCATGACGCCGGAGAGACGGCTTTGCGCGCCGCTGGAAATATTGATCAGCGTTGCACCCATCGTGCCGGCACCGGGGATGCCGCCCACGACGGCCGAGGCGACGTTGCCCAGACCCTGGCCGATCAGTTCGCGGTTCGAGTCGTGGCGCGAGCGCGTCAGCGCGTCGAGCACGACACAAGTCTTCAGCGTGTCGATTGAGAGCAGTACGGCGAGCGTCAGCGCCGGAACCGCGATGTACTTTAATTCGCCCACGCCGGTATCGCCCATGGCATGCCAGCGTCCGGCGAGGGCATCGGTGAAGCTGCCGCCACCGGTGCCGAGCGGGCCGACTACAAGGGCGTTGCCCTCGAGCGTGAGCAGCGCCGGATCGGCGAGTCCGAGCGTGAAATACGCCGCGACGCCGGCCAGCAGTCCGATGATCGCGGCCGGCACCAGCTTGGTGACGCGGGGCGCGCCGAGCATGACGGCGATGGTCACGGCGCCGACGACCATGCCCCGCCACTGCCACAGGCCCGATGCGCAGAGCGACTCCCAGAAATACATGTCCTTGGGCGCGCCGAGGAACTTCGGCACCTGGCCGGCGATGATGTAGAGCCCGACGCCGGACAGGTAGCCGCTGACCACCGGGTAAGGCATGTATTTGATCAGTTGTCCCAGTCGCACCGTGCCGAAAAGGATTTGCAGCAGGCCCGCCGCAAGGCCCGTCAGCGAGAGCATCAGCACCGCCTCTGCCATGTCGCCGCCGCCCTGCATGAACTCAAACGTGAAGGCCGCCAGCACCGCCGCTGCGGGCGCGCACGGCGCCGTGATCAGCCGGTTGGTGCCGCCCAGCGCCGGCACGATCAGCCCGAGTGCCGTGGCGCCGAGAATCCCGGCCAGCGCGCCCTGCGCGGCCTGTGAGGCACCGAGCGGCGAATAAATCGTCACGCCGAAGGCGATGGCCGAGGGCAGGGCCACCAGCATCGCCGCAAGGCCGCCCCAACAATCGCCCGCCGCCAGCCTGGGCAGGTTCACGCCACAGTACCCCAGAGCATCATTCGTTCACCCTATACCTGCACGCCGCGCAGGCCAAGCCGCAAAAAACCGCGAGGTGTTGCGCGAGCGGCAATGCAGTAACCGGAACAACAGCGACGAAGCGGCCCGGTGCGCCAACCGCTCAGGCCTTCATGCTCTCGAAGCAGCCAGTTCCCGGTTGATTGCCGCTACCGCCTGTTCGCGGTCATGCGCGCCGAAAAAACCGTAGTACCCGTCGGTGACGTTGGCTGTTTCGCCGTTCTTCAGACGGAATACCAGCCGGTAGGATTCACCCCCGCCCGGCAGTGTTCGTGATTCGAGGAAAGCGCTTTCGATGTCACTTGCCGGCCATTCGCGTCGCGTGCGGTCCCCGAACGTGAGCACGCGGCCGGTCGTGCGCTCGAAGGTGATGCGCAGGTGCGCGCGCCAGCCAAGCAGATAGGCCACCGGAATGCCCAGCAGGAAGGCCATCACCGCCGCCCCGTAGATTTCCCAATTCTCGCGCGTCGGGGCGGTTCCGGTGAAAAATGCGGTAGCCGCGATGATCAGCGCGGGGGCGATTGCGACCGGGATGAACCCAAAGCCGATCGGCGCCCTGAACTCGATTACTTTTTGGCCTTCGGTATTTTGTTTTTCGAGGAATCCGGAAATAATGTTGTTCAAGCACGTGCTCCACGTCGTTCATTCGTCGTTGCGACCGTGGCCGGCAACCCTTTCGGTCAGCATACTGCGTAATGCACCGGCATGTGCATAGCATGTCGTGCGTCACGTGCGCCAGTTTACCCGCCTGCAGTCCGAAAGAAGGCCGGCCACTTGATGCCGGGAGCCGGCCCTTATGTTCGATTGCGAACAGACCGCCTCCAATCCGTTCCTTAGGCTGGCCCCGTTCACCGCAGGCACGCGCGCCCGTTGTGCTTGACGGAATAAAGCGCGGCCCTGGCCCGATGCTTACCTCACCAGGACGTCAATAATGTTCAAGAAAAAAGTCTTTACGCTGTCTCTCGCTGCGGCTTTTGCGCTGGCATCCCAGTCGGCGCTGGCAGCCACGGCAACGACCACGATCCCGGTAACCGCCTCGGTATCAGCCGGTTGCACCATCAGCGTCGGCGCGACGCCCCTCGCCTTCGGCGCCTACGACCCGATCGGCGCCAATGCGACGGCGCCCTTGACCACCGTCGGCAGCGTCATCGTCACCTGCGCCAAGAACAGCGCCGGCACACTCACCATCGGCATGGGGCCGGGGCTGAATTTTCTCACGACGCGCCAGTTGAAGAGCGGCACGGACACGCTCGCCTATGACGTCGGGCAACCGTCCACCAACGCCGCCGGCGCCACCTGCACTTTTCCGGCAACTACGGCATGGAATACCACCGGGGCGGGCGTGCTGACACTGACCTCGCCGCCGAGCAAGGCGCCGCGCTCCTACAACATCTGCGGGTCTATCCCCGGCGGGCAGGACGCCGCAGCCGGCGCGACCTACACCGACACCATCACCGCCACCATCAATTTCTAGATCCAGATGGTAGCGCCGGCTCGCCTCCGACTTCTGATGCCTGCGCCCTTATGTTCGCCTCCGCACAGACCCCGTTCAGGTCGCTCGTCATACTTTCCGCATCCTTCTCAGGCACGCGCGCCCGTTGTGCTTGACGGAATAAAGCGCGGCCCTGGCCCGATGCTTACCTCACCAGGACGTCAATAATGTTCAAGAAAAAAGTCTTTACGCTGTCTCTCGCTGCGGCTTTTGCGCTGGCATCCCAGTCGGCGCTGGCAGCCACGGCAACGACCACGATCCCGGTAACCGCCTCGGTATCAGCCGGTTGCACCATCAGCGTCGGCGCGACGCCCCTCGCCTTCGGCGCCTACGACCCGATCGGCGCCAATGCGACGGCGCCCTTGACCACCGTCGGCAGCGTCATCGTCACCTGCGCCAAGAACAGCGCCGGCACACTCACCATCGGCATGGGGCCGGGGCTGAATTTTCTCACGACGCGCCAGTTGAAGAGCGGCACGGACACGCTCGCCTATGACGTCGGGCAACCGTCCACCAACGCCGCCGGCGCCACCTGCACTTTTCCGGCAACTACGGCATGGAATACCACCGGGGCGGGCGTGCTGACACTGACCTCGCCGCCGAGCAAGGCGCCGCGCTCCTACAACATCTGCGGGTCTATCCCCGGCGGGCAGGACGCCGCAGCCGGCGCGACCTACACCGACACCATCACCGCCACCATCAATTTCTAGATCGAATTTCTGGATCAAAAGAGGAAACTGCAATGAAAAAAACCGGCACATCCGCGTCAACCGGGGCCCGCCCGGCGGCCCAGTGGCAGCGCCGCCTCGGCTCTGCCTTGTGCGTTGCGCTGGCCGCAGCCGGACTGCTTACGCAGTTACCGGCCACGGCAGGCGATCTGGGTGTGGACCCGGTGCTGCTCGAGCTGTCTCCCAGGCAGCGTACCGTCGCTATCAAGATCACCAATTCCTCCGGTCAACCCACGGCAATCCAGACCCAGGCCGTCACTTGGTCGCAGGTTGACGGCAAGGACGTGTATACCCCGACCAAGGAATTGCTGGTGTCGCCACCTATCGTCACCATTGCGCCCAACAGCGAGCAAATCATCCGCGTCGCCCTGCGCCGTGCAGCCGATTCGAAAAGCGAACTGGCCTACCGTATTTTCCTGCAGCAGTTGCCGGTGCCGCCCGCCCCGGGCGTGCAGGGCGTGCAGGTGGCGTTGCGCATCGGCCTGCCGGTGTTTGTCAAGCCGCAACAGGGCAAGGCTGCACCCAAAATGGTCTGGAGCGCGGTACGAATGCCGGAGAACACCCTGAAAGTGACCATGCACAACCAGGGCAACGCGCATGTGCAGATTTCCGACTTCGAGTTTTCGGCGCTCGGTGCAGACAAGCCGGTGGCCGGGCAATCCGGATCGAGCTATGTGCTCGCCGGCCAGACGCGTGACTGGCTGCTGAAGGAGAATTCCGCCGTCAAGACCGTTGACGGGCGTTTGCGTCTGAAGGCCTACACTGACGCGGGCGAAGTCGATGTGGTACTTCTCACGGGAAACCCGTAAACGCGTAGCGGGACTGCTGATCCAGGCTTGCATGCTCCCCTGCGTCATGGTCACGGCCACGGCCACGGCCATGGCCGCGGGAGATGCTGACACGCCCCCCGGTTCCGGGCGGGCGGTCGGATCACCACCGGCTGCGGCAACGGATCCGGCCATTGCGCCCGGATTTGGGCAGAAAGCGGACCCCGCCGCAACCGGATTTCAGGAATCGCTGCTGCTGGTCGATATCAACGCGCAGCTCTTGAACGAGACGACAGTGGTGCTGGAGCGCGACGGGGTCATCTACGTAGCGGGCGCTGACTTGCTGCGCTGGCGCTTGCGCCTGCCTGAGCCCGGCGTCGCAGTCGATCACGACGGCGAAAAGTATTACCCACTCGCAGCCATCGCCGGCGTGGCGGCGGTCTTTAACGCGCCCAAGCGCACACTGACCATCACCGCCAGTGCTCTGGCCTTTACCGAAACCGCACGTGTTGCCGCCGGCACGGCGAGACTGGCGCCGCTGCGCTCCGGCCCCGGCGGATTCATCAACTACGACTTGTTTGCTGCACGCGATCCAACGGGTACGCAGCGTTCGGGACAATTCGAGTTCGGTTACTTCAATCATGCCGGCGTCGGCACCACCAGCCTTTTCGCCAACGACACTGTCAACATTGTCAACACTGGCAACGCTGGCAACGCCGGCGACAATGGCAACACCGGCGAGCGGCGGCTGACGCGGCTTGACAGCACCTGGACCGTCGATTATCCGGAGACGCTGCGCAGCCTTCGCCTCGGCGATGCCATCAACCGCCCCGGCGCCTGGGGCCGCGCGGTGCGCTTTGGTGGCCTGCAGTACGGCAGCAATTTCGCCACCCAGCCCGGATTCGTCACCGCGCCGCTGCAAAGCGTGGCCGGCCGGGCGGTGCTGCCCTCCACTGTCGATGTATTCGTCAATAACGCGCTGGTGTCGCGCCAGACGGTACCCCCGGGGCCGTTCACCATCAGGAATCTTCCTGTCGTAACAGGCACGGGCGAAGTGCAACTGGTGGTGCGCGACCTGTTCGGACGCGAGCAACTGACGACGCAACCGTTTTATGCCAGCCAGGCCTTGTTGCGCGAGGGCCTGACAAGCTATTCGGTTGAAGCGGGCAAGGTGCGCGAAAATTTCGGTATCGACAGTTTCAACTACGGTAGTGCCATGGGCAGCGCCACCTACCGGCGCGGCATGAGCCAGCACTTCACCGCCGAGGTACACGCCGAGGCCATGCCGGGCCAGGCGACCGCCGGCGCCGGTGGTGATTACCTCCTACCGCGCATCGGCACGCTCAATGCCCATGTCGCCGGCAGCCAGAGCCGGCAGGGTTCTGGCGCAACGCTGCTGCTGGGCATCGATCATCCCGGCCGCAAATGGAGTTACGCGGCGCGCACCCAGCGCACCAGCAGCGGCTTTGTTCAAGTCGGGCGCCTGCCGGGGGATTTGCCGCCGTCGCGCCTGAGCAGCTTCAACCTCAGTTACGCCACCGGCGCCGGCAGTTCGGTCGGCGTTGCCTATGTCGTGCAGCGTAATCGTGTCGAAGCCGATGTGCGTATCGCCACGCTCGGATACAACGTGTCGCTCGGCAAGTGGGCCTCGCTGAGCGTGTCGGCGGTGCGCGTCCTGGAGGGCGACAAGAGCACCAGCGTATTTGCCGCGCTGACCATCCCCTTTGGTGCAGCGACCAGCCTGAGCCTCAGCGCGCAGTCGGTCGGCGGCGGCAGCAGCGACTTCACCGCCACTTTGCAACGCAACCTGCCGGCCGGTGAGGGCTACGGCTATCGCGTGCTGGCGCGTTCAGACCGGTCGCAGGAGGCGGCTGCGACGCTGCAGAACAATATCGGCACCTACGGCATCGGTGTGGCGCAGACGCCGGGGGCGACCGCAACGCGCCTGAGCGCCTCCGGTGGTGTGGCCTTTCTCGGCGGCGATGCCTTTCTCAGCCGCCGCATCGACCAGAGCTTTGCCGTGGTCCGTGTTCCGGGTTATCCGAACGTGCACATTCTTGCCGACAATAATCCGGCGGGTCAGACCAACGCCGCCGGCAATGCGCTGATTCCGCGCCTGCGCGCCTATGACCGCAACGTGCTCGCCATCCAACAGGAAGACCTGCCGATGGACGCGGAAATCGGCGCGCTCGAGCGCGAAGTGGCGCCTTATTTTCGCAGTGGCGTCGAGGTGAAATTTCCGGTCCGGCGCTCGCGCGGTGCGACGCTGACCATCGTTCTTGACGATGGCAGGGCATTGCCGCTCGGCGCCACGGTCGAGATCATCGGGCAGGACCGTTTGAATATCACCGGCTACGAAGGCGAGGTATACGTCACCGGCCTCGAGCCGCAAAACCGCCTGCGCGCAAGCTGGAACGGCCAGAGCTGCGAATTCGACGCCGCGTTTGTCATAAGCGCCAATCCCCTGCCCGATCTGGGGACATTCATCTGTCACGGAGTAAAACGATGATCGCAACGCGAATACGCATACGCATACGAATGCGAATGCGAATGGCCTTGTTCGCCCGCGATGTGGCAGGGCTGGCTGCGCTGGGGCTGATGCTTTTTTGCACATCGCCAGCCGTATATGCCAAGCCAAAATGTACCATCAGCGCGACGGCCGTCAACTTTGGCGCGTACAACGTGTTTGCTGCGGCGCCCGACGACAATGGTGTCGGCACCGTCCAGGTCAACTGCAACGGCGCCGGAAAAACCGTATCGGTGACCATGGATACGGGCCTTGGCGGCAGTTACACGCCGCGCGTCATGCGCTACGGCGCAAATACCTTGAGCTACAACCTGTATTCGGATGCCGCGCGGACGACCATCTGGGGCGACGGCAGCGGCGGCAGCAGCGCCGTTGGAGTCGGTGGCAAGGTCAATACCACGCTCGATGTGTTCGGACGTATTCCCGCCGGGCAAAATGTGTCTGTGGGCGCTTACAGCGACAGCATTACCGTTACGGTGACGTTCTGATCCGGTGCGGGCTGCGCGTGCGACCCGCAGCCACAGTCGCGGCCACAGCCACAGCCACAGCCACAGCCAAAGTGCCGGCGCTACGATCCGCCCGGCAGCGGATGCACGGCAAGCGTCAGCGGCCAGGCATAGTTGCCGGGCGAGAGTCCCGCGCGCAGTGTGAAATGGTAGTTGAGGGCATGCGGCGTATTGGGCGTGACCGGTCCGCGCAAAAGGACGACGGTGCCGCCGTCGGTGCCAAGTTGCGCCGGGTGGCCGAGGCCGGTGATCTGCACCGACTCAAAGACATTGCCGACCGGATGAAACTCGGCGAAATAACCCGCGCGGCTGTTGGTGACCACGGAAAAGCGCGAGGCTGCGGCGACATCGACATGACCGCGGGCGATGTCATCCTGCGTAATCGTCAGTTGCTTCGCCTGGTACTGCAATTGCACCCTGGCATTGGCGATTACCGTGGCCGAGACCTGCAGGTTCACGCTGGCCTGCCCCGCCTCTGCTGAGGGCACAATCGAGGCAAGCGGCGCAACCAGCGCCATCGCCGCAATCAGCGCCGACACCACCAGTTTGCGTTGCAGCGACAGGCCATGCGCCACCTGGCCGGCGGTGGCTTGCCCGGCCGATAGCAACACGTCACCCAGGCGTCCGCCCGAAGCCGCCTGCGTTTGCAGCGCGCCGCTAAGTTGATTGCCTGTTATATCGCCATTGGCGACCATGATGTGGCCCAACTGGAATTTTCCTTCTGAAGGACGCTTATCGGCTTGCCGGCGCTGAAACTCAAGGACGATATCGCGTTCGCGGGCCGTTAACAGCGAAAGGCCCACCAGCGCATCGCCGAGCATGCCGCCGCTGCGCCTTTGCTCGGCCAGCGCCGCCTCAAGCTGCTGCTCACTGATGCGTTCGGCGGCGCGCAACAATTCACCGAGGCGCTGCCGTTCGCCGGCCGCCAGCGACAACAGGCTTTCCAGGCGGGAGGCATATTCGGTGACGGCTGCACCGGCCGGCAGACCATCTGCTGCGCTTACGCCAAGTGCCCGCAGGATCGCGGCCATTTCCTTGCGCTCATGCTTCATCGATGGGTACCGGGTCTGTGGTCCTCGCACCTCGCGGTGCGATTGCCCTATTGCTCCCTGACCCAGTATGCGCGGTTTTGACCGGCTGCAAGCACACTGTTTGGCTTTTATCTGCGCGCTGTTTCCGGCGGCAGACTTGTGCGTCAGGTCTCTGCGCCGTCCCGGGCGTCCGGAATCGCCGCCGAAGTCATGGCGTTAATGTTGTCAGCGGTGGTGTGTCGCGGCAATACAAGATCGGGTTTCGGCACGGCGTGCAGGCTGGAAAGGGGCGTCTGTGGCCGCTTTCCGGGCTATTGCCGTCAGCGGCAACCGCTCGCCGCTCGCCCGATTCAGAGCATTTCGAGCGGCCGCAGGCCCTTGGGTGGCGGAAAAACGCGATCGAGTTCGGCCAGTTGCGCCGTGTCAAATGCGTGATCGAGGGCGCCGAGATTTTCCCGCAGCCGTACGCGCCTGCCGGTCTTCGGAATGACGATGACCTCCTCATGCGCCAGCAGCCAGGCGAGCGCCGCCTGCGCCGGGCTCATACCGTGGCGCGCGGCGAACGCGACGAGGCCGTTGTCACGCAACAGGCGCGCCTGCTCGATCGGCGAATACGCCATCACCGGCACGCGCCGCGCGCGCAGCCAGGGCAGAAGGTCGTACTCAATGCCGCGGCGCGTGAGGTTGTACAGCAACTGATTGGTGGCGACACCATCGCCGCCGGGCGCAGCCGATAATTCGCGCATGGCGGCAAGATCGAGATTGCTGACGCCATAGTGGCGTATCTTGCCGGCGCGCTGCAATGCGATGAATCCTTCCATGGTTTCTGCCAGCGGCACGTCGCCGCGCCAGTGCAGCAGGTACAAGTCGATGCGGTCGGTGCCGAGGCGCCCGAGGCTGCGCTCGCAGGCCGCCGCCACACCCTGGCGCGAGGCATTGTGCGGATAGACCTTGCTGACGATAAATGCCTCGTCACGCCGCCCGGCAATGGCCTCGCCGACGAGTTCTTCCGAACGGCCGTCGCCGTACATCTCGGCGGTGTCGATCAGCGTCGCGCCGAGGTCAAGCCCGAGACGCAGCGTGGCGATCTCCTCGGCGCGCGTGGCGCGGCTGTCGCCGATGTTCCAGGTGCCCTGGCCGAAGGCGGGAACGCGCTCGCCCGAGGGCAGCATGACGGATTTCATGTGATTGACCAATGCATGGCTGGCGCCGGGCGCGCGGATTTGAAATGATCGACACAAAGGGTAACGCAGGTGATACGCGGTTTCATCGAGATGGCGTCACAGTATCCCGCGCTCCGGGTAGGCGCGTTGTCAACGACCTTGTCCTTGATGCAGTCCACGCCCAGATTCCCTAGCCCTGATTGCCCCTTCCGGGCGAAATTGTTCCTTTGCCCAACATGCTGCGATCGCCATCGGTGCCAAGTCCTCCGGCGTCACCCATGAGTCCCCCGGGACGGCCCGGGTCGTTCATGATGCCGCCGATTGAACTTTTCCCGCCATGCGTAGCTTCGCCCCATCCCGTGGGGCTGTCCGGGAGTGCATAGATGCGTGGGCCAGGCCCGATTGCGTTACTGTCAAACTCAGGCAGAGCCTCGTAATCCAGTTTGCTGCTGCCCGCACCAGACCTTACGGTCGAAGGCTCACTATCGCGGGAGATGGTTGGCGGTGCGGTCTTTCCGCCGACCTCGTCCAAAACGGCCACCGCTCGTGAGACCGCCGCATCGTCAGCCACATGCAGTGCGACCACGCACTTGCCCTCATTCATTGCTTTGGCGTAGCGTGCGACTTCACCGGTTTCGAGCAAGAGGCCACTGAACATGCGCTCAATCACACCCGCCACGCCGTGGTCCTCCTTGTACCCGGCAGCGGACTCCGTGGGGGTCTTGCTTTGAGCGGTGGTGGCGGCTTTTGCGCCGCCCTCCATGCGAAGTTGTACGTCTTCGAAGCCACGCTGCATCAATCGATCGCGCGCCAGGTTTGCGTCAGGGCGCGAATTGAACACCCATACAATCAGTTTTGTCATCATGTCTCCTTAGAATGGATTGATCGGAATGCATCCTTATGTCACGTTGAACGGTTTCGGCATCCGATAGATTGCGTGGCCTTGGGAAGTGAGGATGTGAATTGATTTCGTGGCGTGCCTCCCGGACCGATGCGGCGGGGCTCGCCGTCAAGCCGCCGCAGCGTTGCTTCTGCGCCATACCCTGCGCCGCAGACGCTCGACGGACGGCGGTTGCGGACGCGAATTGCATGACGCGATATCGCGGCTGCGATACAGCGTAATTCGAATTTACTTCGATAGATGCGCCTTCCCGTATTCATCCCCTGTCCGCGCCTGCCGGGCCAAGTCGCCATGCGGGGGAAGCTGGTCTTCCCTCACCACCGGGACGGCGCCCATGCTGCTCTTGGTGGCGTCAAGCACCACCAGGTTGGTGCCGGCGCCGTAGCTGTAACGGTAACCGTACATCGGGTAGTCATATCCAAAGCCGGATCCGTGCAACCAGCAGCCGTCCTTTTGCACCTGGTGATCGAAGGCGCGTAAATCGCTTGGGCAATTCTGCGCGGGCTTGGGCGCATCCGCCGCGAGCAATGGGGGTCGCAAAGCCGAAGAAAAAATTCGAAATGACCGAAATGGCAAGGGTTGGGTTTTTATCCCGTGATCTCCCTTGATTGCGTGGGCCTGGTGATGGATTTGCGCTTTTCCTCGGCTGCCCAGTAGCCTGTAAGGCCATAGTGTTCGTGGATACCCGTTTCCTGTTGGCGATCCAGTTGCGCTGCCGAGTCATACGCGGGAGCGTCTTTCACCGTCTGCCGGGTCAGCTTGACCGAGACCGTGGAATCGGACCAGCGCACGTCCTGAATCGACTGCGGCGTAATCAGCACCTGGTGACCGAGCAACCAATTGCCCGTGTCCACGACAATGTATCGAATAGCCCACGTTTCCTCGTCGACGAGCAGCCCCTGAATGTGTCCGATGTCGCCATCCGTCGCCTCGATGTGATAGTCGATCACGGCTTCGCAGCTGCGCAGATGGGGGTCGTCGTCCTGGTGCCGCGCAGCTTCTTCGCGCGCATAGGCCTCCTGCGCTTTCGGGTCTGCGATAAACGGACTCGAACCGAAGCCGCTGTAGCCGGGAAGCATCGTGCCCGGGTACGCGCCGCCGCCCCAGAGCCCCGCACCGCCCCAATAGTAGGGATAGCCGTAATACCCCATGTAGCGAATTTCGTGCTGGCGCGAGACGGGCTTGTCGGTGTCGATGGGAGGGCTGTTTTTCACCTGCTCTTTTGTGCTCGAGACAGGCAGTATCCGTTCCGCCCAGTTCGGCTCCCCGATTGCAACCGGCGATATCAACACCTTTCTACTTGAAAGCCAGGTTCCGGTGTCTACGACGAGATAGCGGATGACCCACGCTTTGTCATCAAAATAGAAGTCCTTCACCTGACCAATGATGCCGTCGGTCGCACTGATAGCGTAGTCCTGCAGATCCTTCATGCTGCGCAACATCTGCTTTTCTCCTTCGGTTCGGGAATTTCAAAAGGGTGCGGACCCACCTCGAGCCTTTTTATACGCCGAGCGCATGTCCCGTTCCGTTCGACATCGCACACAAGCGGGGTGCGCGAAGTGATGATTGAGCGGCGATTCTCCCCCTCCGGTTGTTCGTCGGCCTCCCGCTCCTGTCGCGCCCGCAATGAGCACCGTCCGGGCATCGCCTCTATGTGCGAAGGCGTACAGATAAACAGCCCCGGATCGTTGATCGTCAGCAAAAGGTGACGAGGATGATCCCTGACATGGCACCGACGAAATGGGAGAACCGGATCCAGGAGCGGGGTTGTCCGAGCGCGTATCTATCCGGCGCGACGGCATTATTTCGTGTCTGGCGCGTAAATCCTGCTTTCCGCGCCTGTGCTTTCGAGCACGACCACACATCTCTCTGGCAGATTCTGTGCCGCAAGGCGGGACCTTGGGCTGGATCGCCGGACTGGTTCCGGAGGCATATTTACCGTTGAGCGAGGCCGGCCATCGTGGCGCGAACGACCGCTTAGGGTCGACTTCGTGGATCATCCCCGTCCTGGTTTTCAGACCCACCAAGCGCCGGGATAGTCGAAGCCCTTGCATTACCTATAAACGAAGGAGAAACCAATGAAAACAAAAGCGGGTTTATGGATTGATCACCGGCAGGCTGTTGTTGTGATGATCACGGCTACGGGTGAAGAGACCAGACAGATAATGTCCAACGCCGAAAAACAACTCCGGCGAACCGGTAGCACACCGCTTCAGGGAAACTTTGATCCGCAAGATGTTCCATCCGATGATAGCCGACTGAGGACGTTTACCGCGGAACTCAACAGATTCTATGATGAGGTCATTGCCGGCGTCAGCGATGCGGAGTCCATCCTGATCTTCGGGCCCGGAGAGGCAAAAGGTGAGCTGAAGAAACGTCTTGATGAAAAGAACCTCGGTGACCGTGTCTCCGGCGTTGAAACAGTCGACAACATGACCGACCCACAGGTCGCGGCAAAGGTCAGAAAATACTTTTCCGGATAACCTGTGGCATCAGCATGTTTAACATGTCTTATTGCTTCGTAGATATTGGCGTCCGGCATCGGTGGGTCAAATCGGCATTTCGTAACCCGGCTGGATTTGCACGGGCTGACCACTCGTTCAAGCGGACCGGACTGGGTCGGAACGCCTGACTGTTTTCGTCAGGCGGCACAATTTATGCCAGGAGCAGCCATGCCTGCATTCATTGCAGATGTTCACACCGCCGGTGCGATTATTTTTCTTGCGGTATCTGGCACAGGCACTCTGCTTCCTCGGCGGGAAGGCCCGCGCAATCAAACGATGGCGTTAAAAGAAGCATTACTCGCACTCGGCATTCCCGGCGCCGTTCTGGCGCCCCTTTACACGACGTTAATCGAGGTCAGTGGCGCCAACCAATGACCAGCATGACCTGGCTCTCGATCCTGCCCCCGCTTCTCACGATCGCCGTCGCAATCTGGTCCAGGAGAACCATTCCATCGCTCCTTGTCGGCTTGCTGTTGGGAGGCTATCTGCTCGACTGGCGGATCACCGGCGGTTTTGAGACTGCTGTGGACCGGATTGTCAGCACGCTACGGATAAGAACAGCCTTCAGGTTCTGCTGTTCCTCTATCTGTTCAGCGGTTTGATCGGCATCATCAAGAAATCGGGCGGCATCGAGGCCTTTTCCGCATTGGCAGAAAAGCATGTTGCGAGAAAAAAGGGCGTGTTCTCTGTCTTGTGGGCCCTGATTCCCGTGACCTTCATCGACTGCGGATTTCGCGTCGTCGGTGCCGGTTCAATCGTCCGACCAATCGCGGAAAAACACAAGATCGCGAGCGAGCGACTTGCCTTCATGCTAAACAACACCGCAAGCCCTGTCGTCCAACTCATCCCGATTGCGACCACGTTCGTCGGGTTCAACCTGGCGATCATCACACTCGGCTTGAAGAACGCCGGGGCCAGCGATCAGGGCACCGCCTACTCGATCTGGCTAAGGGCCATTCCCCTCGAATTCTTCAGCCTCGTTGTCATCGGGATGACCGTTCTCTCGATGTTCTACGACTTCCGAAGAAAGAGCGAGAGCCATGCCGCGCAAACGCCTCACATGGCGTCTGAAATGGCGCCCATGTCGATGGATACTACGACGCCCGTGATCACGCCAAGGATCGTGAACCTCTTCTTTCCGATGCTGTCTGTCATCGCTCTGAGCATCTTCTTCTTTTGGTTTTTCGGGGCTGAATAGTCAAGCGACTCGTCGTTGATTGGTGCGATCGCAAGTATTGAAGCAAACCGGGCGATGCGCAGCCGCTTTCAGCTTGTTCAAATCGAAGCTCCTTTTTTGACCGACGAGCACCCGAAGCTCGCCTCGGCAATCCTGAGGTGAATCGCCGGGCCCAAGGGCAATCACGCGCCCCCGGTTGCTGGATGCGGGTGTAGTACCGGTCCGCCTGTGCGTTGCCATACGCACCCTGAACGCTTGGAACTGACGACACCGGTTCCGCGCTGGAGAACTTGCTTCGGATCGGCGGTGATTCTGTCCTTGCAGAGGCGGTACACTTCATCGCTGCTCTTCAAGGGCCGCACAATTTGTCGCTTTCCGGGTTATGCCAGCCGCCGTCACTGGCGATCAAGGCATTGGCGGCTTCCGGACCCCAGGTGCCCGGCTGGTACGGTAAAGCGGGGGGACGATCGCCGAGAACCGGATCGACGACCGCCCAGGCGGCTTCGACCGCATCCCGGGTGGTGAAAAGCGCGCCGTCTCCCGCCATCGCATCGCCGAGCAGCCGCTCGTAGGTTGATTCCCCGTTGGGCGCGTCTTCGCATAGGTAGAGCTCCCGCTGCTCGCCGACGAATTCCTTTCCCGGGCGCTTGACACGAGCCGCGAGGGCGATGGCCGACGTCGGTTGCAATCTGAACCGCACGTAGTTGGCGGGGCCGCCCGCAGGGCCTGAATCATCGAACAACTTCTGCGGCGGAGGGTGAAATTGCAGCCGCACTTCGACCGCCGTTTGAGGCAGCAATTTCCCCGATCGCAAGTACCACGGCACGCCGGCCCAGCGCCAGGAGTCGATGAACAGGCGCAATGCGCAGAAAGTTTCGACATCGGAGCCGGCCGCGACACCCTTTTCGTTTCGATAGCCGGAGTACTGCCCCCGCACCATGTCCTCGGATATCAGCGGACGCATTGCGTGAAAAACATCCGCTTTCGCGCTGTGCACTGCCGCGTAACTCTGGTAAACCGGAGGCTCCATTGCGAGCAGGGCGACAATCTGAAACAGGTGATTCTGAATCACATCGCGAAGGCAACCGGCGGATTCGTAAAACCTGCCGCGCCCGCCGATGCCGAAATTTTCAGCCAGCGTCACCTGAACACTGGCGACGTAGCTGCGATTCCAGATCGGCTCGAGAAACGAATTCGCGAAACGAAAATAAAGGATGTTCATGATCGCCTCCTTCCCCAGGTAGTGGTCGATGCGGAAGATCGACGACTCCGGAAATACCGCGGCGGCGATGGCGCCGAGCTCGAATGCCGAGGCGAGGTCGCGGCCGAACGGCTTTTCAACGATTACGCGTGCATTCGCAGCCAGTCCGGCAGTGCCGAGGCTGCTGATCACCGTCGCGAACAATGATGGCGGGATCGCCAGATAGTGCGCGGGCCGCTGCGTGGTGCCGAGGACCGCCTTCAGCGCCCTGAAAGTCGCAGGGTCCTCGTAGTCGCCGTTGACATAGCGCAGTAGCGATACCAGACGATCAAAGGCCGTCTTGTCGTCGATACCGCCTCCTCGTTCGATACTTTCGCGAACGTGCAGGTATAGCTGGTCAGTGCGCCACTTTGACGACGCGACGCCGATGACTGGAACGCTCAACCTGCCCTTTTTTACCATCGCGTAGAGTGCAGGCAGAACCTTCTTGGCAACAAGGTCCCCGGTGAAGCCGAAGATGACCAGCGCGTCGGAGTGCGGCGCGGCATCCACGGGTCCTGCTCCGGCCGGCGTGCTCAATTCGAATTGCCCCCGGGCTTTTCGGCGTGACCGCCAAATCGGTGCCGCATCGCCGATAGCACCTTGTTCCCGAAACCGGCTTCGCCACGAGACGTAAAACGCTCATACAGCGCCGCGCTCAGAACGTGTACCGGCACACCCTCGTCGATCGCCGCCTGAATGGTCCAGCGGCCTTCACCCGAATCGGAAACGCGCCCGTCGTAGGCTTTGAGCTGCGGATCCTCCAACAGCGCACCGGCTGCCAGATCAAGCAACCACGAGCCGATGACGCTGCCCCGGCGCCAGAGTTCGGTGATCTCCGGCAGATCCATGTCGTACTGGTAGAACTCGGGATTTCGCAGCGGCGTGGTCTCGGCGTCGCGTGCTTGCGTGCGTTTGCCGACGTCGGCATTGCGCAGGATATTGAGCCCCTCGGCATACGCGGCCATCACGCCATACTCGATGCCGTTGTGGACCATCTTGACGAAGTGCCCGGCTCCTTGCGGGCCGCAATGCAGGAAACCAAGTTCGGCCGTGCCCTCGCGCGTCTGCCGGCCCGGTGTGCGCGGTGCCGCGTCAGCGCCGGGCGCCAGGGCGGCAAAGATGGGGGCAAGATACCTGACGATTTGGGCCTCGCCACCGATCATCAGGCAATAACCCCGATCGAGCCCGGCGATACCACCGCTGGTCCCGACGTCCACATAGTGAATTTGTCGCGCATTCAGCTCGGTGCCGCGCCGGATGTCGTCGCGGTAATAGGAGTTGCCGCCGTCAATGACGATGTCGCCAGATTCGAGCAACGGGGCCAGCTTCACCAGTTCCACATCCACCAAGGCGGCCGGCAGCATCATCCAGACGATACGCGGCCTGGTCAGCTTTCCGACTAACGCTTCAAGCGAATCGGCGCCGATAGCACCTTGCCCCTCAAGGATCCTGACGGTCTCCTGGTGAGTGTCGCGCACGATGCACTCGTGGCCTTTTTGCATCAGGCGCCGCGTCATGTCGCTGCCCATGCGACCCAATCCGATCATGCCCAGTTGCATCTTCGACCTTCCGGAAATTGTCTGGTGAACAAACGTCGCGCCCGCTTCCGGCCATCGAATGCCTGGAGTTGCCGCTGCGAAGTCAGCAGGCTAGTTCCAATCCGTATTTCCGTATGTGCGCAGGTGCACAGAGCGTTTGCCCAAAGGATGCGACCATTCTCGGTCCATGAAGCTGATCATCGTCGCAACAGCGATTGGTTCAACAGACTCAAGGGGAATCGGCGCACCTTCCCGGCGGATTGAGGCCGGCCACCGACTGAGGATCGCCGCCGGCCAAAACGCCGTCGCCCGGGCCCTCGCCGCTGGCACAGCAAGGTTCGGCTCCAATGGCGATACAGGGGCGACCAGACGAATCCGGATCCGCGATCCGGATGGAATTGCAGTCAATCGATGAGGGACGCGCCCGCATCGTTCCACAATCACGTTCTCGGGGATGCAGAAGCACTTGCGCGGGAAGTCGCCGAATGGCTATGCGTTCTTGCTGAGGCGAGCAGAGACAAGTTCGCCATATGCCTGTGCGGCGGATCGACGCCGCTGCCGCTGTACCGCCTTCTTGCCAGGCCGCCCATCGCGTCGCGTTTTCCCTGGGACCGCGTGCACTGGTTCTGGGGCGATGAACGGTTTGTGCCGCATCGCGATTCCGGGAGCAATTATCGTATGGCCATGGACACGTTCCTGTCGCAATCAAGGGTTCCACCCGGAAATATCCACGCCGTCCCGACCCATAATCTTTCGCCTGTGGAAGCAGCGGCGGAATACGAAGCGACATTAATGCAATATTACGGCACGCAAACACTTTCAGCCGGGCACCCGCTGTTCGACGTGACGCTGCTTGGCATAGGCGAGGACGGTCATACCGCTTCATTGTTTCCTGGACAACCGTCACTCGAAGAGGGCGTCCGTTGGGCAATCGCAGTCGCCGGACCACAGTCGCAGCCTCGCATCACGCTGACCTTCCCGGCGCTGGACAGCAGTCGCGATGTCGCGTTCATTGCGACCGGAAAAGCCAAAAGGCAGATTCTGCTGCGCGCTCAGTCCGGGGAACGCGCGATACCAGCGGCCCGGGTTCGTCCTGTCGGCCGCCTTCACTGGTTTGCCGATCGCGCTGCTGCATCTGGATGACCATTCGGCATGCCGGGAGTGCGAAAAAAGAAATCGCGCAAACGTGTTCAGGCTTTTCGTGCCGGCGGAAAATTAGATCTAGAACGCCATTCGATTGATCCGGCCGCTGGTTCTTCTGCCTGACGGCGGATGCGCTCCGTTGGTCGAACCGAGACACCCAGCCTTGCCGTGCCGGACGGGCTTTTTGTGCCAACGCGGAGCACGGGATTGCTTCATCCGCCCTTTGCGTGTGGCCGCGTCGCCGGGCGCAATAGCGGCAATTCGCGCCTGTCATACGGATGATTTCGGTCCTCAGCGGCCTGTCTTCCGTTTGGTCTTCAATCAGCAAGAGTGGCCTGGCGCCGATCTGGTCGGGTACGTATTTGACGAAACGCAGGTCCGAAGCCATTGGCTCATCTCTTTCATGACGAATGCGCTGGAAACCCTTGCAGGCCGAAGTCGTTCGACTGGCGCCGAGAGTTCCCGGCGAAACCCCTGCCTCGCCCCGAGTGGCGGGCGTTCAGGTAATTGCATTGCTCCGTTCAATGCGCTTACGCCGTCTCGGCGGGTTTTTCCTCGCGTCCATCCGGGTGCCGGGCAAAGCGCACGGGAGCGCGGCCGTGCACCGGCGCGTTATCGGGCCAGGGCCAGCCGCCGAATTGCGTGCGGCGGTAATCGTTCATGGTCTGCATGATCTCGGCCTGGGTATTCATCACAAACGGGCCGTATTGCGCCACCGGTTCGGCGATGGGTTTGCCCTGCAGCAGCAGGAATTCGGCGGTCTCGTCGCCGTTGACAAGCTCCACATCGCTGTTACCGGCGAGCGTCACGACGGCGTGCGCATCAAGCGCGCGCCCGGCGATGCCGACCGAGCGGCCCTTGAAAAAATACAGCGTGCGCGCCGTGCCGGCGCCGGTCGCGGCGGGCAATGTCCAGGCTGCGCCCGGCGCCATGCGAATCGTCCAGATCGCCACGTCGGCGGCGGCATTGGCCGCCCAGGAGTCGGGCGGGGGCGGCAACGGCGCGCCGGCATCGCGCATATGCCCGGCGATGACCGAGACCGTCGTCGTGGCGCCGCTGCCGTCGGCAAACAGTTTGGCCGGGATGTCCTTGGCCCAGAACATGGTGAAATGCGGCGGCACCATCTTCGAGGCGGCCGGCAGATTGAGCCAGATCTGAAACAACTCGAGCGGATTGGGCGCGGCGGCATCGAGCAGCGGAAACATTTCCGAGTGCACGACGCCGGCGCCGGCGGTCAGCCATTGCACGTCGCCGCGGCCGAAACGCGCCGAGGCGCCGAGCGAATCGGAATGGTCGATGAGGCCCTTCCTCACAATGGTCACGGTTTCAAAGCCGCGGTGCGGGTGCGATGGAAAGCCCGGCACGGCGCCGCCGTGATACATGCTCCAGCCGTCCTTGCGGCTGAAGTCCTGGCCGATGTCGCGACCGGCGAGGGACGCGTCCGGCCCCATTTGCGCGTTGGCCTTGGGATAGGCGTCGTCGTGATAGGCGCAAAACAAAAACGGGTCGTTGGTGACCCAGGGAAAGCTGAGGGCCTGGATTTTCAGGATGGGGTTGGTGGTCATGGCGGGATTCTCACGGGCTGGTGCAATGGCAAGCCCGTATTAGAGCGCAAATCCGGTGTGATTGTGGCGAATGGGGGCAGGCAGCTGGAAACGTCCGCCTGGTAAGGATCTCCACCCATCACCAGTAACGCATTGCGCCGCGGTAGAGGTCGCCGAGGTCGCTTTCGCTGATGTCGCGCGGGGCATTGGTCATCAGCCGCTGTTGCGCCCATGCGCCTTTGCTCAGCGCCGGCACATCGGCCTCGCCGTAGCCGACGCCGCCGACGCCGTTGGGGATGCCGGTGGCCTTCATCATTTTTATTAACTGGCCGGCGACGATTTCACCGGCGTCGTCATTGCTCGCGCCCTTGACGTCGGCGCCAAGGCAGGCGGCGCCGTGGATGTGGCGCTCGGGGCAGGCGCAGGCGGTGAACCTGAACACCGAGGGCGCGTTGACGATGACGCTCATGCCGTGCGGCACCATGGGCTCGTGTTGCGGATAGCCTTCGGGCTTGAAATCCTTCACCAGCCCAGCCACCGAGTAGGCCATGCCGTGCGGCACGTGCACGCCGGAGTTGCCGAAGGCGATGCCGGCGAGGGTGGCGGCGTACATCATCTGGTCGCGCGCTTCGCGGTCGGAGGCATCATTGACGGCGCGCTCGAGGTATTGACCCAGCAACTTGAGCGCCGCCTCGCAGCCAAGGTCGCTCCACGGGTTGGCACCCTGGCTCATCGGCCGCAGCGCAGGCTTGCCCGGCGCCGCGCGCCGGGTGTAAGGCCTGGCGGTATAGGACTCGAGCGCGTGTGACAACACGTCAAAGCCGCTGGCGGCGACGACGTTCTTCGGCAGCGAGTAGGTGGTGGCGGGGTCGATCAGCGCGAGCGAGGGTTTCAGGCGTTTGGAGGCGATGCCGGTTTTCACCTGCATCGACAGCAGGTCGAAAATGGTGATGCCGGTGCACTCCGAGCCGGTGCCGCAGGTGGTGGGGCAGGCGATGTGCGGCTTGAGTGCGCCCGGTACCGGCTTGCCCGCGCCGATGGGGGCGTTGACGTAATCGAGAAAGTCCGCCGGGTAAGTCGCGTACAGATTGGCCGCCTTGCAGGTATCAATGACCGAACCGCCGCCGACCGACACATAGCCGTCGAACTTGCCCCCGGACGCGAATTTCGCCGCAGCGATGAAACTGTGGTCGGTTGGTTCGACCTTGACCTCGTCGTAAATGACGACGTCCATGCCGGCGGCCCTGAGCGCGTCGCGCACTTGCGTGACACAAGGCAGGCTGCCGATCGTCTTGTCGGTGAAGAGGGCGATGCGGTGCATGCCCAGGGCCCTGGCGTGTTCGCCGGCTTCCTGCAACACGCCGTGACCGAAGCTGATGCTGGAGATGTCAACCGAAAAGACGCTTTCGCGGCCTTCGGTGGTGACGTAATAGTTATGGCAACAGGACATGGTTTTCTCCCCCTTCAGCTTCACACCTTGTCATTCCGCAGTCCGCTCCGGGGATAAACTTCGCGAGGAATCTGCTTTAAAAAAGAAAAAGCAGATTCCCCGGCCTTTGGCCTCGGAATGACAGCGCAGGTAATGGCAGGATATTAGCAGCAGGCGATTTGATACACTTGGCCCTGCTTCGCTACCCGTACCGCGCCGTGTCCGCCGTCCTCGAACATCCCATGGTGTCCCATGAAACCCTTGCCGCCGAATTGCGGCGGGCCATCCAGGGCGAGGTGCGCTTTGATCGCGCCATGCGCGCGGTGTACTCGGCTGACGCTTCCAATTATCGCCAGGTGCCCATCGGTGTTGTCCTGCCGCGCTCGGTCGCCGACATCGAGGCGGCGATGGCGGTGTGCCGCAAGCATCAGGTGCCGATACTCGCGCGCGGCGGCGGCACTTCGCAAAACGGCCAGAGCGTCAACATTGCGGTCATCATCGACTGCTCCAAGTACCTCAATCACGTGTTGCTCGTTGATCCGCTGGCGCGCACCGCGCTGGTCGAGCCGGGCACGGTGTGCGACGCGCTGCGCGATGCCGCCGAGGAGCACCAACTCACTTTCGGCCCCGACCCGGCGACGCACAGCCGCTGCACCCTCGGCGGCATGATAGGCAACAATTCCTGCGGCGCGCATTCGGTCATGGCCGGCAAGACCGCCGAGAACATCGAGGCGCTGGAGGTACTGACTTACGATGGCGCGCGCTTCTGGGTCGGTCCGACGAACGACGCCGAGTTCGCGCGCATCATTACCGCCGGCGGCAGGCAGGCGGAGATTTACGCCAGGCTCAAGGTGCTTGCCGACGAGTACGGCGAGCTGATCCGCGCGCGTTTCCCGAAAATAAAACGCCGCGTCTCCGGTTACGGTCTCGACCAGTTACTGCCGGAAAATGGCTTCAACATCGCGCGTGCGCTGGTCGGTACCGAGGGCACCTGCGCCTTCACCTTGCAGGCAAAGACGCGGCTGGTGAAAAGTCCGCAGCACCGCGTCATCCTGGTACTGGGTTATCAGGACATTTATCTCGCCGGCGACGCCGTGCCCGAGATCCTGCCTTTCGGACCCATTGCCACCGAAGGCCTCGATCTTGGCGTCATCGGCGGCCTCAGGCGCCGCGGCCTCAAACTCGAGGACATTGCCATGCTGCCCAAAGGCGATGCCTGGATCATGGTCGAGTTCGGCGGCGATTCGCCGGAAGACGCAACGCGCCAGGCGCAGGCGCTGGCGGACCATTACAAGGACAGCGCGGACGTATCGAGCTGGCTGATCGCCGACAAGGTGATGCAGACGCGCATCTGGACCATACGCGAGACCGGCGCCTCGGCGACGGCGCTGGCCATCGACGGTGATGCACCCGACCCGGTGTGCGGCTGGGAAGATGCCGCGGTCGATCCGTTGCGTCTTGGCGATTACCTGCGCGAATTCCAGGCGCTGGTCGATCGCACCGGCTATACGACATCGCTTTACGGGCACTTCGGCGACGGCTGCATCCATGCGCGTATCAATTTTGATTTGCGCAGCCTCGACGGCATAAAAATATGGCGCGGCTTTTTGCAGGCGGCGGCCGAGCTGGTGGTCAAGTATGGCGGCTCGCTGTCGGGCGAGCATGGCGACGGCCAGGCCAAGGCCGAGTTCCTGCCGGTGATGTACGGCCCCGAGCTGATGCAGGCGCTGCGCGAGTTCAAGGCGATCTGGGACCCGCAGGGGAAAATGAATCCGGGCAAGGTGGTCGATCCCGTTGGTGGAAAAGTCCAGCGTGTCGATGAGAACCTGCGCCAGGGCCCGGACTACAAGCCGATGACGCTGACGACGCGCATGAGCTTCCTGTCGCGCGAAGGCAACGGCTTCACCCGCGCGGTCGAGCGCTGTATCGGTATGGGCAAGTGCCGCGCCGCCGAGGGCGGCACCATGTGCCCGAGTTACCGCGTCACCGGCGAAGAGCGCTACTCGACGCGCGGCCGTTCGCGCCTCTTGGCCGAAATGCTGCGCGGCGAAGTCATCACCGACCAATGGCAAAGCGACGAGGTACGCGAGGCGCTGGACCTCTGCCTCGCGTGCAAGGGCTGCAAGAGCGACTGCCCGACGCATACCGACATGGCCTCGTACAAGGCGGAGTTCCTGTCGCATTACCACGAGACAAAAGCACGGCCGCGCCAGGCTTATTTCATGGGTCTGATCGGCCAGTGGGCGCCGCTCGCCAGTGCGCTGCCGGGGCTGACGAATTTTCTAACGCAGACGCCGGGGCTCGCGGCCATCTCAAAGCGCGTCGCCGGTGTCGCGCAGGCGCGCAGCCTGCCGAAGTTTGCCGGCGAAAATTTTCGCAGGATATTTGCCCTGCGATACCCCGACCGGGCTCAGGCGCAGGGTGAAC
The DNA here is from genome assembly GCA_964385505.1 of uncultured Bordetella sp. Lineage (GTDB taxonomy): Bacteria > Pseudomonadota > Gammaproteobacteria > Burkholderiales > SG8-39 > CAITSH01. The sequence continues at coordinate 31,009 of CAYLPI010000002.1, forward strand.
GGCCACCAGGTTCCGTTCGCCCTGAGCCTGTCGAAGGGCAATCACCGAAGTCAGTCATGTTATGGCCCGACACCTTCACCAACACCATGCACCCGGAAATCGGCATGGCCGCGCTCGACGTGCTGGAGGCCGCAGGGTGCACGGTGACGCTGCCGCAGGCCGGCCTGTGCTGCGGTCGTCCGCTCTACGACTTCGGTTTTCTCGACAAGGCACGCGCGCAGCTGGCGCAAATCCTGGAGGCGCTTGCACCGCAAATCGAAGCCGGTGTGCCCTTGATCGGTCTTGAACCTTCGTGCATTGCGGTGTTTCGCGACGAGTTACTGAAGCTCTTTCCCGATGACACGCGCGCGCAAAAGCTTGCCGCCAATACCTTCATGCTTGCCGAGTATCTCGACAAGACGGGCTATGTGCCGCCAAAAATGCAGGGCAGGGCACTGGTACACGGCCACTGCCACCAGAAGGCGGTAATGGGCATGAACGCTGAAACCAGCCTGCTGAAAAAAATCGGCCTCGAAGTTTTCGCGCCCGACACCGGCTGCTGCGGCATGGCCGGTTCCTTCGGCTTCAATCCGGCGCACTACGACTTGTCGATCAAGGCCGCCGAGCAGGGCATTTTCAGGGAAGTACGCAAGGCGGGTGATGACACGCTGATCGTCGCCAACGGCTTTTCCTGTCGCGAACAAGTCGTGCAGGGCGGCGTCCTGAAAGCCGGGCGGCGGCCATTGCACATTGCCGAGGTGTTGCAGGAGGCCTTGAAGCAGAACGTTCATGGATAGCGTGCTCGCGCTGCCCTGGTGGGGCATCGCCTGGGTCGGCGCTGTGGTGCTGGCTGCGGGCTTTGCGCACGGCGCGATCGGTTTCGGTTTTCCGATTCTCGCCACGCCGCTGCTGACGCTGGTACTCGACCTCAAGACTGCCATCCTGGTCACGCTGACCTCGACCATTGTGCTTACCCTGACCTCGACGCTGAGCGGCGGCGGGCTGCGCGACAGCATCGCGCGTTTCTGGTTCATGCCCATCGTGCTGATGGGCGCCACCTATTTCGGCACGCTGATCCTGATCGGCATGGATCCGGCGCCGCTGGTGCTGGTGCTGGCGGTGATGCTGCTCGTCTACCTCAACGTGGATCGACTCAAGATGCTCAACTTCCAGGTGGTGCGGAACCATCCGCGCATCTGGGGCGTCGTGGCCGCCTTTGTCGCCGGCCTGTTCGAGGCGACGGCCAATATGTCCGGACCGGTGCTGCTGATTTACTTCCTGGCAATGACCGCGCCGCCGACGCGGCTGGTGCAGCTGCTCAATTTCAGCTTTGTCGGCGGCAAGATCACGCAACTGATCGCGTGGTCGGTTTCCGGCGGCATCGGCCTCGCCTACTGGGTATCGACGCTTCCGCTGATGGTGCTGGCGGTGGCGATGTGGCTGATCGGCATGCGCGTGCGCAGCCGCGTCGAAGCGGCGACCTACATGAACTGGCTGCGGAAATTCATGTGGGTGATGGTCGGCCTGCTGCTCGCGCAGTACGCTCGCTACCTCCTGGTGAGGGCATGAGCGCGCGCGTCGCCGGCCGCGCTGTGGCGCTGCTCATGGCACTGCTGCCGGCGTTCTTTGTCGCGCCGGTGCCGGCGCACGCCCAGGTGCCGCCGGCGGCGCCGGCGGGCACGACGCCAGCGGGCACACAGGAATTGTTTGCGGCGATGGCGAAGGAAGACGGCGACGCCGTCGGCCGGCTGCTGAAGGACAAGCGCCTCGCCAATGCGCGCAACGCCGACGGCGAGCCACTGCTCTATGTCGCGGCCGAACGGGGCAACGCCGAACTGGTGCGCGCCGTCATTGACGCCGGTGGCGATGCCAATGGCCGCACCGCCAACGGCGAAACTGCCTTGCACGCCGCCGGCATGCAAGGCAGTGCGGCGGTCACTGCGCTGCTGCTCGCCAAGGGCGCCAACCCCGAACTCGCCAACCGCGACGGCGAACGCGCGCTCTACTGGGCCGCCGCCACCGGCACGCTGGAAGTGGTGAAGCTGCTGCTCGACAAGGGTGTCGATCTCAATGTGCAGGACGCGCGCGGCAACACCGCGCTGCACGGCGCCGCCGACGGCGGACATGCCGCGGTGGTAAAACTGTTCATCGCGAAAAAAGCCAACCTGCTGATCCGCAACCGCGCCGGCCTGCTGCCGGTGGAACTGGCGCGCGCGCGAGAGCACAAGGATGTCGAGGCGGAACTGCTGAAATAGGCCTGGCTGTGATGCCGATGCTTGCCGAGGCCACCCTCATTGCCGCACCCAGCAGCGCCGTCGCCGGCATTGCGCAGAGTATCTTGTCAACGATGGCGCGGGCGTCCGCCGCGCAGTTCACCGCAGGCAAAGACAGCGGCGTGCTCCCGCAGTATCCTCACCCAAGACCGTGTGTGTGTGTCAGTTCAGCCGCGCGATTCTGCTCCGGTGCTTTGCTGCGGGATAGCCTTGCGCGGCTTTCAAGGAGGGCCGCAGTGCCCAGCGCGGCGAGCAGCATCAGGAAGCCATAGCGCAGGCGGTACAACGCCCCGAGATTGGGGATTGCGTAGGTGAACACCAGAAGCAGCGCGGTGCCCGCAATCACAATCATCCACAACTCGACGCGGTGCCGCCACCGCCAGGCGGCAAGCGGCAGGCCGATGAAAAGAACCGGATAAAGCAACAGCATTTCCAGTCCGGCAAGGGCGCGCATGGCCGCACGCGCCGGTGCTGCGCCCGTCACTATCCAGTGCTCGGGAAACGGCGCGGCAAAACCAACCTGCAGGGCCCGCGGCAAATAGGCGAGGAAGCGGCCAGGGCTGGTCAGATTCAGTTCCAGGTCGATCATGCTGCCGGCGTGTGCGAGATCGCGCCCCGTCCAGCCGTTGCGGGCCACCGCCAGGCGCTTGAGATTCTGGTCGAGGACCTCGGGCAGGAATTGATTGCCCTGCCAGGACTGGTCCGGATCGGCGGGGGCACCTTCGCCGCCGACGCCCTGCGGCAGCGACAGATTCGGCAGTTCGCGGTCAAATCTTCGCTCCGATGAGAAGGTGCCGGCGACAAAAATCGTGGCTGCGAAAAAGACGGCGAGCAGGCCGATTCTTTGCAGGGGCAGTTCTTTTCTTGTCCAAAGCCGCAGCACTGCCGGCGCAATCACGATCGCCAGAATCAGAGTCACGGCGCGAATCAGTTCGAGCACATACATTTTCGATAATGCGACCAGGACTAAACCCGCCAGGGTAATTGCTGCGGCCGGGTACATCCCGGATGGTTTTTCCGCCTTGCACGCTGCATGGACCGCCATCACCAAGCCGAGAATGATCGCCAGGACGCCGGCGAACAAGGTGGCGTCCTTCTGGATCTGGCTGATCCAGTGCATGGATGAGGGGAGCGCCACGTACATCACGCTCGACCAGAAGGCAACGCCGACGTTTGCCGTGACAATATGAATCAAGCGCATGATGATGATGCCGCCCGCCGCGTGCATCGCCGCGTTGTACGGAATAAGCACCCACGGCTCGGGCCAGGTCAGCGCATAAATGGCTGCGGCGACGCCTGCCGCCGACTGTCCCTGCGGCAGCAGCTGCCAGGCGGACCAGCCGTCATGCGTGATCGCTGCAGCCATGTGCGCGGCGATGCCGTGGTAGCCGAGAAAGTCGCTGCCCGCCATGAGTCCGTTTCCGCCGTGCATCGAAGGTAAAACGTAGGGCAGGACGATAAATTGCACCGCGGCGGCGGCGCACGCGCTGTAGGCGAAGAATAACAAGGCCGCAGACAAAAACGGGCGCCCGGCGATGCGTGAAAGCGCTGTCGCCCTGAAGCCGGTCACGCTTTTCGCGGCAGGGCGTTTTTAAATTCCACTTTCTGCCCCAGGATGTCCAGCGCAAACTCGGCTGCAGAGGTGGCCGCCGCAACGGCTTGCGTCGCCGCAGCCATGGCGTCCGGGTTTTCGCATGAACGGGCCGCGTGCAATGCAAGCCTTGACAAGGCGAGGGCGGAGGTGGTGAGGGACGCCAGTTTTCTGCTCTCTTCGCAGGCGTGGTCGGTCAGCTCCAGCAGCAGAAGTTGAGCGGCGCCGAATTTTTCGCGCAATTCGGCGTAGGACTCCAGCGCTTTTGAGTGCTCGGACAAATTGCCGTAAAAGGACTGGAGACTTTCATCTCGATGCCTCAGCGCACTTGCCTTGCTGACGGTGCCGGCCACCAGGCAATGGACGTCTGCGCGGTGGCGCATGTCGGAGTACGCCTCGGCCTGCGTGGCCTGGAAACCATCCGTATTTACGCTTTCCAGGTCCATTGGCGTGTCTCAATCAGGGTATCGGTCCCGGCAAGTTACGCGTGCGCCTGTTTCTGGTATGTGCGCCAGGCAACATAGGCGGGAAAATAGACGATGGGAAAGGCTGGTTCAAAGCACTTTCTGCACGGCGGGAATCGGCCGGAAACGCCCTATCGGCGCGGGTTTACAGCAAGGGGGGCGGGCTTTGGGCGGCTTAGTCTGCCCGGGTCTTTGTAACGGTCGCCAGTGCATCGGCTTCGCGGCCCTTGTCGATCCGCTCCGGCAGTTTCACCGGTTTGATCGGCAGGTCGGCGATGCGCACCTTGAAGCGTTCGAGCGCGGTTTCGACCGCCGGGGCGACCGCCGGGGCGATGGCCGAGCCGATGACCGAGCCGATGGCCGAGCCGACCGAAACGATGCCGGCTTCGGCCGCGCCCATGATGCCTGGCGGGGTTTCAGCGTCGCGTCGATCAGCATCGAGCCGTCACCAGCAGGCCGGCGCGGTGAAGGGCGCGCCGGTGGTCGTGCAGCTCGGCGTAGGCGCCCGGCGGATCACCCTCATTGACGGGGATCTTCACCGCAACTTTTGCCGGAGCCGGCATTTTTTATCGGTTTTTTGGCGCGCCCTTGTTGGGGCGGGCGCCTTTTGCCACTTGCTTTCTTGACGGCGGTTTTTTAGCTGCTGCTATCGAGCTGCGTGTTGCCGTTGCCGGCGCTGCGGCGAAACGCGGTTAATCGACGGTGATTTTCTTGGCGCGGATCAACTTGCCCCACTTCGCCTGTTCTTCGCGCATCAGTCGCGTCAGCCCCTCGGGGCTGCTGGCGACGATTTCTGCGCCCTGCTGCCCGAACTTTTCTTTCATGCCCGGCTCGGCCAGTATCTTGGTGATGGTGGTATGCAGCAAATCGACCAGTGGCTTGGGCATTTGCGCCGGGCCGACGAGGCCGACCCAGGACTGCGTCTCGAAGCCCGGATAGGTCTCGGCGATGGCCGGCAGGCCGGGGTGCAGCGGCGATTGCGTCGGCGAACTCACCGCCAGCGCCACCAGTTTGCCGGCTTTGACGTTTGACTGGATGTTGCCGCCACCTTGCACCAGCATCACCTGCACCTGGCCGGCGATGAGATCCTGGATGGCCGGGCCGCCGCCCTTGTAATGCACCGCCACCGTCTCGATGCCGGCAACATCCTTGAACAACTCGTAGGCGAGGCGGCTTGACGAGGCCGGGCCGGCGGAGCCGAAATTGAGTTGTGGGCCCTTGGTCTTGGCCAGCGCGACAAACTCCTTCACCGACTTTACGCCGAGGCTGGGGTGGACAAGCAGCACCTGCGCCAGGCGCACCACCTGCATGATGGGCGTGAACTCCTTCAGCGGGTCGGGCACGTTCTTGAACAGGAAGCCGTTGATGGTGAACGAGTCGAACGACACCAGCAGCGTGTAGCCGTCGGGTGCGGCCTGCGCCACCGCCGTCGAGCCTATTGCACCGCCGGCGCCGGCGCGGTTCTCGACCAGAAATTGCTGGCCGAACACCTCGGTCAGGCGCGCGGCGAGAATACGCGCGACGGTGTCGCTGGCGCCGCCGACGCTGGCCGGCACGATCAGGCGCACCGGCTTGGTCGGCCATGCCGCCTGCGCCTGTACGCCCGCGCTGAACATCGCTGCCGCGGCTGCGACGGCGCAAAGCGCGGCAAGCCTGCCCAAGAAATGTCGAAACGCCATCATCTGTGCTCTCTCCTGTGTTGATGCTGTGTTGTTGCTGTGTCGTTACGGGGACGCCGCGCGTCCGGCGGATATTATTCTGGCTGCATCCGGATTGAAGTCCGGCGTGCCCGCTGCCGGCGATTTACGGATTGTCAGATCACGGATTGTCAG
>CAYLPI010000002.1:37247-57301 GCA_964385505.1 uncultured Bordetella sp.
ACGGATTGTCAGATCACGGATTGTCAGTTCACGGATTGTCAGATGCGGATGCAGGCAACAGGCGGAAGTGTAACTTCTCGTCCCGCCGGCTGCCGCAGAATTTCTGGCCGCGAGCGCGGGGCAGATGCAGGTTCAGCGCGGCGGCGGGCATTCCCCCGGTTTTATCAACTGCCGGAGTTCGCCCGCGCCGATGCTGACGCCGAAGGGCGGAGCCGGAGCGATGGCGGTGGTGAGCGGTGCGCGCAGCGGACAACGCGCCGTTTCGACCAGCTTGCCAAGCTCGAGCGCAATGACCCGCAGATTGCGCCGCGCCGTATCTGGAACCAGCAATCGCGTCTTGCCGCCAGGCGTCAGTGCCAGCGTCAGCGACAACGCCAGCTCGGGCGTGCCGTAGATGTGGTTGGAAAATCCGCCCAGTGCCGCGATTTCCACCAGCGCCGCACCCTCGCGCCGGTATACCTTCAGCGTGCCGCCGATGTGCGGTGTGATGACTGCCGCGATTTCGGCGCGGCCGTCACCGTCGAGGTCGGCGACACCCACCGGATTGAGCCAGCGCATCGGCGTGCCTATCGCCGCCGATTGCGCGTTGATGTGCAGCCGGCCGTCGTGCAGCGCGACCAAGGCGAGGCGCGCGCCCGCCTCGCGGCTGCTGACAATGGTCAGCAATTGCGGCGCTTCGTCCGGTGCCAGCCTGACCAGCCGCGGCGCAATATCCTCGAATACCTCGTTGTCCGGCAGTTCGAGGCTGAGGCTGCGTCCGGCATCGGTGATGGCGAATATGCGCGCGTACTCGTGCGGCCTGCCGAGCGCGAAGTGGCCGTAGCGCGTGACCGGGTTCTCAAAGCGGCCCTGGCTGATGAATTCGGCGCCGGCAGCGGGCGCGACCAGCGCGCACACCAGGCCGGCGCAAAACAGCGCGGCGCGCCGAAGAAAAACCGGGGGCCGTCTGGAAACCCTTGCCAGTCGGGCGTTTCCAGTCATTGAATCAGGCTGCGGTGAGCCGAACTTTGCTGACCTTACCCAGATTGACGCGCTGCTTCGTCTGCCACAGATCATGGTTGTATTGCATCGCCAGCCAGCTCTCAGGCGAGCGGCCAAGCGCCTTGGCGAGACGCAAGGCCATTTCAGGGCTGATACTGCTGGCGCCGGTCAGAACCCGATGCAGGGTTGATGCAGCGACTCCAAGTTTTGCGGCCAACTCGCGGCCGCTGAGATGGTTTGGTTCGAGATACACCGCAGTAATGAACTCACCGGGATGGGGGGGATTGTGCATGCTCATCAGTGGTAGTCCTCGTAGTGCAATACAAACACCTGTCGGTCCCTGGATTCAAACGTCAAGCGCCAGTTGCCGTTCACCCACACCGACCGGCGGCGCGGATCGTGCCCCTTGAGCGCATGCAAACGAAATCCAGGAATATTCATATCGTCCACGGTCTGGGCCGTATCCAGCGCCGCCAGTAACATCCGGAGTCGCGCGGCATGGTGCGGCTCAATTCCCGCCTTGCTGCCGGAGGAGAAGAACTTCTCCAGTCCTTTGTGCTGGAACGACCGAATCATGCCGGAATGATACGGTGTTGCGCAGTACGCAACAAGCACATGCGCTTGTGCCGGTGGCCCGCCTGGAAACGCCCGCCAGTCGGACGTTTCCAGCCATCGCCGCTTTCAGATACGGCTTTTTTTCCATATCGCACCGATGACGAGCAACACCGCCCCCAGCGCCACCGTCGCGCCCGCCGCCAGTAACGGCAGGTCAAAGCCGCGATCACCGGCGAGAGCCCCGGCGGCGACCGGGCCGAGGATTTGCCCGAGGCCGAAGGCGGCAGTCAGCGTGCCGATGAGCTTGCCGCTTTGCGCCGGGGCGATGCGCGCGGCGAGGTTGAAGGCGAGCAGGGTGATGCCGGCGAAGGTGCCGCCGAAGGTGAAGGCGGCGCCGAGCGCCGCGGCGAGGCTGTCCGAGAGCACCGGCAGTACGATGCCTATGGCTTGCACGAGGTGGGCGGCGATCAGCGCTTTCAAGGGGCCGGTACGCTTGTTGACGGCGCTCCAGAACATCGCCGAGGGCGCCGCAGTCAGGCCGACCGCGACCCAGGTGTATTCGCCGAAGGCCGACAGTCCGGGCGTGTTCTTGACGATGGCGACGAGGAAGGTGCCGCTGACGATATAGCCGAGGCCCTCGAAAAAATAGGCGAGCGTCAGCAGGCTGATCGGAAAGACGATCAGCGGCAGCGCCGTCGCGCCGGACGCGGACGCCGTTACGCCCGGCGGGCGCACCGCCGGCGGTTTGGGAATGACCCAGCACAGCGGCAGCAGCGCGACGCAAATAAACGCCATCGCGGTCCAGCCGCCGTGCCAGCCGAGCGTGTCGCCGGTCCAAGCCAGCAGCAGCCCCGACAGCGCGATGCCGGTGCCGACGCCGGCGAAATGAATGCCCATGCGCGATTCGCTGCCGGTCGCTTGCAGCGACTGCATCACCAGCGTGCCGGCGATGACGAACACGCCGGCACTGGCAATGCCGCTGACAAAGCGCAGCGCCAGCCACACCGAGGTGTGGTCGCTCCAGGCCATCGCCGCGGTGCTGACGATGCTGGTGACGAGGCTCGCGCGCAGCAGCATCCGGCGGTCAAAGTGCGCCGCGATGAAAGTGCAGGCGAGCGCGCCGAGAAAGTAGCCGACGTAGTTGCTCGAGGCGAGGAGGCCGGCAAAGGCGTTGCCGTAACCGAAGGTGCGCTGCATCGCCGGCAACAGTGGCGTGAAGGCGAAGCGGCCGATGCCCATGGCGATAATGAGGCAGCAGACGCCGCCCAGCAGCGCGCGGTTCTCCCGGTTGGAATTCATTTCATGAATATCAAAATTTCCGTTTGAGGTGAGCCTGTCGAATCACATGTGTGAGTGGCCGGAACGACGGCCCTTCGATGCTTCGACAATGCCCAGCATCGGGGCGAACGGCGTTTATGAATTGGGTCCTAATCAAGCCCGCACCTTGGCCGCCAGGTTCAGGCGGCCCGCAGGACCGCCGCTGCGAGCAGCGCCCAGGCGATGATCCACGCCGCGCCGCCTATCGGTGTCACGGCGCCCAGCCAGCGCATGCCGGTCAGCGCCAGCACATACAGGCTGGCGCAAAACAGCACGATGCCGGCGGCCATCAGCCAGCCCGACCATTTGAGCAGCGCGGATTCGGGCAGGTGGATGGCGATGATACCGAGCAGCAGCAGCCCCAGCGCGTGATAGAAGTGGTATTCGACTGCGGTGCGATACACCGCCATCATGTCGGCGTCGAGCCTGGCCTTGAGGCCGTGCGCACCGAATGCGCCGAGGCCCACCGCGAACATCATCGCCAGGCTGCCGAGCAGCAGGAAAATCTTTGCCGACTGCGGCATCAGAACTCCAGTGCGTCGCTGACCGCGGCGATACCGGCCCTGGCGCAGGTGTCGTCGTTGTCGCCGCCGGGTGCGCCCGATACGCCGATTCCGCCGAGCACCTGGCCGGCCGCATCGATGGTCAGTCCGCCGCCGACGGCGACGACGCGCGGCAGGTGACGGATGCCGCTCGCCGCCTGTCCGGGCTGGGTCTGTTTCGCCAGTTCGGTGGTGGGGGTGCGAAAGCTCACCGCAGTCCAGGCCTTGCCGGTGGCGGTCTCTGGCGTGTGCGCACCGGCGAAGCGGTCGCGCAGCATGACGATGGGCGTGCCGCTGCGATCGGCCACCACCACCGCCGCCTGCCAGCCGCTGTCGCGGCATTTTTTCAGCGCCGCCTGCGCCGCCTTGAGTGCGGTCTCCGGGGTCAGCGTCCTGAAGGCAAGCGTGGCTTGCTCATTGGTGTTGGCGGTTTGCGCTGCGGCGGTGCCGCATAGCAGCAGTGCGGCGACAAGACTTGCGATCATGCGCATGGGGCCTCCTTTGTATGTGCAGTCCAGGGGGGAATTCTTGTGACAACGTCGTTGGTCGCCCCCGTCATTCCCGCGAAAAGGGGGAATCGTTTCGAGTGTAACGCATCAACCAGGCGTTTAAAAACAGGCTCCCGCTTTCGCGGCAACGACGAAGCGGGGCACAACGCAGTTTCATGGGAAAATGAGTCATGCCTGCCGTCTTGATCCCCGACCTTGCTGCGCTGAAAGACCTTGTCGGCAAGGATGTCGCTGTCACCGACTGGGTCGAGATTTCGCAGGCGCGTATCGACCGGTTCGCCGAGGCCACCGAAGACCGGCAGTGGATACATGTCGATCCGGCGCGCGCCGCGGCCGAATCGCCGTTCGGTTCGACCATCGCCCACGGCTTTCTGACGCTATCGCTGCTGCCGCATTTTCTTGCCCTGGCGCTGCGCATGGAGGGTGTTCGCATGGGCGTCAACTACGGCCTCAACCGCATTCGTTTTACCGCGCCGGTACCCGTGGGCTCAAGGCTGCGCGCGGGTTTTACGCTGGCCGCAGTCGAGGACATTGCCGGCGGCGCGCAGACCACCTGGAGCGTCGCCATCGAGCGCGAGGGTTCGGACAAACCGGTGTGCGTGGCCGAATGGCTGACGCGCCGTTATGCATAACCGCGACGCTGCTGTCGCGCCTTCGCACCTTCACACCTTCACACCTTCGCACCTTCGCACTTTCGCACTTTCGCACTTTCACTCCTTCACTGCCTTCGGGCTGACATGAAAAAAAATCCCAACGCCCTGCTGCTTGAACGCTTTTACGAGGCCTTCCGCCGTTGTGATGCCGCCGCGATGGCCGCCTGCTATCACGCCGACTGCACTTTTACCGACCCGGTGTTCCAACTCTTGCAAGGCGAGCAGGTCGGCGCCATGTGGAAAATGCTGTGCAGCCGCGCGCGTAATCTGACGCTCGAGTTGTCGGACATCGAGGCGGGTAATAATTCGGGACGCGCGCACTGGGAGGCGCGCTACATCTTTTCGCAGACCGGCTTGCCGGTGCACAACGTCATCGAAGCGGCCTTCACCTTTCGCGACGGACTGATCCTGCGCCATGTGGACCGCTTTGACCTGTGGCGCTGGGCGGGGCAGGCGATGGGCGTCAAGGGCAAGTTGTTTGGCCGGCTGCCGCTGGTGCAGAACAAGATTCGCGCCAATGCCATGCGCGGCCTGGAGAAATTCATGCTGGAAGAAAAGGCAAAATGAAATACAACACCATAGGCGGGGGCGATGGCACGCTGAACGTGTCGGAAATCTGCCTCGGCAGCATGACCTGGGGCGAGCAGAACAGCGAAGCCGAGGCGCATGCGCAACTCGATTACGCCGTGGCGCAGGGTGTCAATTTCATTGATACCGCTGAAATGTATCCGGTGCCGCCGCGCGCCGAGACGGGCACCCGCACCGAGACTTACATCGGCACCTGGCTCCGCCGGCGCCAGCGCGACCAGCTGGTGATGGCGAGCAAGGTCGCCGGCCCGGGCCGGCGCGACTGGCTGCGCGGCGGCAAGACCGCCCTCATCTTCGAGAACATCACCGAGGCCTGTGACGACAGCCTGCGCCGCCTGCAGACCGATTACCTTGACCTCTACCAGATTCACTGGCCGGCGCGCAACGTACAGAGCTTCGGCGCCACCGGCTACGACCCGGATAAGGAAAAAGACGACAAGGACAGCTCGCCGATACTCGGCCAGATCGAAGCCATGGCCGCGCTGATCAAGGCTGGCAAGATACGCAACTACGGCTTGTCGAACGAAACGGCCTGGGGTATTTGCGAGTTCTGCCGCCTCGCCGACCTGCATGGCCTGCCGCGCCCGCTCTCGACGCAGAACGTCTATAACCTGGTCAGCCGCCAGTTTGATCTGGATCTGGCCGAGGTGAGCTTTCGTCAGAAGATGCCGCTGCTCGCCTACAGCCCGCTCGCCGGCGGCAAACTCTCGGGCAAGTATCGCAACGGGGCGAAGCCCGCGGGCGCGCGCTTCACCTTGTTTCCGGACTTCCAGTTGCGCAACCAGCGGCCGGCGGTCGATCCGGCGGCGGACGAATACGCCGCCATCGCCGCCGCGCGCGGCCTCGCGCCCGGGCAGATGGCGATCGCCTTTGTGCGCCAGCGCTGGTTTGTCGCGGCCACCATCATCGGCACGACCAGCATGGCCCAGCTCGAGCGCAACATCGCCGCGGCGACGCTGACGCTCGATGCCGACACGCTGGCCGCGATTGACGCCGTGCATGCGCGCTACTCCACGCCGGCACCCTGATGGAGGAACTGTTCGTGCTGGCGCTGTTTGCGCTGCTCGGCTGGCTGTGGTGGGACAGCATGCGCGCGCGCGAGCGCGCCGTGGTGGCCGGAAAAGCGGCGTGCGAGCGCGACGGCCTGCAGTTTCTCGATGAGACAGTCGAGTGCATCAAGCTGCGCCCGGCGCGTACCGAGGCCGGCCGGCTGGTGTTGCGTCGCGCCTATCGCTTTGAGTTTTCCGATAACGGCGCGAACCGCCGCGCCGGCAGCGTCAGCATGCTGGGGGCCGAGGTCGAATCGATTTACACCGAGCCCTACCTGATTCAATGAAGCTGTCCTTTACTGTCTATTACTGTCTATTACGGTCATTCCGAACGCAGTGCGGAATGACATGGAAATAATGGCTGCTTCCACAAAATGGATAGCAGGCACCGTCGTCGGCCAGACGCGCTGGACCGAGCGGCTGTATTCGCTGCAGGTCGAAGCCGATGGTCCGGACTTCAAGGCCGGGCAGTTTGCCAAGCTGGCGCTGGAGATAGACGGCGAAATGGTGGCGCGGCCGTATTCCTTCGTCAATGCGCCCGGCACGCAGCCGCACGAGTTTTATTACATTACCGTGCCCGACGGGCCGCTGACCGCGCGCCTGCCCGGGTTAAAGCCCGGCGACCGCATCGGCCTGTCGCCGACGGTCGCCGGTTTTCTGGTGCTCTCCGAGGTGCCCGACGCGTATAACCTGTGGTTGCTGGCCACGGGCACAGCCATCGGTCCGTTTCTGTCCATATTGGGCACCGCGGCGCCGTGGCAGCGCTATCGCGATATCGTGCTGGTGCACGCCGTGCGCAACGCCGCGGAACTTACCTACCGCGACCGCATCGAATCCCTGATGCAGCAACATTCGCAATTGCGCTACCTTCCCTTTGTGAGTCGCGAGGTGAGTCGCGAGGTGAGTCGCGAGGCGTACGCTGGCGCACTGACGGGGCGCGTTCCCGGAGCCATTCTCGACGCTCGGCTGGAGGCGGCGGCCGGTGTTGCGCTGTCGGTGGCAGAGTCACAGGTGATGATTTGCGGCAACCCGGCGATGGTCGCCGACACCGTCGAGGCGCTGAAGGCGCGCGGCATGAAAAAGCACCGCCGCCGCGATCCGGGACACATAACCGTGGAAAATTACTGGTGAACAGCGTGAACACGCCGCGCGGCATGCGACGACGGGGACGCGCTGTCGTGATGTCGCTCGTCGCGATAACGCTGCTCGGCGCCTGTACCATGCTGCGCCTCGCCTACAACAACGTTGATGCCGTTGTGCGCGTCATGGCGCAGGACTATTTCGACCTGTGGAGCGAGGACAGCACCGATTTGCGTGTGCATATCGCCAGGCTGCACGAATGGCACCGCCGCGAGGAATTGCCGAAGTACGCCGCGCTGCTGCAGGGCGCGGCGGAGAAATTCGCCGACGGCCTGACCGCCGCCGATGTCGTGTGGTTGACGGGGCAGGGGCGCGAGCGTTACCGCGCGCTGGTGGTGCGCGCCGCCGACGAGGCGGCGCCATTGCTCGCCAGGCTGGGGCCGGACCACCACGCCGCGCTGGCGAAAAAAATCGCCGAAAACAACGCCAAGTTCGCCAAGGAGTTTCTCGGCGATGATTTACGCGAGCGCGAAAAGGCGCGGGTAAAAAAACTGGCCGGCTATATCGAGGACTGGACCGGCGCGCTCAGCGCCGCGCAGCAGGCGCGTGTGGTCGCGGCGGTGCGCGCGTTTCCGCGCCTGCAGGAGCTGCAACTGGCAAGCCGCCAGGCGCGGCAGCAGGAATTGCTGGCACTGTTGCGACGCCACCGCACGGCGGCCGAACTGGCGCCTGCCTTGCGCGCCTATTTCACCGACTGGGAGTCGCGCCGCGGCAGCGAGTACGGGCGCATGGCGACCGAGTGGGAGGCGCAACTCACCGCGATGCTGGTCGATCTGGGCGGCAGTTTGAGCACCGAGCAGCGCAGCCGCGCGATCAAGCGCGCGCTGCAGTTTGTCGCCGATTTTCGCTCGCTGTCGGGCTGAGGGTACGGCCGGATTTTTTTTGGGTGACGGCTGGAAATCGCCGCCTGGCAAGGGTTTCCGGCGAATGTGCGAATGTGCGAATGTGCGAAAGTGCAAATGTGCAAATGTGCAAGTGTGCGCATGTGCGAATGTGCGAATGTGCAAATGTGCGAATGAAAAAGCCCCTGTCGGGAGGGGCTTTTTCAGGCTGCCTGCGGCACAACTCAGGCGGTGCGTTCGCGCCCGTCCGCGCCACGCCGCGGTAGCGCCGGCGCCAACTCGGCTAGCATTGCGCATCGCCGCGACCAGGCCACTCCCGGCAGGCGCGCGCCAAGTCACCATGCCCACAGAACGCCTGCACTTTTCCCACGCCAACGGCTTTCCCGCAGGCTGTTATCAAAAAATGTTCAATCATCTTGAGGGGGATTTCCGCATCACTGCGGTCAACACGCTTGGCCATGATGCGCGCTATCCGGTGACCGACGGCTGGCCGCACCTGGTCGAGGAGCTGATTGCCAGCATTGAGCGCGAAGCCGGGGTGCCGGTGATCGCCGTCGGCCATTCGCTTGGTGGTTATCTCAGCTATCTCGCGGCGGTGCGCCGTCCGGAGTTGTTTCGCGCATTGATCCTCGTCGACTCGCCGATCATGGGGCCGTTGAAGGGCCACAGCTTCAGCCTGATGAAGCGTCTCGGTGTTGCCGACCGCCTGACCCCGGCGCACCTCACGCTGGAGCGCCGGCGCGAATGGCCGACGGCGCAGGCTGCGCTCGAGCACTTTCGCCGCAAGCAGGCGTTCCGGCGCTTTGACCCTGACTGCCTCGACGACTATGTCTGCCGTGGTACCGTCGCCGCAGTCGGCGGCGTGCGTCTGTTGTTCGACCCGGAAGTCGAGCACCGCATCTACCGATCAATACCACATGACCTGCACCGCCACCGCCGTCGCCTCGCCGTGCCGGCGGGTTTCATCGGTGGCCGCGATTCGGCCGAACTGCGGAAAATCGGCACCGCCGCGATGCGCGGTCGCTTCCGGCTGGCGCTCACCGACGGCGGCCACCTGTTTCCGTTCGAGCATCCGGCGGTCGCGGCGGCCGCGATACGCGACATGGCGCGGGAGTTACTGCGGTGAGCGACGCACCGTCTTTGTCGCCGTCTTCACCATCGGGCGGTTTTGCCGCGGGCGGTCGTGCCGCGCTGCCGGTGGTGCTGGGCTATTTATCCATCGGCTTTGCCGCCGGCGTGGTGCAGCGCGGCTCCGGCCTGTCGGTGGCCGAGGTGATGCTGTTGTCGTTGGTGTTATATGCCGGCTCGGCACAGTTCGTGGTGGCCAGCCTGATCGCCGCGGCGGTGTCGCCGGCGAGCGCGATCGCGACGGTGTTTTTCGTCAACCTGCGCCACCTCCTGCTCGCCTCGGCGCTGGCGCCGCATTGCCGCAGCTTTCGCTGGTGGCAGAACGCGCTGATCGGCGCGCAGCTCACCGACGAGACCTTCGTCATCGCCTGGGGCAGGCTCACCGGGGCCGCAGGCGCGGCAATCAGCGCGCGCTGGATGCTCGGGCTCAACCTCTCCGCCTACAGCGTCTGGGCGCTGGCCAATCTCGCCGGCGCGCTGCTTGGCGAGCGCGTGGGCAGCGTGCGCGCCCTCGGTTTTGATTTTGCGCTGGCCGCGATGTTCGGTGCCTTGCTGGTGCTGCAGTTGTCGGCGCAGGCGCGTGCGCCTGAGCCTGAGCGTGCCGGAAGTGCCCGAGGTGCCGGAAGTGCCGGCGTCGCTGCCGGTGTGATGGTGGCGCTGCTGGCGGGGGCGTTGTCGGTGGCCGCGACGCTGAGCCTGCCAGGCCACTGGAACATCCTCCTCGCCACCTTTGTCGCCGCCACCGCCGGCATGCTACTGCAGCAATGGAAATCCGCGAATACGTCCTCGTGATCGTGCTCGGCGCCGCCGCCGTGACGCTGCTGCCGCGGGTGCTGCCCTTGCTGCTGCTCTCGCGCGTCACGTTGCCGGGGTGGTTGCGTGTCTGGCTGGCGCAGGTGCCGGTGGCGGTGCTCGCGGCCTTGCTGGCGCAGGAAATCGCGTTCGAGGGCGGACGGCTGGTGCCGCTGTCGCAAAACGCCGCGGCTATGGCTATCGTGCCGGTGCTGCTGGTGGCGGCGCTGACGCGCAGTCTGATTGGGGCGGTGGTGTGCGGGGTTGTGGTGATGGCTTTGCTGCGGGCGGCGGGAGCGTAGTCGCGGCAGGCTTGCGCTCTATGTGGCCTCACTCGTTACCTCCGGCTCGTTGAGTTCTTCTCTGCTTGTTCGGTGGCGTTACTTTTGAGCTGGTTGTTTTGCTCCCTGGCGGGTGCGACCTGCTTTCTTTGCTTGTGTGAAGCAAAAGAAGTAACCCGCCCCCCCCCGCAAGGGGGGTGAAACCTCCCCACTAAAAAGTAGCGCCACCCAAGGTAAAGAGAAGAACCAGCCAATCCGGCGTTTCGACCGAAGGCACAGCCGGTTGATTTCACCCGTCAGGGGAAACGCAGAAAACCGCCTCCTGCGCCACCATTGCCATCGACTGGAAACGCCCGTCCCGAGGGCCTCTCCAGCGTATGGCCACGGCATGAAATCCCGGTCAGGCCCCCGCCTGCTGGCGCATTGCACCAATGAAAAAGGCGTCGCCGCTCTCGTGGGGACGCCTTTTTTTACGGGCTGGCTGCGATTACTTGAGCAGCCAGCTAGGAGACGGCCTTGCTGGACTCGACGACCAGTTGCCGGAACCAGACGAGCGCCGGATCGCGCTGGCTACGTTCGTGCCAGATGATGCGGTAGCCAAAGGTCTGCGGCTTCGCTGGCAGAGGGAATATCTGCACCGCCGAAAGGCCGCTGAGCTTCACCGCAATGCGCGCCGGCAGGCACATCACCATATCCGAGTTGGCCACCACCCACGGTGCGGTCATGAAGTAGGGAATGCGCAAGCCGACGTGGCGCGGCGCATGGCCGAGTGCGGCGAGAATATTATCCGCCGACATCTTGTGCCCGTCCGGGTAGAGCAGTAACACCTGCGGTTGCGCCGCAATCTGTGCCAGCATCGCCTCGCTTTTTCGCGCATCGGGTTTCGTGGCTGAAAGCAGGCGCGCGAGCGGATGACCCTTGCGCATCATGCAGACGTAGTGATCGATGAACAGGTCGCGCGCGTGAAAATCCTGCGGCAACATCGAGTCGGCGTACAGCGCCACGTCGAGTTCGCCACGTTCGAGCAGTTCAAGCGTGTCTCCGGTCCATGGCGTGACATCCAGTTGCGCATGCGGGGCAGCGGCAAGAAAGTGCTGCGCCGCCTGTGTCACCACCACCGTCGAACCGTAATCGGTCGAGGCGAGCCGGAACACCCGTGCCGTCAGCGCCGGATCGAATCCTTGTGGCGCGAACACTGCGCCTATCGCCGTAAGTGCTGCCTCGACCGGCTGGCGCAGGGCCTCTGCCCGCGGTGTCAGTACATACCCGCGGCTTGTTCTTACCAACAGGGGATCGGCGAGGGCGCGGCGCAGGCGCGCCACTGCGCGGCTCGCCGCAGGTTGGCTCATCCCCAGGGTGTCACCAGCACGGGTGATGCTTTGTGATTCGAACAGCGCAGCGAGCAGACGCAGCGCGCCCATTCCGAGATCGTCCAGCGCCTCGGCAACCGGTGCTGCCGGTCTGGTTTTGGCATCCATTTTTTGCATGTCGGACATTCTCTTTCATTCATTGCGCGGATGCAAGGCAGTGCCTAGTCTTGTGCCTGTTGACGGCTCAGCCGTCGTTTTCAAAAAAGGAACCGCTATGAAGCATCCCGTTGTTATCTCGCGACGCAGCGTGCTCGGAGCCGGTCTTGCCATCGCCTCCGCAGCAGCTTTGCCACTTCTGCCTGATCTTGCCCAGGCCCAAGAGTCGAGAACGAGCACCCGTCCGGCAACCCCCAAACGCGTGGTGTTCATCGCCTCCAACCAGGTCATGTCACCGACCGCCGGTTTTCCGGTTGGTTACTACCTGCCCGAACTGGCCCATCCGTACTGGGCGTTTGCGCAAAAGGGCTTCCACATCGACATCGCGTCACCGGAGGGCGGCAAAATCATCCACGATGAAATGAGCGACCCGGAGGGCGGTCGCTTCGGCAATCCGAATGACTTTTTGTCCGTCGGCTTCAAGCGTTCGGCCAAGATCGCGCCCCTGCTTGAGGCGACCAAGCCGCTGGCGGCGGTCAGGGCGGCCGACTACGACGCCATATTCGTGGTCGGCGGACTCGGTCCGATGATGACCTTTATCGATAACAGCGCGCTGCACACGCTATTCGCTCAGTTCTACGAGTCCGGCAAGGTGTCGGCGACCATCTGTCACGGTTCCTGCATCCTGCTCAAGACGAAGCTCAGTTCGGGCAAGCTGCTGGCCGAGGGCAAGCAGTGGACGGGCTTTTGTGACAATGAGGAAATCGTCGTTGACAAGACTTACAACAAGAAGGTTCAGCCCTTCCGCATTGAAGAAGAAGCGAAAAAAATTCCGGGCACGCGCTTTGTGCAGGGACCGGCGTGGCGGCCCTTCGCCGTTGCCGACGGCCGGTTGATCAGCGGACAGCAGGGCAATTCGGGCGCGCTGACGGCCGAACTGGTGATCAAGGCGCTCGAAGCGTGAGCGTCCGGCGTATCGCGGTTTCCCCGCAACCGGAGACGGAGTGGATGATGAAAAAATTTTTCCCAGGATTCGCGAGGATGATCTATATGACTTTTACGAGTGCTGCGCTCGCCATGGCCCCAGCAACCGGCGGCGCGCAGCAGGCGGGTGCCGAACTCGACCGTCGCGTCGAAGCCTATCTCAAGGCTGAGCGCAACAACTGGGACTATCTCAACGTGCCCTATCAGGACGGCAAGATTCTTCACGATCTGATTGTCAAGGGCGGGCACAAGGCGATTCTTGAAGTAGGCACTTCAACCGGGCATTCGACGATCTGGCTGGCCTGGGCAGCGGCCAAAACGGGCGGCAGGGTTACCACCATCGAGATCGACCGCGCGCGCCACGAAAAAGCGCTTGCCCATCTGCAAAAGGCCGGTGTTGCCGCATTTGTCGATGCGCGCCTCGCTGATGCACATGTGCTGGTAAAGACGCTGCCGGGTCCGTGGGACTTTGTTTTTCAGGACGCCGACAAGGAATGGTACTTGCAATATTTCCTCGACCTTGCACCGAAGATATCCAGTAAGGGCTGCTACACCGCGCACAATGTGGCGCGGCCGTATTCAAGCGAAACGGTGGCCTTTCTCGACACGGCGAGAAAGCGCGCTGATTTCAGTTTTCGCTTTGCCGAGAACGCGTCTGACGAGGGTATATCGATCAGTTGCAGGCGATAAGGCGGCAGCGGCCGGTTATTCAAGCCATGCATTAATTAATCGAGAATGCAGTCAACGTCATAAACAGATTGGAGACCAAATGAACAAACGTCAATTTCTACAAACGTCCGCCGCCGGCATTGGGTTGGTTGGCTCGCCCCTTTTTGCACAGAACATGGCTCATGGCAATACCGCCAGCCCTGTAGTCCCCGCCCACCTGCAAAACACACCGACCGGTGAATTCAATACCCAAACCTGGGGAACCCATAGTAGCGTCGACACGGGCAGCTATGTGATCGAGCGCGTTACTATGCAGAGCCAAGGTGTAGCTATTGTCGGCAATGCCCTGCTGCCAAAAACACCAGGGAAGAAACCCGCCGCGGTTGTTATCGGTCCGGTGGCGTATGTCAAGGAACAATCTCCAATGCAATATGCCACGCGCTTGGTGCGGGAGGGCTTCATTACCATAGCATTTGATCCGCGCTTTCATGGTGAAAGCGAAGGCATGCCACGGCGGTTTGAGTCCAGAACCGCCAAGGTACAAGACTTAAGAGCCGTGCTGGACTACCTCGCCAAGCGACCAGACGTGGATGCCAACCAACTTTATGTCCTGGGCGTGTGCCAAGGTGCCAACTGGGCTATTGAAGCTTGTACCGAGGATTCTCGAGTAAAGGCGCTCAGCATTGTGGCAGGACACTACTTGGTGCCGCAAGTCGCCGCCATGTACCTGGGTTCGCCAGAAAAAGTGGGGGAACGCGTCGCCCGTGGAAAAAATGCCCGCGCCCGCTTTGAAGCAACCGGGCAAGTGGACTACATCCCCATCATTGGTGACGCTGAAGCTTTGCTGCCAGCGCCTGTCATCGGCCAGTTTTATAGCCGTTGGGCAGACCGCGGCCCCTTCTGGAATTTCCATGGCCTTTGGGAGAACCGCATCACGGCAATGAGCGAGGCTGACATTTGGGGCCACAACGTGGCGGAGGTCATGAAAAATCTCAAAACACCCACCTTGATGATTCACGCCAACCGTGCCGCCAGTGGCCCTAGTGTGCCCAAAGAGCTTTTTGCGCTCATCCCCGCAAAAAGTAAAGAGCTGATATTTATGGCTGATCAAAATCAAATGATGTTTTATGAAGACCCGATCACCATCGACAGCGTAGCACCCAAGGTCGCAGCCTTCTTCAAGTCAACGCATATGATCTGAACAACTCAGCAATTTTTCTCGAGTCTAAGATTCCAGTTACAGGCGATAACGCCCCGGCGGCCGGTTGTTTACTGTGTACCGGGGAAAGGTGTGCCGTCGCAAATACCGCTGTGATTCAGTATTTCCCCAGGTGAACGCTTTTGCCCGGTTGGCGACTGTCAGCCGGGAAACCGGGATGCGACGGCAACGAATCAAAGCGTTCAAGACTGCGGAGGGGCGCCTCGCCGCGTTGCCGCAGTGGTGCGGCGTATCCTGTGAGGAACATCGCGACCTGCAAAAGTCCATCGCCGAGTACCAGGCCAAGGCGCAGCAAGCCGCAAGGGGGGCGAAGGTCGCAGCAAGGTCCGGCGTAGAATTGAAAAAGGCGTCTCCGCTCTCGCGGGGACGCCTTTTTTACGGGCTGGCTGCGATTACTTGAGCAGCTTGCTTACGAGCTTGGTCAGGTCGAACATCGAGACCTGCTTCTTGCCGCCGAACACGTCTTTGAGCTTGTCATCGGCGTTGATGTTGCGGCGGTTCTTCTCGTCCTGGAGCTTGTTTTTCTTGATGTAAGCCCAGATTTTTTTCGTCACTTCGGTACGCGGCATCGGCGTCGAGCCGATGATGGGTACCAGAGCGCCGGTCGGCGAGACCGGTTTCATGAACGCGGCGTTTGGCTTGCGTGCGACCTTCTTTTTTGCGGGTTTCTTTGCGACTATCTTTTTTACAGCTTTCTTAGCAACCGTCTTTTTCGCTGCAGGTTTCTTTTTCGTGGCCATGAGAATCTCCCTCATAAATGGATTGAAGCAAAATGGATTCAAGCAAAATATTCGACTGAGAAACAGTGCCGAAACACCGCTGATCTACTGCTAGAACTTCCCCCAGTGACATCGTGCAACGAGAGGATGCTTCACTCTGTGGGCGTTGTCAATCGCCGCCAGTAGCTTTTTACCGGGGCGGCGCAGGCGCAATGTCAGGCTGGCGTAAGCCTTAGCTTGCCGGGCGTGCCGGGAAATCTGCGCCTATAATTGCGCCAGCCATCCGGCAGCGCGACGCTCGACGCGCCCGCAGTGGCAATTAAAAGCATGGACGCCACCAAGAAGAACGTCTCACTCCTCGCCGCCTGCCAGGCACTGCTGTTCACCAATAACTCCACTGTCATCGCGCTCAACGGCCTCGCCGGATACGCTCTCGCCTCGAACAAGGCCCTCGCCACGCTGCCTGTCACCGGCTGGGTGGTGGGCGCGGCGCTCTCGACGGTGCCGGCCTCGATGCTGATGCGCCGCGTCGGCCGCCGCGCCGGATTCACCGTCGGCGCGCTGATCGGCATCGTCGGCGCGCTGATCTGCGCCCTCGCGCTATGGCTGTCGAGCTTCTGGTTGCTGTGCTGCGGCACCATCGTGTTCGGTGTTTACAACGCTTTTGGCCAGTATTACCGCTTTGCAGCAGCCGACGCCTCGGGACCTGACTTCAAGGCCAAGGCGATTTCGCTGGTGCTCGCCGGGGGGCTGGTCGGCGGCATCATCGGTCCGCAGGTGAGTCAGCGCACCGTCGATCTGTTCTCGGCGCAGTACATGGGCGCCTACCTCGCGCTGATTTTTTTCCTGTTGATGGTCATCGTGCTGCTGCGCTGGCTGGACATTCCGCCGCCCGACGAGGCCGAATTGTCCGGTCCGGTCCGGCCGATGCGTGAAATCGCGGTACAGCCGGCGTTCTTCGTCGCCGTGGCTTCGGCCACAATAGGCTACGGCGTGATGAACCTGCTGATGGTCTCCACGCCGCTGGCGATGGGTTTTTGCGGCCATCCCTTCGGTGATGCCGCGACGGTGATCGGCTGGCACGTCATCGGCATGTTCGCACCGTCGTTTTTCACCGGCTCGCTGATCAAGCGCTTTGGCGTGCTCCCGGTCATGCTCGCCGGCGCGCTGCTGCTCTACGCCTGCGTGGCGATCGCGCTGTCGGGCATCACCGTGACGCATTTCTGGTTTGCGATGGTGATACTCGGTGTGGGCTGGAACTTCATGTACATCGGCGGCACCACGCTGCTGACCGAGAGCTACCGGCCCTCGGAAAAGGCCAAGGTTCAGGGCATCAACGACATGATCATTTTTGTCACCATGGCGACGACCTCGTTCTCCTCGGGACTGCTGCTCGATCGCAACGGCTGGGACACCATCAATTTTCTCGCGCTGCCCTTCATCACCATCGCCACCCTCGGACTGGTATGGATGATGACCATGGGGCGCGGACGCGCCATGGCGGCCTGAGCCACCGGGCGAAAAGGGTATGAGGCAGCTCGATCCGCAGGTGCGGGCGTTGATCGAGGGGATGGCCGGGGGCGCGTCACCCGCCTCGCCGCCGGCCGCCGACCCGGTCGCGCTGCGCGAGCTATACCGTAGTTCGCGCGCGGCGTTGCGGCCGCCGCCGCCTTGGCCCGAGGTCGCCGTGGTGCGCGACCTTGTCATGGCCGGCCCTGGTGGCGAACTGGCGCTGCGCCTTTACCGCGGCGCCGGCACCGACGCCGGCGCGCTGCTGCCGGCTGTCGTCTATTTTCACGGCGGCGGCTGGATGGTCGGCGACCTTGGCACCCACGATGTGGTCTGCCGCCAACTGGCGAATGCGGCCGGCTGCGCGCTTATCGCGGTCGATTACCGCCTCGCACCCGAACACCGGTTTCCGGCGGCGGTCGAGGACAGTGTGGCGGCGGTGCGCTGGGTCGCCGCGCAGGCTGCGGCACTGGGCATAGACGCCGCGCGCATCGCCGTCGCCGGCGACAGCGCGGGTGCCAATCTTGCGACCGTCGCCGCCCTCACGCTGCGCGACCTGCCGCTTGCCGGCGACCCCGGGCTGGCGATGCAATTGCTGGTTTATCCGGTGACCGACCTTGGCCTGCAGACGCCCTCATACGCGTCCGATACCGGGCGCTACCTGCTGACGCACGCGGACATGCTGTGGTACCGCGGCCATTACCTGCGCAATGACGCCGATATCGCCGACTGGCGTGCCTCGCCGCTGCGCGCGGCAAGCCTCGCCGGGCTGCCGCCCACCTATGTGATGACCGCCGGGTTTGATCCGCTGCTCGACGAAGGTCGGGCCTACGCCGATGCCCTGCGCGCCGCCGGGGTCGATGTCACCTATGAGTGCTTCGAGGGCCAGATCCACGGTTTTTTGCTGATGGGCGGCGTGCTCGCCGCCTCGCAGCATGCGATTTACCGCCTGGCGCAGGGCCTCACGCGCGAACTCTCCAGCAGCAGCGCTGCGGCGGCGGGCCGCGGCAGCCGCGTCAGGCCGCCTCGGCCATAGGCATCGGCAGGATCGGCGAGTCGGCGTCGAAGCGCTTGCCACCGAGGAGGCAAAAGGCCGGGGCGAGGTATTTTTCGGCGGTGACCTTGACGCGCAGGTTGTCCTGCAGCGTGAACTTGCCCGAGAGCAGGTCCAGCACGCTGACATCGGCGGCGCGGCCGACAGCGAGGGAGCCGATGCTGTCTGACATCCTCACCATCTCGGCGGCGTTGCTGGTCACCGTCTTGACCACGTCGTTGAGCGGCAGGCCCAGCGTCAAGAGTTCGGTCATGGCGTGCGTGAGGCCGAAGGCGGCGACGCCGAAAAAAGGGTTCGACTGGCGGTCGGCTTCGCTGACGCGAAAGGCGTTGTCCTCGGGCGGGCGCACATTGAGCCCGTGCAGGTCGGCACCCAGCGTGTAGGGCACGATGCCCGCTTCGAGCGCCTTGCGCGCCATCGCAAACGAAAAATGCGAACCGTGGCCGACATCGACGCGCACGCCGCGGGCGATGGCTTCCCAGACGATGGGATGCACCGTTCCCTCGGCGTTGATGAAGCCGCCCGGGTGGCGCGTAAAGGGGTGGGCGAGCACGTCGCCCGCCTTGAGCAGCGGCACCACCTGGCGCACCAGTTCGTCGGCGTCCATCACCATATGGTCCTTGGTCGGCCACAACTGGCCGAGGTGGACATAGACCGGCAGGTCCGCTTCGCGGCCGATTTGCGCCGACAGCTTCACCACCTCGATGCCCCAGCGCGAGGCGCCGCCGATTTCAGCGTGGGCCTTGACCCCTTTGACGATGTCCGGGTTCTCGCGCGCGGTGCGCACGGTGTGCTCGACATTGACGCAGGAGGGCTGGTACAGGTCGGGGTAGAGGTGACCCTCCAGCCCGCCGGCGAGATAGGACGAAATAAAGGCGACAACGCGGCTTTTTGCCGGCTCGACGATGAATTTGCGAAAGCCCGGCAGTGTCATGCAGCTCGGACCGCCCTGGTCGATGAGGGTGGTCACGCCGGAGCGCACGCCGACGAGGTCGGGGTTGAGGCCAAAGGTGCCGGTGACATATTGATAGACGTGGGCGTGGGTGTCGATGAGGCCGGGCAGTACCAGCTTGTCCGTGACGTCGATGACGGTGGTGCCGGCGGACACGCCGTTGCCTGAACCGAGGCCGGTCGCCAGCGCGGCGATTTTGCCCCCGGTGATACCAACGTCGAGCTGGGCGTCGATGTTTTGCGCCGGGTCGATGACGCGGCCGCCGCGCAGAATGATGTCGAAGTGCTGTGTCATGCGTCTCTCCAGTGGCTCAATGCCGGCAATGTCAAAGGGGTTGCGCTCCGATTCCGCGGCGACCGTGACTCGCCCGGCAGCCTGCGCGTATTGGTTATTGTACTAACAATACCGCAGTCTGCTCATATGTGTTGCGTGCCTGTTGCGTGCCGGTTGCGCGCACCGGTCCGAGAAATCTCCGGCCGGCACCGCGCACGGGCTTCATGCGAGAATGCCGCATCCAGCGCCTGCGTTGCGCCATTCCGTCAACACACTCTTCCGAGCCATGAAGCAAAAACCAGTCCTTCCCGCCGCCGCGCCGCGGCGCGCCGGCAAGCCCGTTCGTGACGTTCTCAACCGCCGCCCCGGCTTCCTGATCCGGCGCCTGCACCAGATTCATACCTCGCTTTTCGCCGAGGAGTGCGAAGCCTTCGGCATCACCCCGGTGCAGTACAGCCTGATGACGGCGCTGCTGCACCATGGTGAGGCGGACCAGGTCTCGCTTGCGGCAGAGGTGGGCATAGACCGCGCCAATACGACCGATGTGCTGCGCCGGCTTGAGGAGCGAGGGCTGATCGCGCGCGAAATGTCGGCCGCCGACAGCCGCGCCAAGCTGTGCACGCTGACGCGCGAGGGCCGCAAGCTGGCGCTCGCCATGGACAAGGCGGTGCGGCGCGCCCACGACCGCACCGTGGCCGTGCTGCCGGCGGCCGAGCGCAAGGCTTTCATCGCCAGCCTGCGCCGGCTGGTCGATGCCTATAACGAGCTCGGACGCACGCGGCTGCGGCTGAAGTAGTGTGCGCCCGGGCGCACACTACTTCAGCCGCAGCCG
>CAYLPI010000002.1:57311-65094 GCA_964385505.1 uncultured Bordetella sp.
GGTCACTGCTACGCGTCATTGCGGGCACAGCAGCAGAAAACTAGGTGTGTACACAAACCAAAATATCGCCGCGCCGCGCGACATCAGGCATACTTGTTGCGAGGTTTTTCGAATTCGCACGCCGGCAAAAGCGAGTCCGGCGTTTTTCTGAATCCGCCATTCTGCCAACCCGCATAAAGATACGCCCCTCATGAGCGCTGACAGCAAGCAACAGCCGGCAAAAAAGGCCGGCGGCAAGGGCGTAGGCGCCCGACTCGCGCGCAAGGAAGACGATCGTTTCATGCGCGGCCGCGGCCAGTTTGTCGGCGACATGCGCATGGATGGCATGCGCGAAGTGGCTTTTACGCGCTCACCGCTGGCGCACGCGACACTCGGCGCCATCACCAAACCCGAAGGTTTCGAGGGCGATGTGTTCATCCACGCCGACCTCGCCGGCGTGCTGCCCATCACCGCCAACTCCGGCGTCAAGGGCTTCAAGAAATCCTCGCAGCCGGTGCTCGCCAGCGGCAAGGTGCGCCTGGTCGGTGAAATGGTCGCGATGTGCGTCGCCGCCACGCGCGCCGAGGCCGAAGACCTCGCCGCGTTGGTGCAGGTTGATTACGACGCGCTGCCGGCGGTGTCCGACATGATTGCCGCGGTCAAGGCGCCGCCCGCGCTGGTGCACGAGCACTGGGGCGATAACGTCTTCCTCGAAACCCTGGTTGATGCCGACCTCTCCGACATCAAGGCGCACGCGGCAATCAAGGTGTCGCGGCGCATCCGCACCGCACGCCAGTCGATGGCGCCGATGGAAGGGCGCGGCGTGCTGGCCTGGTACGACAGCCGCCTTGAGCAGCTCACCGTCTATACCGCGGCGCAAATGCCGCACATCGTGCGCGCCGGGCTGTCCGAGTGCCTGGGCCTTGATCAGGGCCGCATCCGCGTCGTCGCGCCCGATGTCGGCGGCGGCTTCGGCTACAAGGGCATCCTGCTGCCCGAGGAAGTCTGTGTTGCCTGGCTCGCCATGAAAACCGGCCGGCCGATACGCTGGATCGAAGACCGTTACGAGCAGTTGTCGGCCAACACCAATTGCCGCGAGCACTATTACGACATTACCGGCTACGCCGACAAGGACGGCCGCCTGCTGGCGCTGGACTGCGACGCCATGGTCGATTCGGGCGCGTATTCGTCATATCCGTTTTCCGCCTGCCTGGAAGGGGCGCAGGTCAGTTCCATCCTGCCCGGCCCGTATCGCATGGAAAAATACCGCTGCCACACCTGGTCGGTGGCGACCAACAAGCCGCCGATCCTGCCCTACCGCGGCGTGGCAAGAACCGGCGTGTGCTTTGCGATGGAGCTGGTCATGGACGCCATCGCGCGCGAGGCCAAACGCGAGCCCTTTGAAGTGCGCCTGCTCAACCTGGTGCCGCCCGAGCTGATGCCCTATACCAACATCACCAACAAGTATTTCGACAGCGGCGATTATCCCGAGGCGCTGCGCCGCGCCGTCAGGATGATAGACATCCCCAAGTGGCGCGCACGGCAACAAGCCGGCGAGGCCGACGGTCGCAAGGTCGGCATCGGGATTTCGATATTTTGCGAGCAGGGCGCCCACGGCACCTCTGTCTATCACGGCTGGGGCATTCCCATGGTGCCCGGCCACGAGCAATGCCAGGCGAGACTCTCGCCCGACGGCGTGCTGGAGCTGCGCATCGGCGCACACTCGCACGGGCAGGGCATGGAGACCACGCTGGCGCAGGTGGCGAATGAAGTTCTCGGTATCGACCCGGATCGGGTGCGCCTGATCCACGGCGACACCGCGCTGACGCCTTACTCGACCGGCACCTGGGGCTCGCGCTGCGCCGTGATGTCCGGCGGCGCCGTCGCCACCGCCTGCCGCGAAATCGAAAAGCGCCTGCGTCACATCGCCTCGCGGCTGATGGAGGTGGCCGGCGCCGACCTTGAATTCACCGATGGCGACGTGCGCGTCGCCGGCACCGACAAGAAAATGAGCCTGCAGCAACTGGCGCATGTCTGGTACCGCCAGCCGCAATTGCTGCCGGCCGACGTCGATCCGGGTGGACTCGAAGCCACCGCCGGCTATAAAACCGTCAAGGACACCGGCACCTTCAGCTACGCCTGCCACGCCGTCGCCGTTGCCGTCGATACCGAGATCGGTCATGTCGAAATCCTCGACTACGTCATCGTCGAGGACGGCGGCACCATGATCAACCCCATGGTTGTCGATGGTCAGGTGTTCGGCGGCACGGCGCAAGGCATAGGCACGGCGCTGTACGAGGAAATGCCTTACGACGACAACGCCCAGCCGCTCGCCTCGACGCTGGCCGATTACATGCTGCCCGGCCCGACCGAGGTGCCAGAGCCGCGCCTCGAACACATGGAGACACCGTCTCCCCTCACGGCATTCGGACAAAAGGGCATAGGCGAGGGCGGTGCCATCGCGCCGCCGGCGGCGATTGCCAATGCCGTCAACGATGCGCTGAAAGAGTTTGGCGTCGAAATGCTCGAATCACCGATTTCGCCGCGGCGCTTGCTGGCGGCGTTGTCGGCGGCGAAGGTGAAGGCGGCATGATTGCGACCGGAATTGAGCAGCAGGCAGACCATACAGCCCATGTCATCCCGAGCGAAGCGAGGGATCTGCTGTCGGGCAGGATAAAAAGCAGATTCCCCGGGCGGTGCCCTCGGAATGACAGGCTTAGGGGTGGTTGCATGAAGGCCGCCGCACACATTCGAGGCTTTGATGCCGCAAGGGCTACGGCATGAAAGCCGCCCGGTTTGATTACGAAAAGCCGCGCGCCCTTGCTGATGCGCTCAAGCTGCTCGCCGGCGGCGGCGGCATGGCCAAGGTCATTGCCGGCGGCCAGTCCTTCGGGCCGATGCTCAACCTGCGCCTGGCGCAACCGGAACTGCTCGTCGATGTGCGCGGCCTGGCCGAGCTCATTGCGGCGGGCGAGGACAAGGACAGCGTGACGCTGGGCGCCTGCACCACGCATGCGGCAATCGAAGACGGCCGTGTGCCCGATGCCACCGCCGGCATGATGCGTTTTGTCGCGCACGACATCGCTTATCGCGCGGTGCGCAACCGCGGCACTATTGGCGGCAGCCTCGCCCATGCCGACCCGGCCGGCGACTGGGTCAGCGTGCTGATGCTGCTCGACGCCGTGGTCATCATCAACGGACCGCGCGGCGAGCGCCGCGTGCCGGCCAGCCAGTTCGTCACCGGTGCGCTGGCGACGGTGCTGGCCGAAGACGAAATTCTGACCTCGGTGCGCATTGCGAAATTCTCGCCCACGGCGCGCTGGAGTTATTACAAGTTCTGCCGCAAGACCGGTGAGTTCGCCGAGGCGATTGCCGGCTTTGTCGTCGATCCGGCGCGCGGGGTGTGCCGCGCCGTCATCGGCGCCGCCGAGGGCGCGCCGGTGGTGATCGCCGACGCGTCGCCACTGGTCGGCAATTTGGACCAGGCCATCGCCTCGAAAGCCACGTCCAGCGCGGGTTTCCAGCCTGGTAGCTATGAATTCCAGGTGCACATGGCGGCCTTGAAGCGTGCCTCGGAGAGACTGCAATGAAGCCGATCAAACTGTCGGTCAACGGCAAGACGGTGCAAGCCATGGTCGAGCCGCGCACCCATCTTGCCGATTTCCTGCGCGAAACCGAACGCCTCACCGGCACCCATGTCGGCTGCGAGCACGGTGTCTGCGGTGCCTGCACCATAGAGATCGACGGTGCGCCCGCGCGCTCGTGCATTGCGTTTGCGGTGGCCTGCGAGGGTGCCAGTCTGCGCACCATCGAAGGCTTTGACGATGATGCGGTGATGGCGCGACTGCGCGCGGCCTTCACCGCCGAGCACGCGCTGCAATGCGGTTATTGCACGCCCGGCATGCTGATCACCGCGCGCGACATTGTCATGCGCCTCCCCGAAGCCGACGAGGCACGCATCCGCCACGAGCTCTCGGGCAACCTGTGCCGCTGCACCGGTTATGTCGGCATCGTGCGCGCCATCAAGCGCGTGCTGGCGGAACAAAAAATCACCGAAAGCAAGACATGAAAACACTGGTCAAGGGCGGCTGGGTCGTCAGCTACAAGGGCGGCGCCCACTGCATGGACCGCGATTTCGAAGTCGCCTACGAAGGCGACGACATCATCTATATCGGCCCCAGATTCGAGGGCAATGCCGATACCGTCATCGACGCCGCCGGCAAGCTGGTCTGCCCCGGTTTTATCGACACCCACGTGCACACCGGCCACCGCGCCTCGCACCGCCTCATCACCGACAGCGGCCGCGGCGAATTTTTCGGCCAGCCTTTTCTCGAAATCAGCGTACCCAAAGAGGGCACGCGCATAGACGGTGATGTGCGCTACCTGCGCCCGGACGAAGCCGGCGCCGGGGACGAAATCGAATTTAACGCCGCCTTCACCGTGGCCGAGATGCTGAGGAACGGCATCACCACCTTTGTCGAATACGGCAGCCAGATCCGCATCCAGGAAGCCCTCGCCAAACAGTGTGCGCGCCTCGGTGTGCGCGGCTACCTCGGCCCCGGCTACGACAGCGGACGCTGGGTCGGTGACGAGCACGGGCGCCTGAAGCGCATCACCGACGAGGCCGCGGGCCTCGCCGGCATGGCCGACGCGGTGAAATTCATCGAACGCATGGACGGCGCCGAGGGCGGACTGATACGCGGCATCCTGGTGCCGCGCGAACTGGAGACCACCAGTCTTGACATCATGCGCCGCACGCGCGTGCTCGCCGATGAAATGAAGCTGCCGATGGCGACGCACGCCGCCTACAACATCCTCGAATTCCATGACATCGTGCGCGAGCACCGCATGACGCCGATCGAGGTGCTCGACAGCCTGGGCATGTTGCGCCCCACGCTCAACATCGGCCACGGCAATTTCATCGCCGACAACCCGAAGCTCAATTACCCCGGCGCGCGCGACCTCAAGCTGATGGGGGCGGCCGGCGTGTCGATTTCGCATTGCGCCATCAACATCGTGCGCCGCGCGCGTGCCCTCGACTCGTGGAAAAAATACACCGAGGCCGGCGTCAATATCGCACTTGGCACCGATACCTATCCGCGCGACCTGATCCTCAACATGCGCACCGCCTCGTATCACGGCAAGGTCATGAGTTCGGACTACAAGGCCGCCACCGCAGCCGACGTGTTTTGTGCCGCGACGCTGGGCGGCGCGCGTTCGCTCGGCCGCGACGACCTCGGCCGCCTTGCCGTGGGCGCGCGTGCCGACATGCTGATTGTCGATCTCACCGGCGGCGACACGCTGCGCATGGGGCCGATACGCGATCCGGTGAAGACGCTGGTCGAGTGCGGCGTCGGCAATGATGTCGATACCGCCATCGTCGCCGGCAGGGTGCGCATGCAGGGCGGCAAGATACCCGGCATCGACTTTGCCGCGCTGCGCGCCCGCGCCCAGGCCAACGGCGAAAAAATCTGGGCCGGCTGGCAGCAATCCGATCCGCTCGGGCGCACCGCGCTGCAGGCGAGTCCGTGGTCGTTCTGTCCTTCTTGCGATCGTGACGACAGCGGCGACTGAACGCGCGCCCATGAACGGCGCCGAGGTGATGCTGCGCACGCTGCTCGCCTGCGGCGTCGATACCTGTTTCGCCAATCCGGGCACGTCCGAAATGCAGTTCGTCGCCGCGCTCGACCGTGTCGCCGGCCTGCGCCCGGTGTTATGCCTGTCCGAGATCGTCGCCACCGGCTGCGCCGACGGCTATGCGCGCATGAGCGGACGGCCTGCTGCGACGCTGCTCCATTGCGGCCCCGGCCTCGCCAACGGCATTGCCAACCTGCACAATGCGCGCCGCGCGCATTCACCCATTGTCAATATCGTCGGCGATCACGCCAGTTGGCACCTGCCCAATGACCCGCCGCTTGCCGCCGACCTGGACGGCCTCGCCGCCGCCGCCTCGCACTGGGTGCGTCGCGTCAGCCTAGCCGCGGCGGTCGGCGCCGACGTTGCGGCGGCGGTGGCTGCGGCGCGCACAGCGCCAGGTTGCATTGCCACGCTGATCACCCCCGCGGACGTGGCCTGGACGGCGGGCGGGACGCCGGCTGCGGCATTGCCGGTACCCGCGCCCGCAATCGTGCCCGCAACCGTGCCCGAGGCGCGCATCGCCGAAATAGCCGCAGTGCTCGAGACCGGCGAACCGGTGCTGCTGTTGCTGGCGCGCGGCGGCCTGCTCTTGCCCGGCTTGAACAGCGCGGCCCGCATCCGCCAGCATGGTGGTGCCGCACTGATGGCGCCGATGCAGGTGGCGCGCGCCATGCGCGGTCGCGGCCTGCCGCGCGTCGATCGCCTGCCCTATGCCATAGACCATGCGCTCGCCGCGCTCGCGCCCTACCGCCACATCGTGTTGTGCGGCGCGCGGGCGCCGACGGCGTTTTTTGCCTACCCGGACAAGCCCGGCCTGCTCGCACCGGCCGGTAGCCGCGTCCACACGCTGTCGGCGCCCGACGAAGACACGGCCGACGCCCTGGCGCGCCTGGCGGCGGCAATCGGTGCGCCGCAGTTCGTCGCGCCCGCGACGCCGCCTGCGGATACCGCGCCGGCCCATGCTGCGGGCCTGCCCACGCCCGAGTCCTTTGCCCGCGCACTGAGCGCGCGCCTGCCGGGGCAGGCGATTGTGGTCGATGACGCCGTGTCCACCGGTCGCGGCCTGTTTCCGCTGACCTTTGACGCCGCGCCGCATGACTGGTTGCAGGTGACCGGCGGTTCGATCGGCTTCGGCCTGCCGGCGGCGACCGGCGCAGCCATCGCCAGCCCGGGGCGCAAAGTCGTCTGCCTGCAAGGTGACGGCGGCGCGATGTATTCCTTGCCGGCATTGTGGACGCAGGCGCGCGAGCGCCTTGACGTCGTCACCGTGCTATTTTCGAACCGGGCATACAAAGTGCTTTTTAACGAGATGACAGGCGTTGGCGCCAGCGTCGGGCCGGCGTCGCGGCGCTTGCTCGAGTTGAACGATCCCGCGCTCGACTGGGTCAAGCTGGCAGAGGGGCAGGGGGTCGAAGCGGTGCGTGCCGGCGACATGGCGCGCTTTGACGCCGTGTTCCAGGCCGCGCTGTCGCGTTCCGGGCCGATGCTGATCGAGCTGGATATGTAGTACTGCGGGCGGCGCTTGCGCGGGGAATAATCAAGTGCGCATTGCTTCGTTCACAGACGGATGCCGCTGCGGCAATATGAAAATTTTGCGCTCATCACTGGAGAAACGTATGGACCGACTCAACACGCACCGATTCAACATGCACCGATTCATCAATCTGCTCTGCGCGGCAATGCTGTTGTCACCGCTGGTCGCAGGCCCGGTGCTGGCGCAGGCCTACCCCAACAAGGCGGTGAAGATCATCGTGCCCTTCGGCCCCGGCGGTGCCGCCGATTCGCTGCCGCGCCTGCTCGGCGGCAAGCTGTCCGAAATGTGGGGCCAGCCGGTGGTGATTGAAAACCGCACCGGTGCCGCCGGCAACATCGGCATGGACGCCGGCGCCAAGGCCGCGCCCGATGGCTACACGCTGACCTCGGCGCCGGTCGGCAACCTCGCCGTCAACCCGCACATGTACGCCAGGCTCGGTTACGAGGTGTTCAAGGATTTCACGCCGATCACGCTGATCGGCTCGGTGCAGAACGTGCTGGTGGTCAACCCGTCGGTGCCGGCCAACACGCTGGCCGAGCTGATTGCGCTCGCCAAGGCGCAGCCGGGCAAGCTTACCTTCGGTTCGGGCGGCGCCGGCAGCCAGGCGCACATCGGCATCGAACTCATCAAGGC
>CAYLPI010000003.1:0-42943 GCA_964385505.1 uncultured Bordetella sp.
ATGCCGTGCTCCTGGTTGGCCTGCGCGACGATGTAATCTTCGAGCACGTGACCGGCGGCGTCGCAGACGAGGCCGTAACCCTGGTCGAGCGGCTGGCTCGCCGTGCCACGGTCGCGCGACATCGCCATCCAGCCGGCGTCAACGATCGTCCAGCCTTTTTCGCGCTGGTGGCCGATGACCGAAGTGAGCACCGACAGGGCGATGTCATCGGTGCTGCACACACCCAGTCCGGCCATCACCAGGTCAAAAAACACAAACACGCCGGCGCGCACCTCGGTCACGCCCTCGAGTGAGGCGGCGAACAAGGCGGTCGGTGTCGAGCCGACGCTGACGACGGGGCAGGGCAGGCCCGCCGCGCGCAGCCGGGCCGCCGCCGTCACCACGGCCAGGCGCTCCTGTTCGGCCATGGCCGTTATGGCTGTGGTGCCGGCGCAGTTGTAGGAACTGCCGGCGTGGGTCATCACGCCGGCGAGCGCAATGCCGCTTTCGTGCATGAACGCGCCCAGCGGGACCAGCGCCGCAGCAGCGGGCGCGAGCCCCGAACGGTGACCGTCGCAGTCGATTTCTATCATCGCCGCAAAGCGCACGCCCGCCTTGCGCGCAAAGTCGGCCACCTGCCGCGCCGCCTCAAGGCTGTCGAGAATGATGGTGATACGCACGCCCTTTGCTAGCAGCGCGGCAACATGCGCCAGCTTGTTCGGCGCGATGGCCACGGCATAGAGCATGTCGCGCACGCCAAAGCCGGCGAAGTATTCGGCCTCGTGCAGCGTTGATACGGTGATCGGGCCCTCGGCGCTGCGCATCATGCGCCGCGCCACCTCGATGCACTTGCTGGTCTTGACGTGGGGCCGGAAGGCCACGCCCAGCGTGGCAAGGCGCGAGCTCATGCGTGCGATGTTGCGGTCCATGCGCGCCTCGTCGAGCAGCAGGGCCGGGGTTTCGAGGCTGGCGGGCGGGCGTTGCGCGTCGGGCATCCGGACCTTACTGTGTAACTGGGGCCGGACCGGCCGGATCCGGCGCCGGCCTGCGCGCTGTGGCGTTGGCCGACTCACCGGCGGGAAGCAAGACCCGGGCTACGACCGTGGGGGATGGGGAATCGGCAAGAAAATCCATGCGCGATTTTATTGCAATTGTCCGTGCGCGGGCGCGCAAACCGGCGCCGAGGCGCCCGCTCAGTTGCCGCGCGTGTGCGTGTCCCCGTCCTCGCCCGCCAGCAGTGTCTTCAGGCCGACATAGGCCTTGGGTGGCGCCTCGGCGGGCGCAGCGGCAAAATCCTTGTTTGCCTGCCCTGACTCCAGGTCGGCGATGCGGCGCAAGGCGTCGGCCTTTTCCTTTTCCAGTTCGGCGACCTGGCGTTGCAGCCGTTTTCGTACCCAGCCGCCCTTGATGACCGATGGCGATGAGACCAGTCCGGCCACGAGAACCCCCACGCCCAGCGCGAGCAGCAGCACCATGGCGAGCGAGCTGTCAAAGCGCCAGAGCAGGAAGGTAATCGTCACCGGCACGTTGTTCTGCAGTGCAAAGGCGACGGCCGCAATGGCGAAAACGACACCGAAAACCAGCAGCAGCTGCATGGCAATACCCTCCATGGTGAAAATTCGGGTTTGACGGCGCGGCCTTGATGCAGCCCCGCACGAGAACCCGTCACCGCCAGACTAGCTGCGCGTCCGGTGCCGCGTATGTGCGCTATCGCACACCGGGTCGCCGGGGCGCTCAACGCCCCCTGGAATTGCGCAGATGCGGATTGAGCTTGTCGATGTCGGCCTGCACCTGGTCGCGGCTGCGTTCGTAGATCATTTCGCGGCCCATCGCACTGCCGGCATAGGACAGGCCGTTACGCGTCGGCTTGAGGTCGCACTTGACGCTGTGCACGCCGGCGCCGAGCACGATCTGTATCAGGTCGGCGCGCTTGTCGAACACCACCACGTCCATGGTCTTGCCGGTGTCGGTGATTTTCACCTTGATGGTTTCGTCGCTCATGTGAGTGCGGGCTCCTGTAGGCGCATGGTCGTGGCTGGCTTGCTCGAGCGCAGTATAGGGGCAAACGCGCAGGTGCCGGCCGGAGGCGCGATTTGCGCCGGCGTGCCGTTCGATGGCGTTTGTTTTGCCTTGCATGCATACAGCCCTATAAAATCGTTCCAGTCCTTTTGCACGAAAGTCCCCGGTATGCACCCTGTTCAATTCAATCGCCGCAATTTCCCGAGGGCCTCGATTTGCCGGCGACCTGGTCCTTCGTGGCCGTGGTCAAGCCGCTGGAAAGCCGCGCCTGGCAAGGCTTTCCAGCCATTTTCCCCGGCAAGAAAACAGCCTGACGGGAAATTTCAAGATTGATTTGACCGCCGAACGATCGTTCGGTAGGCTTGCCGCATGTCTGCCAGCGCTTTCCCCGACGTCATCCACGGAACCGCCTTGTTCCCGCGCCGGTCGCTGTATGCAGGCTTTACGGATCGCCATGTACGACCATGACCTCTCTTGCCACCATCTTGCAGACCGGCCGCGTCTGGCGCGGCCCGTCTGCCTCCGCCGGCGGCGCAGCCGGGATCGCCAGCGGCTTTGCCGCGCTGGACGCCGAACTGCCGGGCGGCGGCTGGCCCAGCGCTGCGCTCACCGAAATCCTGCCCGCCCATGAGGGCATAGGCGAACTGCGCATCCTCGGCCCGGCACTTGCGCATTTGAGTGCGGCGGGACGCACGATTGCCTGGATCGCGCCGCCGTACCTGCCTTACGCGCCGGCGCTCGCCACCGCCGGCATCAATCTGTCGCGCATCGTCATCGTGCGCACCGCCAATGGCCGCGATGCGCTGTGGGCGGCCGAGCAGGCGCTGCGCTCCAACGCCTGTGGCGCCGTGCTGTGCTGGCCCGACCGTCCGCGCTTTGCCGAGTTGCGCCGCCTGCAGGTGGCGGCCGAGGGCGGCACTGCAGCGAGTTTCATTTTCCGCAAAAGCGCCGCAGCGCATGAATCTTCGCCCGCGCCATTGCGCATGTCATTGCAGACCGCCGCCGGCGGATTGTCGGTGGACGTCTTCAAGCGCCGCGGCGGACCGCTGAGGCGGCCTGTTCTCATCCCGGCGCTCACCACGCCCTTCAGTTCAACTCATGCGCAGCAACGCGCCCAAGAAAACGCAAATCGTGCCCATGCTCTGGATCGCCTGTCACCTGCCGCGGCTGTCGCTGGAACTGTTCGGCTCACCCACGCCTGAGCCCTTCGCCGTAGCCGCGGGGCGGAGCATCGCCGCCTGCGACCGGAAGGCGTTCTCGCGCGGCGTGCGGCCGGGCATGACGGTGGCTGCCGCCACGGCCATTGCGCCGCGGCTGCGCGTGCGGCCGCGCGACGCCGCCGGCGAGACCGAGGCGCTGCTCGCGCTCGCCGCCTGGTGCGGCCAGTTCACGCCCAATGTCGCGCTGGAGTTTCCCGACACGGTGCTGCTCGAGGTGTCGGCCAGCCTTACGCTGTTCAAGGGCCTCGCACCCGTGCTCGCGGCCTTGCAGCAGGGATTCGCGCAAATGAATTACAGCGTGCAACTCGCCTGCGCACCGACACCGCTCGCGGCAAGCTGGCTGGCGCGCGCGGGAGGGCAGGGCACTCCCGTTCGGGCTGATGCTGAGCCTGGTCGAAACATCGAAGCCCGTCCTGAGCCTGTCGAAGCGGCCCTCGTGCCCTGCGACAAGCCCGTGCGCCCTTCGACAGGCTCAGGGCGAACGGACGTCGTGACTGGCGAGATGCTTGCCAAGTTGCCGGTCGCCCTGATCGATCCGCAGGGCGGCTGGCGCGATGCCTTCGACAAGATGGGCCTTGCCACCATGGGCGACCTGCTCGCCCAGCCGCGCGAAGGTCTCACCCAGCGCTTCGGTCACGCACTGTGCGAGCGCCTCGACCAGGCACTGGGCCGCGTTGCCGATCCGCGCATCTGGTTCGTGCCGCCCGAGTGCTTCGCCGCCAACCTCGAGTTGCCGGCCGAAGTGAGTCAGGCCGAGGCGCTGGTATTCGCCGCGCGCCGCCTGCTGGTGCAGCTCGGCGGTTTTTTGCAGGCGCGCGCCGCAGGCGTGCAGCGTTTCAGCCTGCACCTTGCGCATCGCGAGCGCGCCACCGACATCGTCATCGGCCTGGTGTCGCCGTCGCGCGACGCCGAACATTTCACGCTGCTCCTGCGCGAGCGCCTTGGCGCCACCGTGCTGTCCGAGCCGGTGCGTGCCATGCGCCTGGCAGCCGCTGACATCCAGCCGCTGGCGGGCGAGTCGCAGGCGCTGTTTGCGGGTTTGGGTTTGGGTGCGGGATCGGGAACGAATGGAGAGAAGGGCGACTGGCAGCGCCTGGTCGAACGCCTGCGCGCGCGCCTTGGCAGCGAGCGGGTCAGCGGCCTCGCGCTCGCATCCGAGCACCGGCCCGAGCGCGCCAGCGTGAAGGCCGAACCCGGGGCAAAGCCGATGACGCTCAGTTTCGGTGACCGGCCGCTGTGGCTCCTGCCCGAACCGCGGCCGCTACCTGAATTCGGTGCCGCGCCCCGGTATGAAGGCCCGCTTGCGCTCATCGCCGGCCCCGAGCGCATCGAGTCGGGCTGGTGGGACGACGCCGGCATCAAGCGCGATTACTTTGTCGCGCGCACCCAGGCTTCGTCTTACGTCTGGATTTACCGCGAACGCCAGCCGGCGGGGGGATGGTACCTGCACGGCTTGTTTGCCTGACGCGGGCATCGGCAAATGGCGACAACGGCAGC
This sequence comes from uncultured Bordetella sp., assembly GCA_964385505.1. Lineage (GTDB taxonomy): Bacteria > Pseudomonadota > Gammaproteobacteria > Burkholderiales > SG8-39 > CAITSH01. Next base: position 4,716 of record CAYLPI010000003.1, read on the forward strand.
AATTGTCATTCCGAACGCAGTGAGGAATCTGCTGTTGCAGCAAAAGCAGATTCCCCGGCCTTCGGCCTCGGAATGACAGAGCGTGTACTCAGTCCTGCCCGCCTACGCGGAACTACACTGCCTTTCCAACTTCACCTTCCTGCGGGGCGCTTCGCACGCCACTGAACTGGTGGCGCGCGCGGCCGAACTCGGCTATGCCGCCCTTGCCATCACCGACGAGTGCTCGCTTGCCGGCATCGTGCGCGCCCATGTCGCGGCAAAAGAAGCCGGCCTGCCGCTGATCGTCGGCAGTGAGATAAAACTCGCCGACGGTCCGCGCCTGGTCTTGCTCGCCCGCGACCGCGCCGGTTACGGCCACCTCTCTTCGCTGATCACGCTCGGCCGGCGGCGCGAAAAAAAGGGCCGCTATCACCTCGTGCGCGCCGACCTTGAGGCCGGCCTGCCCGGCTGCCTCGCGCTGCTGTTGCCCGATGAAAGCCCCGACCCCGCCGACGCGCACTGGTTCGCGCAGCGTTTCGAAGGCCGCGGCTGGATCGCCGTCGAACTGCACAATGGCCCCGATGACCGCGCCAGGCTCGCCGCCTTGCGCGATCTGGCGCACAAAAGCGCGCTGCCCCTCGTCGCCGCCGGCGGCGTGCTGATGCACCAGCGCTCGCGCGCGCCGCTGCACGACGTGTTGACGGCCATCCGCCTTGGCACGCCGGTGGCGCGCTGCGGCCATGCGCTGCAGCCCAATGCCGAGCGCCACCTGCGCCAGCGCGTGCGCCTCGCGCAGGTCTATCCGCCGGAGCTGCTCAAGGCCACGCTCGACATCGCCGCGCGCTGTGATTTCTCGCTCGACAGCCTGCGCTACGAATACCCCGAAGAGCTGGTGCCGCCGGGCGAGACGCCGGCGGGCCACCTGCGCACGCTGACCCTGCGCGGCCTTGCCGAACGCTTTCCTGATGGCGTGCCGGACAAGGTGCGGGTGCTGGTCGAGCACGAACTAAAGCTCATCGCCGAACTCGGTTACGAGCCGTTTTTTCTGACGGTGGAGGATATCGTCGCCTTTGCCAGACGCAGCCACATCCTGTGCCAGGGGCGCGGCTCGGCAGCCAATTCTGCGGTCTGCTACGCGCTTGGCATCACCGAGGTGGACCCGGCGCGCATGTCCATGCTGTTCGAGCGCTTCATCTCGAAAGAGCGCAACGAGCCGCCCGACATCGACGTCGATTTCGAGCACGAGCGGCGCGAGGAGGTGATCCAGTACATCTACAACAAATACAGCCGCGAGCGCGCCGCCCTTGCCGCCACGGTGATTTGCTACCGCCCGAAGAGCGCGCTTCGCGACGCCGGCAAGGCGCTCGGCCTCGAGAACGACCAGGTCGAGCGCCTGTCGGGCGCCATCGCCTGGTGGGACGACCGCAGGGACCTCACGGCGCGCTTTCGCGAGGCGGGCTTTGACCCGGAGTCGGCGCTGATGCGAAGGCTCGCCATCATCGCCGACACGCTGATGGGTTTTCCGCGCCACCTGTCGCAGCATGTCGGCGGCTTTGTCATTTCGCGCGGGCCGCTCGCTGAACTGGTGCCGATCGAGAACGCCGCGATGGCCGATCGTTCAGTCATCCAGTGGGACAAGGACGACCTCGATGCGCTGGGCTTGTTGAAGGTCGATGTGCTCGCGCTTGGCATGCTCACCGCCATACGCCGCGCGCTCGACATGATCGCCGCGCGCCGCGGCCTGCCCTTTGGCATGAGTGACGTGCCGCCCGAGGACCCGGCCACCTACGCCATGCTGCAACAGGGCGACTCGGTCGGCGTGTTTCAGGTCGAGTCGCGCGCGCAAATGTCCATGTTGCCGCGGCTCAAGCCGGCGGTGTTCTACGACCTCGTCATCGAAGTGGCCATCGTGCGCCCCGGGCCGATACAAGGCGGCATGGTGCATCCGTATTTGCGCCGCCGGCAGGGTCTGGAAAAAGTCACTTACCCGAGCGAGGCGGTAAAAGGCGTACTCGAGCGCACGCTCGGCGTGCCGATTTTTCAGGAGCAGGTGATGCAGCTTGCGGTGGTGGCCGCGGGGTTTTCACCCGGCGAGGCCGACCACCTGCGCCGCTCCATGGCGGCCTGGAAGCGAAAGGGCGGGCTCGCGCACCTCGAGACGCGTCTCATCAGCGGCATGCGCGAGCGCGGCTACAAGGCCGAGTTCGCCCAGGCCATTTACCGGCAGATCCTCGGCTTCGGCAATTACGGTTTCCCCGAATCGCACTCGGCCAGTTTTGCGTTGCTGGTCTATATCTCGGCCTGGATCAAGCGCCACCAGCCGGCGGCCTTTCTTGCCGCGCTGCTCAACAGCCAGCCCATGGGCTTTTATGCGCCGGCGCAACTGGTGCAGGATGCAACACGCCACGGCGTCGAGGTGCGCGCCGTCGATGTGCAGCACAGCGCGCATGAATGTGTGCTGGAGCCATTGGGTGAGGGGAGTGAAGAAAATGAAAGGAGTGAAAAAGGCGAGGCAGTGGCGGTGCGCCTCGGCCTGCTGATGGTCAATGGCTTGTCGGGCGAGGGCGCGAAGCGTGTGGTCGAAGCGCGGGCGCAAGGCGCATTTGCCGATGTCGCCGATGTCGCGGCGCGGGCGAGGCTCGATACGCGCGACATGAAGGCCCTCGCTGCGGCGGGCGCGCTCGTCGCACTGTCGGAACACCGCCGCCGCGCCTACTGGGACGTCTCCGGGCTGGGGCGTGGGGCAAAAACCGGCGCCCAGGCCGGGCTGTTTGCCGATGTGGCGGTCAATGAAACGGCGCCGCGGCTTGCCGCACCGACCGAAGGCGCCGATATCGTCGCCGACTACAAGAGCACCGGCCTCACGCTCGGCCGCCATCCGCTGGCGCTGCTGCGCCGCCGCCTCGGTGAGCTGCGTTTCTTGACGGCGGTGCAAATCGGCCAGCTGCCGCAGGGCCGCCGCATTCGCGCCTGCGGTCTTGTCACCTGCCGCCAGCGCCCCGGCACCGCATCCGGCGTGGTGTTCGTCACGCTCGAGGATGAAACCGGCTGCGTCAACGTCGTGGTGTGGAAAGACGTCACTGCGCGCCAGCGCCAGGAGTTGCTCGGTTCCAGCCTGATGGGCGTGGAGGGCGTGATCGAGCGCGAGGGCGGGGTGGTGCACCTTGTCGCGCGGCGGCTGTTCGACCATAGCCGGCTGCTCGGCCGGCTCAATACGGCTAGCCGGGATTTTCACTAGGGCATTACACCGGGGCGATGGCGGGCGATAATTCTGAATGGTTTTGCGCGGTTACCATGTGCCACGCCGCCGAGGCGTGTCGATCGAAAGGGCACTCGCCGGCAATGCAGCCGGGTTGAACCGCCACCTTTCCCAACCGGTCGTCGATGTATTTGTAAGTTTTCTTCTTCAATCTTCGACCAAGAACACTGCAGGATCATTCAGGTATTCTGCTGCAAGACAAACAAAGGGAGTAGTCGGTGCTACGCAAACTGGTGGTTTTCGCCGCGATCGGCCTGCTCTTCACGCTCTACTTCGTGTTCGATCTGGGGCAATATTTCAATCTTCAAGCGCTCAAGGCGCAGCAGGCTTCGATCGAGGCTTTTCGCGCAGGCAGCCCGGGTCTCGCCGCAGCGATCTATTTCACGCTCTATGTGCTGATCACCGCGCTGTCCCTTCCCGGCGCAGCCTTGATGACCCTCGCCGGCGGCGCGGTATTCGGGCTCGGTTGGGGAACGCTGCTCGTGTCCTTTGCCTCCAGCGCCGGCGCCACGCTGGCCTTTCTGACCGCCCGCTTCCTGCTGCGCGACTGGGTGACCCAGCGCTTCGGGCAGCGCCTGCAAGGCATCGATGACGGCATTCGCCGCGAAGGGGCGTTCTACCTTTTCACGCTGAGGCTGGTGCCCGTATTTCCGTTCTTTCTGGTGAATCTGCTCTTCGGCCTCACCGCGATGCGGGCGCGAACCTTCTATTGGGTGAGCCAGCTTGGCATGTTCGCAGGGACGCTGGTCTATGTGAACGCAGGCACCCAGCTTGCCCGCATCGAGTCGCTGTCGGGCATCATTTCACCGGCCCTGCTCGGGTCTTTCGTGCTGTTGGGGCTGTTTCCGTTGCTTGCCAACAAACTGGTCGAGATGGTGCGCGTGAACAAGGTTTATGCCCGTTGGCCAAAACCGCTGCGCTTCGAGCGCAACCTGGTTGTTATCGGCGGCGGCAGCGCCGGCCTCGTAACGGCCTATATCGCGGCAGCCGTGAAAGCCAAGGTGACGCTGATTGAAAAGCACAAACTGGGCGGCGACTGCCTCAACACCGGCTGCGTGCCGTCCAAGGCGCTGATCCGCTCGGCCAGGCTGCTCTCGCACATGGCCCGCTCGAAAGAGTTCGGTATCGCCACGGCCAGAGCCGAGTTTGATTTCGCAACGGTGATGGAGCGCGTGCAATCGGTGATCCGCAAGGTCGAGCCGCACGACTCGGTCGAGCGCTACACGGCGCTGGGCGTCGATGTGGTCGAGGGTACGGCGAAGATCATCTCGCCGTGGGAAGTGGAGCTGAAACGAGCGAACGGCGTGACTGAAGTGCTGTCGACGCGCAGCATCGTCATCGCGGCCGGCGCGCGGCCCTTCGTGCCGCCGATTCCTGGTATCGAAGAAGTCGGCTATCTGACTTCGGACACCGTGTGGAACCTGCGTGAGTTGCCCCGGCGAATGGTGGTGCTCGGCGGCGGGCCGATCGGCTCGGAACTGACCCAGGCGTTCGCCCGTTTCGGTGCCAAAGTAACGCAGGTCGAGATGGCGCCGCGCATCATGATTCGCGAAGACGCCGAAGTCTCCGAGATCCTCACGCGGCGATTCCGCGACGAAGGTATCGAGGTCCTGGTCAATCATCGCGCCAAACAGTTCCTCACCGAGAACGGCGAAAAGATACTGGTTGCCGAATATGAGGGCCGCGACGTGCGCATTCCCTTTGACGCGGTGCTGGTCGCCGTTGGCCGGGTTGCCAACCTGAAGGGCTACGGACTGGAGGAGTTGGGTATTCGGGCCGAACGCACGGTGGGAACCAACGCCTACCTGCAGACAAATTATCCGAATATCTACGCGGCGGGCGATGTGGCCGGACCGTTCCAGTTCACGCACACCGCCGCGCACCAGGCCTGGTATGCGGCGGTGAACGCCCTGTTCGATCCGTTGAAGAAATTCAAAGCCGACTACACCGTGATCCCATGGGCGACGTTCGTGGAGCCCGAGGTGGCGCGCGTCGGCCTGAACGAACAGGAAGCAAAAGAAAAAGGCATCGCCTGCGAAGTCAGCCGCTACGACATCGACGACCTCGACCGCGCCATCGCCGACGGCGAGGCGCACGGCTTCATCAAGGTGCTGACGGTGCCGGGCAAGGACAAAATTCTGGGCGTAACCATCGTCGGCGAGCACGCCGGGGATCTGATTGCAGAATATGTGCTCGCCATGAAGCAGAATATCGGCCTGAACAAGATCCTTGGCACCATCCACATCTATCCCACCATGGCCGAGGCCAACAAATACGTAGCGGGCGTGTGGAAGAAGGCGCACGCGCCGCAGCAACTGCTCGCCTGGGTGGGGCGCTTTCATGCCTGGCGGCGCGGCTGAGCGGCGTGGCCTCGATCAGACTGCTCGCGTTTGGCGCGATGCTGACGCTGATGAGCGGGTTGGCGCATGCCTTCGACCATTCGCACGCGGATTGGCAGGCGCTGCTTTCGCGGCACGTCAAGGTGGCGGCGCAGGGCAACGCCAGCGCGGTCGATTACCAGGGTGTGCGAACTGAACAGGTCGCGCTGAAGAAATACCTCGATTCAATATCATCGGTAGCGGAGGCGCAGTTCCGGCCGTGGTCAGACCCGCAACGACTCGCGTTCCTGATCAATGCCTATAACGCCTTTACCGTCGAGCTGGTGCTCTCCAGGTATCCGAACCTCGATTCGATCAAGGACATCGGCTCGGTATTCCAGTCGCCCTGGAAGAAAAAATTCTTCATGCTGCTCGGCCGGGAGCGCAGCCTCGACGAGCTCGAGCACGGCATGATCCGCGCAGCGGGTGCCTTTGACGATCCGCGCATTCATTTCGCCCTCGTGTGCGCATCCATTGGTTGCCCCATGCTCCGCCAGGAAGCGTTCACCGCCGGGCGGTTGAACGACCAACTGGAAGATGGCATGCGCCGCTTCATGAGCGATCAGACGCGAAACCGCTTCGATACCGCCAGTGGCCGCCTGCAGGTGTCCAGAATATTCGACTGGTATGGCGAGGACTTCAAAAAGGGCCATAAAGGCTTTGATACGCTGAATGCTACCTTTGCCCGCTTTGCCGACCAACTGGCTGCGGCGCCGGAGGCACGGGCACGCATACGGGCCGGCGACTACCGCATCGAGTTCCTCGACTACGACTGGCGGCTCAATGACGCGGCACGCGTGAAAGGGGGGAAATGAGGCGCGGCGATTCCCCTCCGCCGCTGTCGGTCGTCCTTCCGGTATTGAACGAAGCGCCCGGACTCACGGCCGCGCTGGAAGCGCTCGTGCTTTTTCAAGCGCGTGGCGCGGAAGTCATCGTCGTCGATGGCGGGAGCTCCGATGGTAGTGCCGATATCGCCGCGCGCTATGCCGATCGCGTCATTGACACGCCGCGCGGCCGCGCACGGCAGATGAACGCCGGCGCCGCCGTGGCGAGCGGCCGGGTGCTGTTGTTCCTGCATGCCGACACGCGGCTTCCCGAAGCTGCCGACCGCTTGATCGCGCAGGCGCTTGCCTCGGGGCGTCATTGGGGGCGGTTCGATGTTCAGATCAAGGGCGATTCCGCGTTGCTGCCGGTGGTGGCCCGGATGATGAACTGGCGCTCGCGCCTGACCGGTATCGCCACCGGCGATCAGGCGATTTTCGTTTCCACCGAGGTGTTCCAGCGGGCCGGAGGCTTCCCCGAAGTGCCGCTGATGGAAGATATCGGCTTGTCCAAACGGCTTCTCGGCCTCGGCCGTCCCGCCTGCCTTGCGCCACAAGTCACAACCTCCGGGAGACGCTGGGAGACCAACGGGGTAATGCGTACGATTCTCCTGATGTGGGGTCTGCGCTTGCGCTACTTTTTCGGCGCCGATCCGCACCGCCTTGCCATGGAATATGGCTATGCGCCACGCCTTGATATGCCGGAGCGGGTCGGCGTGGCCATACTGGCGCGTGCGCCGGTCCCCGGCCAGGTCAAGACCCGGCTGATCCCCGCGCTTGGCGCCAGCGGTGCGGCGCGCCTGCAGCGCTGGCTCCTGCGCCGGACCGTAAGCACGGCGCTCGAGGCCGATATCGGTCCGGTGGTTCTATGGTGCGCGGGCGACCCCGGCCACCCCGATATCGTTCTCTGCCGCGCTCTCGGTCCGATCACGGTGCGCGCCCAGCCCGAAGGCGATCTTGGCACGCGCATGCTGGCGGCGGTGCAGCAGTCACCCACGCCGGCAGGAACGCTAGTCATCGGCACCGATTGTCCGGCACTTGGCGTTGCGCATCTGCGTGAGGCGGCGCAGTCCCTGCGTACTCACGATGCGCTTGTGCTGCCGGCGGAAGACGGTGGTTATGTACTGATCGGCATCAAAGCGCCGTCGCATGAACTTTTTGCGGGCGTCGACTGGGGGACGGAGCGGGTCATGGCAGAAACGCGGCAGCGTCTTCGCGCGTTGGGTTGGCGCTGGAGCGAACCGGCGACCTTGTGGGACGTCGATCGGCCGGCGGATGTCGAGCGTCTCGCAAATCTATATCCGGAAGTTCGTGATGCGATCAGTGGACAGCGGGAAGTGGCTTGAAGCGGTCCAGTATCGTTTCTGCGAATTTCGTTGCATTTTGGGCCGGCCACCGTTGACGCCGGAATTTAATGAATGGCCGGCGCTTATGTCGGTGGCCGGCGCAGGCGGTCACGAACGAGCTTCACCGCCACAGGGATCAGGGTGATGGTACCCAGCGCCAGCACCGAGATCATGATCTGATCGGATTCGCCGGTGGCGATCTCGCCGCCGAAATGGGCCAGCAGGAAGCTGGTCGGCACAATGCCGACCAGTGTCGCGATGGCGAAACGCCAGAACGAGAGTAGCGACAGGCCGGCGGCGTAGCTGATGATGTCGAATGAAATGAAAGGCAGCAGGCGACTGACCAGCACGATACCCATCAGTGCGTTTTGCGAACCGAGCAAGCCCACCGTCAGGCGGTCGCCAAACCAGCGCCGCAGCGTTTCCCCGCCCAACCAGCGCGCAATGCCGAAAGCGGCGAGCGCTCCGATTTCTGCGCCCACGAGTACATAAAGCGTGCCCCAGACGTGGCCATAGGCGGCACCGGCAGCCATGGCGATGGGCGCGCTCGGAATCGGGCTCACCAGGATCGCCAGAACCATCAGACCGATCACCGACAGCGGACCCCATGCCCCCAACTGCGCGATGTGGGCCTGCAGCGCAGACCGGTTCAGGATCATCGACATCGCGCCGGTTTCGTGCAACAGCCAATAGGCCGCCGCAAGCAGCGCGAGCAGCGCCGCCACGGCGAGCAATTTGAACAGCGTCGGCTGCGTCACGAGCGCAGCTTGAGCACGATCGGCTCGATTGCCTCGCCTTGCGGCAGCACGCGACCGATCACCGCCGCATGTTCGTAGCCGAGCGCGCGCAGCGCATCGAGGCAGGAAGCGATGCGCGCCTCGGGGACGCTGGCGAGCAGCCCGCCTGCGGTTTGCGGATCGAAAATCAACGCATAGCGCGGATGGCCCAGCGCCTGCTGCTGGTTGCGCAGCGCACGGCGCAAGCGCACGTTGGCCGGTTGCAGCGAACTGAGGATGCCGGCGGCGCTGGTCTCCTCGGCGCCTTCGAGTACGGGCAGCGCCGCAAGATCCAGCTCCGCGTCCACGCCTGAAGGCTTGGTCATTTCCACCAGATGCCCGAGCAGGCCGAAGCCGGTGAGGTCGGTGCATGCCGTCGCGCCGTGCTCGCGCAGACACTGCGCGCCGAGGCGGTTCGACTGGCACATCGACACCAGCGCCGCGTCGATCCAGCGGCCGCGCGCTGCGAGCTGCGCGTGCGCCGCAAACAGCGTGCCGGTGCCGATCGGCTTGGTAAGGACGAGTACGTCGCCGGGGCGCATGCCGCCTTTGCGCATCACCGTCGCCATGTTTTCATCGATCAGGCCGTTGACGGCAAATCCCAGCGCCAGTTCCTTGCCCTCGCCGGTGTGGCCGCCTACCAGCGCGCAACCGGCGTCGTTGAGTACTTCGATCGCGCCGGTCATCATCTGAAACAGCAGGTCCTCCTGCTTGGCTTCGAGCCCGGCGGGCACGGTGACGATGGCGGTGGCCGATTGCGCCTCGGCGCCCATCGCGAAAATGTCGCCCAGCGCATGGTTGGCGGCGACCTTGCCGAAAATGTAGGGGTCATCGACGAAGGCGCGGAAGAAATCCACGGTGTGCACCATCGCCTTGCCCGGTGGCACGCGCACCACTGCGGCATCGTCCGGCGCATGCAGGCCGATGAGCACGTCGTCGCGCTCGATCGGGGTCAGCGCGCCGAGCGCGCGCGTGAGCACCGTCGCGCCGACTTTTGCGCCGCAACCGCCGCAACGCATGGCGATCGCCGAGAGCGCCTGTGCCGCCTCCTCCTGATCGAGCTTGACCGACGCGGCGCCGGTGTCCGGGCGCGGCGTTTCCATGGCCGGAAACCGGCTGAACTTGAGCATGAAGCGGCGATCGATCCAGTCCTTCCAGCGCCACACCCAGGTGCCCTGGAAGGCGAGCGCGCCGCGCGACGCCACCGCGTAACGATCGCCGGTACTGATCAGTGCAAGCCATTTGCGTTGCGGGCGGTAAGGCGCGAGCGCAAGACCCTCGACGCTGCGGCGCAGGTTGGCCGCGAGCGGCGGCCCCTGGCGTACGGCGAACACCCCGGCCTTCTCCAGCGGGTGGTTCTCCATGCTGGCGATGTCGCCTGCAGCAAACACCTTCGCGTCGGTCAGCGTCTGCAGCGTGTCTTTGACGCGGATGAACCCGCCCTCGTCCAGGGCGAGGCCCGTTTCGCGCAGCCAGGGCGCGCCGCCCGCGCGCGTGACCCAGACGACTTCGTCGGCATCCACGGTTTCACCGCGCGTCGTTCGCAACTGCGCCGCCGACACGTGTGTCACCTCGGCGTCGCAGTGCACGGTCACGCCGCGTTCGGCCAGCACCCGTTCGAATGCATGGCGCACCGAAGTATTGTGGGTCTTGAGGATGACTGCGCCGCGGGTCATCAGATGGAAGGAAAGTTCGTCCGGATTACGCCCGGCTGCGCGCAGCTCGTTGCGCAGGCGAAACTGCATTGCCAGCGTCAACTCGACGCCGCCGGCGCCGCCGCCGACCACGGCGATGCGCGTGGGTCCGGCGTGATTGCGCACCCGCTCGAGCAGCAGCAGCCAGCGCGCGTTGAACCCGTTGATCGGCTTTACCGGCACGGCATGCTCGAGCGCACCGGTGACGTCGGCCATCTGCGGCGTGGAGCCGATGTTGATCGACAGACAGTCGTAGGGCACCGGCGGACGGCTGCGGCAGAGCACCCTGCCGGTGCCGCGGTCAAGGCCCACCACTTCGTCGCGAAAAAAGCGCGCGCCGGCGAAGCGCGCCAGTCGCGACAGGTCGATGTGGACTTCGTCGTAGCCGTAATGTCCGGCGATATAGCCCGGCAGCATGCCCGAGTAGGGTGTGTGCGTATCGCGACAGATCACGGTCAGGCGGACGCCGGGCAGCGGGCGCATGCCAAAGCGCTTGAGCACGCCGACGTGGCTGTGGCCGCCGCCGACGAGCACGATGTCGCGGAGGACGGGTTGATCCGGCGATTGCATGGCGATGCCTCTTATGCGGATGGCGTGCTGGGTGGGGACGCCGCCGCCACTTAAGCGCGTCCGCTCAGTGGTCGTGCTTTTCGAGCGTTTCGGGGGATTTTCTCGATGCGCGGCGTGTGGATTGCAATTTTCCCACGATTGCCCCTGGTCTGGACGATTCTCTTGGCGACCCACCACCTGATCGTCGGGGGCTTCAACGCACTTGCGGCACGGCAGGGCGCCGGGTCAGGCTGACACTATTCAGGCAGACACGGCGTCGGCGGCAACCTGCAGTGAAAAGTGCGGCCCATTGGCGATGCGCTCGAAGTACGACAGCCAGGCGGGTGAACCTTCAGGCCAATTGTTGAGAAAGGATTGCTGCCAGGCCGGGTCGTCGTAGCAGATTGCTAGCGCATCGACATACACATCCCGTACGCGCTTGCCATAGAGACGCGGATGCGGCGGGGGCGTCGTTCCGATCCGGGTCAGCATGCCAAAGCGGGTATCGCGCATATTTGGCATGCCGGCGGCGCCGTTGTTGGCGACCAGCTTGAGGCCGCCCAAATCGAAGAGGCGGGTCGCCGGCAGGCAGGTGTGGGTGCTGGCGAATACGTCCACCTCAGCTTTGGCGAACGCATCGGCACGCCAGGCTTGATCTTTTTCATCATCGAGTGCTGCGACGTCGAAGCGCCATCCGGCAAGCGATTCGGCATCGCCATGTACTACGCCTATGCGGGCGTCGCCGACGTGATAGCGCGCCACCATGGGCAATTCGGCGAGGCGGCGGCGCAGATCGGGATGCCGGACGGCGGTGCGTTTCAGTCTTGCGTGAATCTGGTTGGAGCGCTCGACGATATGCCGATCGACAGACGCCGGGTAGGCGCAGCCGCATCCGGCCGCGTCCGAGTCTTCGCAAAGTTCAGCCTCGACATTGCCAAGGATGGCGTCGTGCCGCAGCACGCGCTCGTTGATTGCGCGAAAGCCGGCGTCGTCAATGTTGAACCAGTTGAAGTCGCCGTTGAAACACAGGGTCACCGGCCCGGGTTCGGCGCGCGCCATGGCCTCGACGGTAGCCAGGGCATGGAGATTGCCATACAGTCCGCCGATGATGTAAAGGGTGTCGGCTTGTCGCCCGGGTGCGCTGGCGATGGCGGGTGGTCCGTAGCGGTAGCGCAGCGGGCACACGCTGCCTGCCTCGCTCATGCGGCGCTCTTTGCGGCGTTAATGCGGTAGCGCGGCAGGGCGAGTGGCAGGAAGAAACCGGCCGTGCACAGCGCCAGGCCGTAGAGATTGGTTCCGAGCAGAACGCCGTATTTGCCGCCGCCGATCGCCCAGCTCAACGGAATCAGGTTCATGGCCTGCAGCACACCCAGGCTGATGCCGGTCCAGAAGGCGAGGTGAAAGGAGAGCGGCGAGTACCCAACCCGGCCCGAGAACAGAAAGATCGGTGCCAGGCCGATGACCATGGTGCCGCTGATGGTCGTCGCTTTCAGAATATCGGTACCGGCGATCATCGGCAGGTTGCCGAGCAGCGCGAAAGCCACCATGGTCAGCGAACCGATGGTCATGGCTTTGGCCGAGGGCATCCGGCCGGCGAGCAGTGGCAGTTCGCGTGCGACGAGTTTTGATAGCGAAGTGAAGGTTGAGTCGAGCGTCGATCCGGCCGATGTAACCATCACCACGATCATCGCGAACAGCCCTGCAAAACCCAGGCCCCGCGCCACTTCGGCCGGCACGTTGGCGCTCGGCTTGATGCCTTCGAGGCCCGCATGCACGCCCACCAGGCTGAACGCGAAGATGGCGAAAAAGCCGAGAATGCCGGCGACGATAAACGCCCGGAGCATGGTTTTCTCCCGCGTGATGAAGCCCCGATCGGTCAGTACCGGATCGTGAAACGGGTAGGACAGCGCCTGCAACAGCGCGACCAACAATAGATCCGCGCCCGAATCCAGGGCAAACGTGCCCTGCGACAGCAGAACGCCCGGCGTATGCGCCGGAAGCACATAGGCCAATACCACGCCGAGGAACAGCATGAATACGACGGCCTGGATCACATCGCTGAAAATCGAACTGCGCAATCCGCCCTTCAGGCTATAGAGCAGCACCGCCGCGGTAAACAACAGGGCCGAACCGATGAATCCGGCTGAGCCGCTGTCGCCGTAATAGCCACCGACCACCGCCGTATTGCTCCAGACCTCGTTGAACAGCCGGATCAGGATCGCCGCAGAAAATGCCAGTGCCGCACCGCGCCCGTATTTGCCGATCAGATAGGGCACCAGGCCGGTCGCGCCCTCGCGCGTGCGCAGGCGGTAGATAACCAGCCCCGCAACGGGAATCGACAGCCAGTAGCTGGCATAGGCGAGCCCGCCGACGATGCCGTAGGTCGCGCCAAGGTTGGCCGCGTTGGTAACCGATTTGGCAAAAATCCAACTGATGAAAATGCTCATCATCAGGGCCCACTCCGATGCCGGCCGCCCTTTGTCGTCGTGGCCGCGAAAGAAGCCGGCTTCGTTGTTCGAGCTTGGCACTACGAGATACATGAGGACGCCGAAAACCAGCAGAAATCCCCAGAAGAACAGCCCTTGTAGTTCACTCATGCCGATATCCTCTATCGAATTGCGGGTGTTCAGTCGCCGCAGTTCGGGGCGGGGGCGGTATCGTTATCCAGTGCGCCGCCGCAACTGGAGCCCTGGCCCGCCGTGCAGCCGTAGCAATGCTCCGCCACCCGGATCGGCAGGCCTTCGAGTACGCCGGCGGCCGCTTCGGTGATGTGCAGGCGGGCGTGGCTCTTGCCCGTGATAGCCAATCCAAGCTGCTGGTTGAAATCGCAGTCGTAGATATAGCCCTGCCAGTCCACGCTGATCAGGCTGCGGCACATCACGGCTTCGAGGTTTTCTTCGCGGTGCGCCTCGCGCAGCGTCGTCATGTAGGCGTTGAACTGGCCCTTGGAGATGAGCATGCTGCCGAAGCGCTGGATCGGCATGTTGGCCAGCGTGAACAAATGATTGAATACGATGCCGTAGCGCTCGTCCAGATGCTGTTTATAGGCGGCTTGCAGTGCGTCTTGCGCGGGCGGCAGGCTTGCGCCCTGAGGGTTAAAGACCAGGTTGAGCGTCAGGCCGCTGCCGGCTTGTCCGTAACCCAGTGCATTCAACTGTTTGAGCCCGGCGAGGCTCGCCTCGAAAGTGCCCTTACCGCGCTGCTTGTCGACGTTCTCTTCCAGATAACAGGGCAGGGAGGCCACCACCTCGACGCGATGATCGGCGAGAAAGGCCGCCAGATCCTCGAAGCCTGGCTCCTCCAGTATCGTCAGATTGCAGCGGTCGATGACGCGCAGTCCACGCGAGCGCGCGGCAATGACCAGGCGGCGGAAGTGCTGATTCAGTTCCGGCGCCCCGCCGGTGAGATCGATGGCGGTGATATCGGGGCTGGCCGCGAGGAAGTCGATAACGGCGTCAATCGTCTCGGAGGTCATCTCCTCGGTACGATTCGGCCCCGCATTGACGTGGCAGTGCACACAACTCTGGTTGCAGCGATAGCCAAGGTTGATCTGCAGTGTTTCTATGGTGCGACGCTTCAGGCTTGGGAAATCGGTGCGGGTGAGCAGGTGAACGGTGGCGTGCATGAAGGGCTCTCCAGGGGGTCTTGTCGGATTAGTCGCGGCAAATGGGGATTTCTTACAACTGAATCGGAGAGTTTATATTGGCGGGCAGGTAGGGAATTCGCATAAGCGGTCATTTCCGTTCAGCGCGCAGCAGCGGTTTCTGCGCAATGGCAAGGCCGAGCGCCTTGGTCGCCTCGAGGCGATGGCTGGAAACGTCCAGCCGGCGCGGGTTTCCAGCAGGTACCGGGTGCGGAGAGCGGAAAATACGACCGGGGCAGGCCGCTTCAAGCTGGCATCAGAAATAAAGAAACAGCGGATCAAATCCCGCATCGCAATTGGCCAGCACGGCTTTTTTCCAGACGATCTTGAAGCCGTCGCCCTCGCGGCGCAGGCGGTGGTAGGCATGGCCGGCGAAAATGCGCTCAATCGGCGTCGGCAGGGTGGGGCGGTGCTCGAACATGAAAAATACCGCGCGCGTGCCGATTTCGCCGCTGGCTTCATCCACTTCATCGATGGCGATGTTGGTCACCTGGCGCACCGCGCGCGAATGGGGCAACTGCGCATAGACTTTTGGATGGCGCAGGCGCTGAATACGGTCCTTCATGATGTCGTGCCCGTCGTATATCAGCGAGACCTCTTCCCATGGATCGGTCTGCCCGATGCGAGCCGGCGCCCAGTAGTAGCCCTCGGGCGTGAAAAGCGCCATCCATTCCTCGAAGCGCCGTTCGTCGAGCAGCCGCGATTCGTGGGTGAGGAAGTCGCTGACTGCGGCCAGTTGCACGGCGGGGGCGTTGAGCGGTGCGTTCATGCCTGGCTCCCGGTCATGTAGCGCAGGTACCCGGCGCGGTACTGGTTGCGCATGATCACTTCACTGGTGCCGCCGCCGCGCCGCGTGGCGTCATCGCCCATGTGGCGGTTGAACCAGACCCATTCGAGGGCTTCACTCGCCAGCCCGCCCTGCACGCGGCGGAACATCTCCACGTCATCGGACTGGATCAGCGAGGCCGCCGAATGGGTGACATTGAGATAGCGCACCAACTGGCGGTTTATTTCTTCGGGTGCGCCCTTGAGGCGGATGGGGTAGACGCGGATTTCGGTGCGGTCTGGCGCAATCGGCCGAATGGTGCGCACATGGCTGGATGCGAGCTGCATCACCACACTCGGATAGACGATCACGTTGTGGAAGCGGTCGGTCATGATTTCCCTGACCCGCCCGGGCGAATGTTTTTGCGCCAGCGCCGCGCAGTGCGCGTCAAACAACGGTCCGCCACGCCCCTCGTGGTTGAAGGGCAGCGGGCCGCAATAGGACGAACCCCAGTCAAAGGCCACCGCCGCCACCGAATCCCACTTCGAGCCCTGGTCGGCGGTGTCAAGATGAACGCCGGACTCATCGCCGTAGCGGCGCTTGAACTGGCGCTGGCTCTCGTCGGTGGTGCAGGCGTGCGAGAAGGGCGGGTGGTAGTTGTCGTTGAGGTTCTCGATCTGTGCCTTCCAGTTGCCGCGGATGATGTATTTGTGCACGCCGCCCGAGACATCCACCTCGCCGGCCGGTGCGCGGTCCACCAGCAGGTCGATGCAGGCGGCGCCCTCGCCGAGGAATTCGGGCAAGTCGGGCAGCGGATCTTCTTTGCGCGCGAGGCTGCCGAAGATGAAGCCGCGGTAGCTTTCGACGCGGGTGACCGGCACCAGGCCGAAAGTAGCATGGTCGGTCATGTCATAGCGACCGGCGTAGGCGTCGCGCATGGGCGCGAGCAGCAACTCGCCGTTGGTGCGGAAGGTCCAGCCGTGGTAGCCGCAGCGTATGGTGTTGCCGGTGTTGCCGCGCTCGTCGGTGATGACCATCACGCCGCGGTGGGCGCAGCGGTTGTGCAGTACGTGCACGCTGCCATCCTTGTGGCGGATGACGATCACCGGCTGCAGGCCCATCCAGGCAGTGACGTAATCGCCTTCCTTCGGGATCTGGCTCTCGTGCGCGAGGTAAAGCCAGGCGCGGCCGAAAATCCGCTGCATTTCCAGCTCGAACACCGCCTGGTCAAGGTAGAGCGAGCGGTGAACGCTGTCCGGGCGCACCAGGCTGTGGAAGTCGGGTTCGGCGAGGGGCGGGGTTCGGGCGTTCATGGTCGGTCTCCTGGGGCGGTCCTGTTGCGGCGCACGGCGGGCGAGGGCCGGGCGGCGAAAGGCTGCAGGGAAAAGCGCAGTTTATTTGTTGTGATGGCAACGAAATGCTAGTTGCGATGACAACGAAGTGTCAAGTAGTATGTGCGCCATGACAAAGCCAATGTGCGCGCCGCGCTATGATTTCCGGACGCTGCTCACCTATCGCGTGCTGGTGCTGTCGAACACGCTGGGCGTGGGCGCCGTACGGCTCTACGCGCGGCAGTTCGGCATTCCGCTCGCCGAGTGGCGCCTCCTCGCGGCGCTGGCGATTTGCGCGCCGGCGAGCGTCAACAGGCTGGCCGCGGCACTCAATACCGACAAAGGCTGGATCAGCCGTACCGCGGCGGCGCTGGTGGCCAAGGGACTGGCGCAAACGCGAACTGATTCGGGCGATGCGCGTCGCACGCAGATTGTGCTGTCCGCGGCCGGCCGCGCCATCTACAAGCGCATCCTGCCGGCGGCTATCGAGCGCCAGGACCGGCTGGTGTCGGTGATGAGCGCGGCCGAGCAGGTAATTTTTGACGAATTGCTGGAACGCTTGCAGCGTCAGGCGCAAATCCTCGCCGGCCCGACGGTGCCGGAGAAGCGATCGGCCGCAAAAGCAGCGGGCAAAAAAACCGAAACGGCAACGAAATAGACCGGCGTTGCGAAACGTCCGGCAAAAACCAACGAAGGAGGCGGTATGAAAATGCTATCGATGGTGTTGGCGCTGGTTGTGCTGGGCGCAGGTACGGCGGCACAGGCGCAGTCCTACCCGAACAGGCCGATCCGGTTTGTGGTGCCTTTCGCCGCAGGCGGCTCCGGCGACATCGTCGGCCGGACCATTGCTGCAAAGCTGACCGAAGCCTGGGGCCAACAGGTCATCATCGACAACCGCCCGGGCGCCGCAGGCAGCATCGGCGCCGGGATGGTGGCGCGCGCGCCCGCCGATGGTTACACCCTGCTGTTGGCCGACGATTCGCCGCTGACCATCACGCCGCATATCCAGAAGGACGCGACCTATGACCCGCGCAAGGATTTCGTGCCCATCATCCCGATCGCGCAGATCGAGTTCGTGCTGACGGTCAATCCCGCGGTGCCGGCCTCGACGCTGCCCGAACTGGTGGCGCTGCTCAAGGCCAATCCGGGCAAATACAGTTATGCCTCCGCCGGCATAGGCAGCATCCACCACCTTTCCATGGAATGGCTGAAGAGCCTTGCCAGGGTCGATGCCGTGCATGTGCCTTACAAGGGCAGCGGGCAAATATTGCCCGACATCATTTCGGGCCAGATTCCCATCACCTACACCGGCCTCGCGCAGACCATGCCTCATGCGCGCGCCGGCAAGCTCAAGGTCATTGGCCTCGGCGGTCCGCGGCGCGTTGCGTCGGCGCCTGGTGTCGCGCCCATCGCCGAGACCTATCCCGGTTTCAACGGCACGACCTCGTGGAACCTGCTCGCCCCTGTGGGGACGTCGCCGGAGATCGTGCAGAAGGTGAACCTGGAAGTGAACCGCATCCTGAAAACACCCGAGGTCGCGGCACAACTGACGGCACAGGGATTGTTTCCACTCGGCGGGTCGTCCGAGGATTTCAGCGAGCGCATGAAGGCGGACTATGTACGCTGGGGCAAGGTGATACAGGACATCGGCATGAAGGCCGACTAGAACGAAAGGGAAACGAAACGGGGTCAGAGCGACTTTTCCATAAAGTTACACTGACCCAAGGTGTTTCTGACCCAAAGTGTTTTCTCCGCAGTGTTTTTGTAGGGCGCGGTTTCAGCGCGCCGGGGCTTATGGCGTCCTGCCACCGACGCATGTACGTCAGCGGATTTTCAGCGCATGGTCGAGCGAGAGCGTGCCGCCGCCGCGCGCGACCAGATAAAGCAGCAGCCCGGCCCAGCTAAGGTGCGTCGGCCAGGCCTCCGGATAGACAAATATCTCGATCACCGCCGTCATGACGAGCAGCGCCAGGGCCGACAGGCGCGTGCCAAGCCCCAACACCAGCAGGATGGGGAACAGGTGCTCGGCATAGGTTGCAAGATGTGCGGCGATATCGGGGGGGATCAGCGGCAGCTTGTATTCCTCGCGAAACAGCGTGTAGGCGCTGTCGTTGACGCTGAGCCAGCCGTCAACCTTGGTGCGCGCCGACATGAAGAATATGCCGGCGATGGCGATGCGGTTCACCAGCGCCAGCGTGCTGTGATTGAGTACATCGGACAGGATGCCGGCGCAGTTGTTCCATTGCTCGCGGGTTCTGGCGATGAAGCCGATGGCGGGGGCGACGCTGGTCATGGCGATTCCTTGTTGTTTGAACGGGATGGGGTGGATGCAGGGTCGGCCAGGGCACCTGCGTCGATCAGCAATGCCATGAGTGCGGCGATATCGGTCGCGGCGTTGACGGCGAGCGCCGACGCGCAGGCTTCGCCAAGCGGTGCCCCCCTCGCGCAGGCGTCAAGAAAAGCGCAGCCGGCGGCGTCCAGTGCCCGCCACTGCACGCTGTCGTGCGGCCTTGTCAGCACGGCGCCCTCGCCCTGCCACGGGAATTCGCTTGTGTCATCCGATAACTCGCGGTTGCGCCGCCAGATCGTGTAGGCCGGTTGCTCCGGGAACCACGCCCAGCGTGCCGCCGGGTGCGGTAACAGGTGGAGGGCGCCGAGGGCGTCGGGCGCTAACGCCGCTATTGTCTCGGGCGCCATCGGCACGAGTCCGGGGGCGATGTGTGCCTCGGTCCAGCAACGGTCAAGGCGCGCCACTTCATGCAGGTAGGGTAACTCCGCCGCCGGCGGAAAATTCCTCAGGAACGTCGCGAATTGCGCACCGTAGCGCACCAGCGCCGGATGTTCCGGCGGTGACATGCGCACGAACTCCGCAGCGGCGGCGCGAAACCACTCTTCGCCGACCAGGCGCAGCACGCTCGGGTAGTTCGCCTGCAAAGCATCGAGGGCGCCCTTCATTACGGTATTGCGATAAACGGCAAATCCGGGTTGGGCGGCAAGCCCGGTGACATCCGGATGCGCCGACGGGTGCGATGTCAACAGCGCCGTTGCGAACGCATCCTGAAAATCGGCCAGTGTGCCGGCGGGGGTCACGCCGCCTCCCGCAGCGGGCGCAGCAGATGCCCGTGTGCGATTTCACGCTCGGCCAACAGCGCATCGAAGGCCGGGATATTGCCGTCGCGCTCGATCAGCGTCGGCCGCGGACCAATGCGCACGATGAGGCGCTGGTAGAGCGCCCATACCGCCGCATCGACCGGGGCGTCATGCGAATCGACCAGCAGCGCCGCGCCATGCTGCGGATCAAGGCGGTGGCCGGCGAGGTGGATTTCCACCACCGCGTGCGCCGCAAATGCGTCGATGTAGGCCTCGGCCGAATAGCCGAGGTTGCGGGCGCCGACATACACGTTGTTGACGTCGAGCAGCAGGCCGCAACCGCTGCGGCGCGAGAGTTCGGCGAGGAAATCGATTTCATCCCATTCATGTCCGGGAATATGCAGGTAGTTGGACGGATTTTCGATGGCGATGCTGCGGCCCAGTGCGTCCTGGGTGCGCGAGACGTTTTCGACCATGCGCTTGAGCGCGGCGCCGGTGCGCGGAAATGGCAGCAGGTCGGGGAAGTAGTTGCCGCGCCAGGTGCTCCAGGCGAGGTGTTCTGACACGATTGCCGGCTGCAGGCGCTCGGTGAGCGCTTTCAGGCGCGTCAGATGCGCTTCGTCAGGCGGGGCGTCGGCGGCGAGCGACAAGGCCACGCCGTGCAGCGCGATGGGATGGCGGGAGCGGATCGCCTCGAGGGAGGCGAGGCGCGGTCCGCCCTCGACCATGTAGTTTTCAGGATGGACTTCAAACCACAGCCCTTCCGCCGGGCAGGCGAGCGCCGCCTCATAGTGCTCGGGCTTGAGGCCCAACCCGGCGGAAAGCGTGGGGTTCATGCGCGTAGCTTCGGATCAGGCCTTGATCGCGGCGAGTGAGCCGGCGCCCTTGGGCGTCTTGATGCCGGTGCAGGTGCCTTTGGCGACCATTTTCCAGGCGTTGCCCTGGAAGTCGGTCTTGGCCGTGCCGGCGCAGGTGGTGCCGGGGCCTGCGGCACAGTCGTTCTTGCCGGCCATCGAGACGCCGTAGCATTTTTCCAGATCGGCTTTCATGCCGTCTTTTTTCGCGGTATCGGCGGCCTGCGAAACGCCGGAGGCGAGGGCGGCAAGGACAAAGGTGGAAACGGCGAGTGCGCGGTGGTTCATGTGGAATCTCCTGAATTGAAGGGTTGTCGCCCCGCGCCCGGACCGTCCGCTGCGCGATGACTGCCTGTTAATTCGCGATAAATTGGCGGCCGGTTACAGCTTCATGCAAAAATCCGTAACTATATTTTTTCATCAGGCTGTAACCGGATGCCGCTGCGCAACGAATACATGGGGGAGAGTGCTTGATTGCAAGCGAAAGCCGGTTACGCGATCTGATGCTGCGCGGGCTTGCCGGCGACACCGCGGCGTACCGGACCTTTTTGCAGGAGCTCAGCGCAAACCTGCGGGCTTTTTTCCGCCGGCGCCTGACGCAGTTGCCCGATGATGTGGAGGATTTGGTGCAGGAAACCTTGCTTGCCGTGCACAACCAGCGCCATACCTATGAGGCGGACCAGCCGCTGACGGCCTGGATGCACGGCATTGCGCGCTACAAGCTCGCCGATCTGTTCCGCCGCCGGGCCGGTAATGAGGCGATGAACGTGGAGTTTGATGATGACATGGATATCCTTGCGGCCTCCGACGAGGCGGCCAGTGACGCGCGGTGCGACATCGCCACGCTGCTCGAGACACTGCCCGAGCGCCAACGCCTGCCCATTGTTCACGTCAAACTCGAAGGCTTGTCGGTGGCCGAGACGGCGAAACTGACCGGCATGTCCGAGTCGGCGGTAAAGGTCGGCGTGCATCGCGGGCTGAAGGCGCTGGCACTATCGATGCGGGGTGCCGGATGAAAACCGACGACCTGGTTGCGATGCTCGCCGCGGGTGCGGAGCCGGTGGCGCAGCGCGCCACGGCGCGGCGCTACACGGCCGCGCTCGCCTGGGGCGGGGCCGGCTCATTGCTGCTCATGGTCCTTGCGCTTGGTCTGCGCGCGGACCTGCGCGCTGCGGCGCTGTTGCCGATGTTCTGGATGAAGCTCGCTTTCCCTCTTGCCCTGGCCGCCGCGGCCCTCGCCGCGGTATCGCGCCTGTCGCGACCCGGCGCATCCCTTGGGTTTGCGCCCTACGCCCTGGCCGCACCAGTCCTGATGGTCTGGGCCGTCGCCGCCTGGAATCTTGCCGCTGCCGAACCCGGTCAGCGCGCCGCGCTGATCCTTGGCGGCACCTGGGCGAGTTGCACCGCGTATGTGGTGCTCGTTTCAGTGCCGGGCTTTATCGCGGTGATGTGGGCCATGCGCGGGCTTGCGCCAACCCGGTTTGCGCTCGCCGGTGCGACGGCGGGGCTGCTCGCCGGTGCAACGGGCGCCGCAGCGTACGCGCTGCATTGTGATGAGATGCAGGCGCCTTTCGTTGCGGTCTGGTATGTGCTGGGTATGCTTGTCCCCGGCATGGCAGGCGCGATCGCCGGACCGCGCCTGCTGCGCTGGTAGGCGCGGCGCCGGCCCGATATTCGGGCGATGGCTGGAGAGGTCCGCCTGGCGCAATGGGTTTTCAGCCGTGCTTGCCCGGCTTCGCTGTCCTTGTGCCCTTTGGGTGTCGAGGACAATCCTCTTCAACAAGGAGGGCGGCGCTGCGCGAGCCGATGCGCAAGCAGTCCGATGCAAATCCCGCCCTACCAATATGAAGCTGGTGGCCCGGGTTTGTCGATGACCAGATTCAGAAACGCGTGGTCAGGCGCGTCAGCCAATCGGGCGACCGGTCCACCAGCCATGCTTCCACCGGCTTGTCGAGGCCGGCGAGAATCGTGAATGAAATGACCAGCATGAAAATGCCGAGAACCGTTTTGCCGGCTTGCCCGGCGCGCATCAGCTTGCCGCGAATGCGCATCATCGCGTTGCGAGACACGTAGGCCAAGGCCACCACGGGCAGGGCGGCGCCGATACCGAAAATGCCCATCAACAGGGCGGCCTGCGGCAACTGCGTTCCTTGACTTGCAAGCAGGATGGCGGCCCCCAGCGTCGGGCCCACACAGGGGCTCCACACCACGCCCAGAACCAGCCCGATCGCAAACTGCCCGCCAAGCCCGTCAAGTTTCATGCGGGCTATCACATTGTTGCCGGCGTCACCCATCCCGGCGGTGGCGAGGGCAAAGCGCTGCTGCAAGCTTCCCGAGACCAGGACAAGTCCCAGCAGTCCGAGGACTATCGCGCCACCGTAGCGAAAGAGCGAGGTGTCCACGCCCGCCGCAGCCCCCGCCCAGGCCAGCGCGGTGCCGAGTATTGCGTAAGACAGGGCAAGCCCGCCCGCGAGGGCGAGCGGCGCTTGCGGATGGGCATTGGCCGCCGAACCCAAAAGGATGGGGATGATAGGCAGGACACAGGGCGATAGCGTGGACAGGACGCCGGCCAGAAATCCGAAGCCGTAGGATCCGGGGCCGAACTCCATCAGTTGACGGTTTTCTTGACCAGGCCTTCGATGCCTGCCGGATTCGTGTCGCCGACCGAACGTCCGACTTCGGCAGTGCCCTTGAACGCGATCAAGGTGCTTTGCATGCTCACCTTGAAGGTCTTGAGTAGTGCCTTGTTGGTGTCGAAATCGACTGTAAGCAGCGTGACATCCTTGTATGACGGCTGTTTCATCAGGCTGTCGAGAATAGGCTTTTGCGCCTTGCACGTCGGGCACCAGGTCGCGCTGACATCGACGATGACGGGCTTTCCCGCAGCCGTGAGCTGGTCGAATTCTTGCTGGCTGAATACTTTGATTTCACCGGCCATTGCGACCGAAAAAAAGGCTGAAATGACGAGCAGCGCGGCGGATTTGAGCAAATTCATAGTGCTTTCCTTATAGAGGTGATTTGATGCGGTTAAATACCAGGAGGTGTCAACGGGATAAACGGATTCGCGCACCGGCGAAATAATTCCCATTTGTCGGCCGGCGCGCTGTTTCATTACGCGTCCGGGAAAAAATTTCGCAATTGGCGAATCGAAATCCCCGTTTGCCCCCTTTTGGTCTGCGAGGATCTTCCCCATGACCAGCCAAATCCACTGTCTGAACAGGACAACACCATGCCCAGTAAACGGAAAATCGAATTTCTTTCGGGGGCCGGCCTGAACCCGGACTAAAAACCTGGGCATTGCCGCCGGACTGGCGAACGCGCATCCTGGCCCGGCGAAGGCGGCAACGATGGCTGGAAACGCCCGGCTGGCGGGGCTTTCCAGCCTATCTTCCTGCGCGCGGCGCGCGCCAGATCAACCGACAGGGCCAAATCAACAGCAGGGGTCGGATTGGCGGTTTCGGAAGGCCATACGTCTGCACACTGCGGTTTCTTTTGTTCGCGGCTAATGCAGCCCGCGTTGTGCCGGCACGTTCAAGCCAGATCCGCCGCTTTGTTCGGTGGCGAACGGTCATTACGCGGCGCGTCCTTTAGCATTTCGCCGATACCAACGCCCCACGGGCGAGATCACGTCAGGTCCCCTGCTTGCAGTGATTTCAGTCGTGGGCCTGCCCGGCGCATTTCGCGCCTTACGCCAAGCCAATCACCGAATGTCCGGCGTCGCCTGCATCATGGGACCGCGTTCAGATAGCTGTCCCGCTCCGGCTCGGCTCCCTCGGGCTGGTTCGGGCGGCGCTGATTCACGCCGGGGCTCGGATCGGGTCCGGATGGAGTCCAGATTGAAAAATGTAATCGACATAGATCAATACAGGCCGCAACAAAACACCCTTCTCGCGGCACTGTCGAGCAGCGAGTGCGGGCGTCTGGCCGGTGATCTTGAGTTGGTGCCCCTGAAGCTGGGCCAGGTCTTGTATGAATCTGATCAAACGATGAGCCATGCCTATTTTCCGCTCAACTGCATCGTCTCTTTGCTCTATGTGATGGACAACGGTGCGTCGGCGGAAATTGCAATTGTCGGCAATGAAGGCATGATCGGCGTGGCGCTGTTCATGGGCGGCGAATCAACACCGAGCCGGGCGATCGTACAAAACGCCGGTCATGCCTACCGTCTGAAGGCGCAGGTGCTCAAGGATGAATTTCACACCGGCGGAGCGCTGAGCCGCTTGCTGCTGATGTTTGCCTCCGCGTTGATGACGCAAATGGTGCAAACGGCGGCGTGCAACCGGCATCACACCGTGGACAAACAGTTATGCCGCTGGTTGTTGCTGAGCCTGGATCGATTGGTGTCAAATCGCATCACCATGACCGAGAAGTTGATCGGCAACATGCTCGGTATCGGTTCGGCTGAAGTAGTGAAGGCCGCGAGCGCGCTGCAAAAAGCCGGCTTGATTGATTACCACGGCGGAGAAATCACCGTGAAAAACCGGGCCGGCGTCGAAAAGCGCTCGTGCGAATGTTACGCCGTGGTCAAAAAGGAAAGCGACCGCCTCATTCCGCATTCGGTGAGAGCAAACCGATAGGATTTGCAATGCCGGCCCCGCCATGTTTTTGAAGAACTCGCCCGGGCATGCCGGGCGCAAGCGGCGGGGCTACTTACCCTTGCGGCAGCCGATGACGCCGGCCTTTTCGTAGTACGCCAGTCCGGGCCCGCAGGCGAGTTTGCTCGACGGTGCCCCGGCGCCGCAGGCAAAGGCGCCGGTCGTCTTGTTATACGACTTCGCCTCGAGTTGCCAGCCATCCGGGCAGGCCGGCGCGGCGGCAGCCGCCTTCGCCGGTGCCTTGGCCGCAGCGACGGGTGCGCTGATGGTCACAAAGGTTTCCGCTTCGCCGTTGCAACCCAGGGTGGTCTTGACGCGTTGTCCCTTGGCTTTGATCGAAAATCCGCCGGCCTTGTTGAAGCTGTGTTCGAGGCTGCGCGGGAACAGTCCGTCGGCCTTGGTGATGATGCGCGTATCGGGGCTGCCGCCGTCGCCATAATCGATCCAGAAGCCGCAGGTGTCGGTGTCATCGGCGCTGTCTGTCACGGTGAAATTCACCACCGCCTTGCCGCCCTCGAGGGTGGCGCTCTTTTTGCTGGGCTCGATCTTGGTGATGAACCCGGCGGCCGAGGCCTGCGCCGCAAAGCCCAGCGCAACAATGCCGAGGGCGAGTTGTTTCCATTGGTGGTTGCTCATTTTTTTCCCTTTCGTTTGCGTTTGATACGCTGCAGCGGCGCGGAGCGCGCCGCTGCAGCGCGACGCCAGCATATACAGCGCCTGCAGGCGGGCGTCGCAAGGGCCTGCCGACCTGCCGCCTGCGGCTCTTTCAGCGCTCAGGCCGTCGTGAAAATCCACCCTATTCAGACGCCGGTCGCGAAGCAAATCCGCACTGCCCGCGCCTTCTGTTCGTTTGCGAACCGACCGGCCAACGCCGCCGGGCTATGTTGGCTGGCCCGTGGCGAAGTACCCGCCGGAACGGGTTCGTTCCCACGTTCAACTGGAAGGCAACCTCATGAACAGCATCGTATATCTGGTAGGCGCCGTCGTCATCATTCTGGCAGTCCTGTCGTTCTTCGGCATGCGTTAGCAGATGACAGGATGGCGGTACTTGCCGCAGCGCGCCGCCTGAAGAGGCTGGCGGCCCCGGCTTCAGTCGCGCCGGGAACGTGCTGATCGCCGGGGCCGGCTCGTTGCCGTACTGCCGTGTCACGGCCCCGGCCGCTGCCTTCAGTTTTTCAGCTTATAGCCGGTCCTGAAAATCCACCAGATGCCGGCGAGGCAGAGCAGCATGAAAAGGCCGGTCATGCCCACGCTGACCGCGATGCTGATGTCGGCGACGCCATAAAAACTCCAGCGAAAGCCGCTGACGAGGTACACAACCGGGTTGAACAGCGTGATTTTCTGCCATAGCGGCGGCAGCATGCTGATCGAATAAAAGCTGCCGCCAAGGAAGGTCAGCGGCGTGACGATCATCAGCGGCACGATCTTCAGCTGCTCGAAGCCGTCGGCCCAGATGCCGATGATGAAACCGAACAGGCTGAAGGTCACCGCCGTCAGCACCAGGAAGGCGAACATCCACAGCGGGTGCTCGATGCGGTAATCGACAAAAAGGCGCGCGGTGATGAGCATCAGCACGCCGAGCATCACCGACTTGGTCGCCGCCGCGCCGACGTAGCCGACGACCACTTCGAGCCAGGACACCGGCGCCGACAACAGTTCGTAAATGGTGCCCGACCACTTCGGCATATAGATGCCGAAGGATGCGTTGGAAATGCTCTCATTCAGAATCGCCAGCATGATCAGGCCGGGGATGATGAAGGCGCCGTAGCTGACGCCATCGATGTCGCCCATGCGCGAGCCGATGGCGGCGCCGAACACGACAAAGTAAAGCGAGGTCGAGAGCACCGGCGAGGCGATGCTTTGCATCAGCGTGCGGAAGCTGCGCGCCATTTCGAAGCGGTAGATTGCGCGGACGCCGTGCAGGTTCATCGTGCGTGCACCAGATTGACGAAAATGTCCTCGAGCGAGCTCTCCGACGATTGCAGGTCGGTGAAGTCGATGCCGTGTCCATTGAGCTGGCGCAGGATGTCGGCGATGCCCGACTGCGCGCCGTGGGTGCGGAAGGTGTAGGTGATTTCCGCGCCGTCGGCGGCGAGCTCCAGGCCGTGGCCGGAAAGGTCATCGGGCAGGCGCGCGAGCGGCGTCTTCAACTGCAGCTTCAACTGTTTTTTGCCAAGCTTTTGCATCAGCGCGGCCTTTTCCTCAACGAGAATCAGCTCGCCCTTGCGGATGACGCCGATGCGATCGGCCATCTGCTCGGCCTCTTCGATGTAATGCGTGGTGAGGATGATGGTGACGCCGCTCTCGCGCAGGCCGCGTACCAGCTCCCACATGTCGCGGCGCAGTTCGACATCAACGCCGGCGGAGGGCTCGTCAAGGAACAGGATCTGCGGCTCGTGTGACAAGGCTTTGGCGATCATCACGCGGCGCTTCATCCCGCCCGAGAGCGTCGTGATCTTGTTGTTGCGTTTGTCCCATAGCGACAACTCGCGCAGCAGCCGCTCGCACAAGGCGTGGTCGCGCGGCTTGCCGAACAGGCCGCGGCTGAAGTTCACCGTCGCCCACACCGTCTCAAAGGCGTCGGTGGTCAGCTCCTGCGGCACCAGGCCGATTTTGCCGCGCGCGGCGCGGTAGTCGGTCAGGGTGTCGTGGCCGTCGGCCAGCACCGTGCCGGAACTGGGGGTGACGATGCCGCAGATGATGTTGATCAGCGTGGTCTTGCCGGCGCCGTTGGGGCCGAGCAGCGCGAATATTTCACCGCGGCGGATGTCGAGATTGATGCTTTTGAGCGCCTGAAAACCAGAGGTATAGGTTTTGGTCAGGTTTTGCACGGAAATGATGTTCTGCTGCACGCGCTGGCTCCGGTGTGCTGTGGATATCTGGATTCGCTCCAGCGCGCCATTGTATTCGAGTATTCGGTGTGTCCGGCTTCGCCGCCAATAGCGTAAAATGCCTGCGCCCATTCAAATTCGCTCCACCCGCCGCGCGCGGGCCCGCCGCGCCGCTACCGGCGCAGAACGGCTGTCATCAAAACTCCCAAGCGTCTCGTTCCCCTCGTCGAAGAAGGTCTCGTCGATGAGGTCGTGCGCCAGTTGATGAGCGGCAAGGAGGCCATCGTCTATGTCGTGCGCTGCGGCGCCGAGGTGCGCTGCGCCAAGGTGTACAAAGAGGCCGACAAGCGCGCCTTTCGCCAGGCCGTCAGCTACACCGAGGGGCGCAAGACCAAGAACAGCCGGCGTGCCCGCGCCATGGAAAAAGGCACGCGCTACGGCCGCAAGGAGCAGGAGGCGGCGTGGCAGAGCGCCGAGGTGGACGCGCTGTACCGGCTGGCCGCCGCCGGCGTACGCGTGCCGCGGCCGTATAACTTTCTTGAGGGCGTGCTGCTGATGGACCTCGTCACCGACGCCGGGGGCAATGCCGCGCCGCGCCTCAATGACGTCGCACTCGAGCCCGCCGTGGCGCTTGAGTACCACGGTTTTTTGATCGGGCAGGTGGTGCGCATGTTGTGCGCCGGCATCGTGCACGGCGACCTGTCGGAGTTCAATGTGCTGGTCGGTGCCGAGGGGCCGGTGATCATCGACCTGCCGCAGGCGATCGATGCAGCGGGCAATAACAGCGCCAAGGCCATGCTCGAGCGCGATGTCGCCAACCTCGCCACCTATTTCGGGCAGTTCGCGCCGCAGTTGCTGACCACCGATTACGGCGGCGAGATCTGGGCCTTGTACGAGGCGGGCAAGCTCGCGAACGGTGTCACGCTCACCGGCCGCTTCGAGCGCGCCCAGGGACCGGTAGACCTGGACGGTGTGATGCTGGAGATTGACGACGTGAAGCACGAAGAGGAAATGCGCCAGCTCTATCGCAAGCCGGCCTGAGGCGGACGCCTGAGGCGCAGCCCGCCGCGCCTCAGGGAAATACCTCCTTGCGCCCGGCAACGGGCTTGCTTGCCGGACCAATGCCCTTGACCCAGGTCAGGTTGCGGCCATCGACGAGGCCGCCGGCGTCGTTGTAGCGCGTCCAGGCGCTGCCGTCCCAGTGCAATATGGTCTCTACGCCGCCGACGGCATTGCCCACCGCCCAGCAATCGTCGCTGCGGGTGCAACTGATGCCGTTCATGTTGGTGTTGATATTGAGGGCGGTGCTGTCATAGGTGGACCAGGCGCTGCCGTTCCAGCGCAGCAAGAACGGCCGTCGCGCCGGGACGCCGCCCTGGTTGCCCACAGCCCAGCAGTCGTTGCTGGCGACGCAATACACCTCATTGAGTTGGGTGTTGAGATTGAGCGCGGCATTGTTGAAAGAACTCCAGGTGGTGCCGTTCCAGCGAATCGTCAGGGGCCGCTGACCGGCTGCCGCCGTGCCCGGCCCGCCAACTGCCCAGCAATCATTGCTGGCCGGGCAGTGCAGGCCGTAGAGGACGACATTGGCGAAATTGAGGAAGGGCGTCGTCCAGGCCGCGCCGTCCCAGCGCACGACGAAGGGCCTGTCGCCGGCGGCGGCGGTGCCGGCGGTGCCTACGGCGTAGCATTCGTTGCTGCTGACGCAGTAGACGCGGTTGAGGGCTTCATTGCGGTTAAGCGCGCTGGTGTTGACCGCGCTGACAGCCGTGCCGTCCCAGCGCAATATCCACGGCCGGTCCGCCGCCGCGCCCCCGGCCAGCCCGACCATCCAGCAGTCATTGGCGCTGACGCAGGACACCGAATTGAGGGTGCGGTTGATGTTGAGGCCAGTGTTGATGGACGGCCAGCCGTTGCCGTTCCAGCGCAGGACCAGCGGACGCAGCGCCGCCACGGCGCCGGCTGTGCCCACGGCAAAGCCGTCGGCATAGGACAGCATTGAAATGGCGGTGACGGTGTCGTTGGACGTGGTCAGGGTGGTGTCCCAATTGGCCCAGGTGTTCTGTTTCATTTGTACCAGCCACGGCCGGTTGTTGGCGGCCCCGCCTGGCGCGCCGGCAGCCCAGATCTCCTGTAATTGCAGCGACTGCGACAGGTTTCGGCGCGCGTTGGCCGCTGCCAGCGTGGGTGTCGCGCCGGCGACGGCGACGTCGCATTGGTACTGACCGACCTTGGTGCCCGAGGCGTGGCTTGCCGCCGCGCTGCCGTCGGCGCCGCGCCGGCTCACCACGATGCACGGTGCGCTTGCCGGTGAACAGGTTGCCGCCGCCGCGCTCGTCGCGCTGTAGTCGATGAGTTCGCGGTCTATCATCACGCGCCCGCCGCCGCCGGCATAGCCGCTGACGCTAGATAGCGGGATGCGTGTTGCGGTGGCGATGATGGCCGCAGTCAGCGTGGCCGGCGTTGTACTGTAGGTGGTCGCTGCAGAAGTCACCGAAAACGTGGCGGCCCCCACTGCGACGTCGGACTTGCCGGTGAGCGCAGCGCAGGTGCCGCGCGCCGTGATAGCGGTCGCCGTGGTGGCGTAGGTCGTGTCTTCCAGTCCGGACAAGGCGGCGAAAAAGGCGTTCCCGGAAGCGGCGGTGCTCCCGCTCGAGGCCGAATTGCTGGCCGACAAAAATGCCAGCGAGACGACCAGCCCGGCGATGACCACGATGAGGGCGATGGCGGCGACCAGCAGGAAGCCGTGTTCGGATCGTCGCAATCTTGCGTGCGGCAATGCAATCGCCTGGTGTCGGCTGGCGGCGAGTTGCCCGGCACGGGTGGATGGGCGCATGAAATACCCTGTTCGCCAAAAAATCCATTGTACCGAACAATATCGTCGCAGACAGACGCCCGCAGGACGCATTCATTTGCCGACGCCTGCAGTACCGCCGGCGCAAGTGCGCGACTTGGCTTAGTATGGCCGCCTGCATCACCACCGAGGAGAACCGCATGTCCCGCGAATCCGCAATGACCGTATTCACCACCACCAGCCTGGCCTGTATCGCGCTGGGGCTCGCCTCCAATGTATACGCCAAGGACGTGGCGCATCCCATGGGATTTTTTGTCAGCAGCGCCGGATCGGGCAAGGGCGCCGATCTGGGTGGCCTCGCCGGTGCCGACAAGCTGTGCCAGTCGCTGGCGGGTGCGGCGGGCGCGGGCAGCCGCACCTGGCACGCCTACCTCAGCGCCACCGCCGAGGGCGGCGCCAAGGCGGTCAATGCGCGCGAGCGTATCGGCAAGGGCCCCTGGTACAACGCCAAGGGCGTGCTGATCGCAAAGAACGTCGATGAATTGCACAACGCCGGCAACCTGACCAAGGAAACCATACTCACCGAAAAAGGCGTCATTCTAAACGGCCGCACGGAAAAGCCCAACATGCACGACGTGCTCACCGGCTCCGATTCGCAGGGACGTGCCTTCACCGGCAGCAACGACACCACCTGCAAGAACTGGACGAGCAGCGGCGCCGGCGCGGCACAGGTCGGCCACTCCGACCGGCAGGGCCTGCGCGAGGACGTCGCGGCCAAGTCCTGGAACCACTCGCACCCGTCGCGCGGTTGCAGTTACGACAACCTCAAGAGCTCGGGCGGCGACGGCCGGTTCTACTGCTTTGCCGCGAAGTAATCAGCGAAACCGGGTTAATCGCCAGACCTAAAAAAGGGGAGCGGATCCGCTCCCCTTTTTCATGGGGCGGCGTGCTGTGTTCATCACTGTTTTACCCTTGCGCCTGTGTTCGATACCGAACAGTGTGGCGGGCAGCCGGGCGGGATACGATGGCCGGTGTCAAGCTGAGCCACGTGCCCTACAAGGGCAGCCCTCAGGCCATGACCGATTTGCTCGGTGGCCGCGTGCAGGCGATGTTCGCGCCGGCCTCGACCGCGCTGCCGCACATCAAGGCGGGCACGCTGAAGGTGCTGGCGGTATCGAGCGCCAGGCGCACCGGCTCATCGCCCGACCTGCCGACCATCGCCGAATCCGGCCTGCCCGGCTTCGAGACTTCGGTCTGGTTCGGTTTGCTCGCGCCTGCGGGCACGCCGCGCGACAGCATCGAGCGCCTCAACCGCGAAGCCAATCGCGCGCTGGCCGATGCCGGCGTCAAGGCGCAGTTCGCCGCGCAAGGCATAGACGCGATGGGCGGCACGCCGGAACAGTTTGGCGCTTTTATCCAGGAAGAAACGGCGAAGTGGGCGCGCGTGGTGCAGGCGTCGGGCGCGAAAATAGACTGAGGCACACTAGCTGGAAACGACCGTCTGGCGCTGAGATTGCGAAAACCGCTTACGCCGAATCAGCGCTGCTTTTTGCCTGTCTTTCGGCGCCGAAGCGCCGCGGCGTCCCGCCGGTGATGCGACGGAAGAATTTGACGAAATTACCCGGCTCATCAAAGCCGAGGTATTCGGCGATTTGCGCCACCTGAAGAGGCGTGTGCACCAGCAGTCGCTTGGCCTCAAGCGCAATTCGCTGGTCGATGTATGCCTTGGGACTGGTAGCTGCCGCCGCTTCGCAGGTGCGCGCCAGCGTTTTTACGGAACAGCGCAGCTTTCGGGCATAGTCTTCCACCCGCCGCGTGCGATGAAAATCCTGCTCCACCTGCAACCGGAACGCCTCGAACCATCGCGCCTGCGGCAGACTGGTGCCACGGCGCACCAGTTGCGTGCGCGATGCAAGGCCGAGGCGCAGCATCAGCGCGTAAAACAAATTGCGCAATAGCACGCTGGCGTCTGCCGATCCGTCGTATCGATCATGCTCTGCGGCCAGAAGCTCGACGTGCCGGCGCAGTAGCCGGGTCGTCGCTGCATCCAGTTGCAAATGACCGGGCAGGGCAAGCGCGTCGAGCGGAGCATCGACGCGCGAGAGCTCAAGATCGCGCTGGGCCGCAACTGCAGCGGGCAACAGGAACTGCGGGTCGACGAGTACCGTCCACCCCTCGAACGCAGCGCGCGGCTGGAATTGCTGCAAGCCGCCCGGACGCAGGAACAGGACCGTTCCGGGCCGGCAATCGATATCCTCGAAGTCCAGAAAATGCTTTCCCTTCCCTTCAAAAACCATGATGAGCTGATGAAACTCAACGCGCTCGGGTGAAACGAATGCGCGCGGCGGCAGACGTTGGCGGTTATTCGCAAGAGTCATTGTCTCTATGAGCAGGCCGGGAATGGACGGATGCCGGAACGGCACACGCTCGATCTGAACTGACGCAAGTGGATCCAGATGGCGCAGGGTGCTCGAACTCATGCTCGGTTTTGGATGTCCATTTTCTACCATTATTGTCGAAATATTCACATCCCATGCGGCCCGCCGCACGCCCACACTTGGCGGGTCCTTTTTGACAACCCGACTATAGGAGTTTCCGATGAAAAACCCTACGCCCTCCGGTTTTGGCCGCAGCTTTGTGCTTGCCCTTTTCTTGGCGGTTGCAATCACCCCAGGCAGCAGCAGCGCACAGGCGATCAGCACCGAGGCCGCGCGCGCCATTATTGCGCCGTTTTATGATGTGCTGAACGCGCCGTCCACCAAAGACGTCGCTGGGCAGGTGCAAAAGGCCGCGCTGCCTGAATGGCGCTCTTTTTCGGGCGAGGGCGTGAGCAAAGGCCGGGAAGAGTTCATCCAGCAAGTGGTCGGGTTCGGTAAAGGTGTCCCCGACCTTGCATGGAACATCAAGGAGGTGCTGGTCGCCGGCGATCGCATCATCGTGCGCAGCGAAGCCTCTGGCACCCCGGCCGGCCCCTTTTTCGGTGTGCCGCACGGCGGCAAGGGTTTTAAAATAATGGCTATCGACATTCACACTGTGAAAGACGGCAAACTGGTGACGGCCCATCACGTAGAGGATTGGGCGAGCGCGTTGCGTCAATTATCGGCGAAGTAAACCGGGTCTGGCGCGGCAGCCATGCTGGCGCGCGTAGTTCGGGCCTGGGCTCGGGCTCAGGCTGCGTGCCCGGCCTCGCTGCGATACCACAAGCTGCTCATTGCGCCGAACTCGATGAGGTCGGGCTTCTTTGTCGCCGCCAGGAATTTTTTCATGATCTTGTAGATATCGAGGTCGAACAGCGGGGCGCGGCGCAGTTCGAGTTTTTCGTACACCTCGGCCTCGCTGGTTGCGGTGCCGAGAAAGCACCAGCGGTCAAACAGGTGCACGTCGCAACGTTCGCCGCGTTTTTCGCGAATGCCGATGGCACCGCGCCACGGCCATTGTTGCAGGCGTAGTGACTGCAGCGATTGCAGCAGTCTCAGGTTGTGCGCCGCGATGGTCTCCTTGGCGCAGCAGGCGCCGCGGCAGCGCTGCAACTGGTGGGCAAAGCAGGCGCTGCCTTTGAGGCGCTTCGCTTCGAGGCCGAGTATCGCCGGGCACAGGCCCTCGGCCGCGGCGATGCGTTCAAGCGCCGTCTGCGCCAGACGCCTGGTGCGAAATGTGCCGAACAGGTTTTCCAGGCGCAGGGTTTCGCTGCGGCCCGATGCCACCAGTTGCAGCGGCTGCCCGCTGTTGATGTCGTCGTTCCATTCGAATCCGAAAAAGCCGCTGGCGCGCCGCTCGGTACGATTGAGCGTCGGCAGCAACTCCTTGATCAGCCGCGCCTCGTTGAGCAGGGCGCCGAGCTCGCCTGCGGTCTCTATGCATTCGACGCGCTTCACCTCCTGGCTGATGCGCATTTCCTTCGCTGCACGCAGGTCGCCGGAAAAATGCGACAGCACGCGCGCGCGCATGTCGATGCTCTTGCCGACATAAAGCGGCAGTGCATTGTCGGCGTAGAACAGGTACACACCCGGCGCCTCGGGTATGGCGGCGATGGCCTCTTCGCTCAGACCCGGCGGCAGGCTGGGACGCGCGAACTGCTTTTTGACGGCGGCGGTAATGGAGGCGGCGGGCAGGCTGGCGTGGATTGTTTGCACGAACTGCCACATTGCCTCCGTGTCGCCGAGGGCGCGGTGGCGCGCACTGCACGCAAGGTTGTGGCGCGTAATAAGGCTGTCGAGGTTGTGCTGGCGGTGCTCGGGAAAGAGCGCGCGCGACAGCTTGGCGGTGCACAGCACGCGCGAGCGGTAGGCCATACCGGCGCGCTCGAACTCGGCCTTGAGAAAGCCGTAGTCAAAGCGCGCGTTGTGCGCCACCAGCACCTTGCCCTCAAGACGCGAAAAAAGGCGTTTTGCGATGTCGGCAAAGCGCGGCGCGTCGGCCACCATGGCGTTGCTGATGCCGGTCAGCGATTCGATAAAACCGGGGATGCGCGTCTGCGGATTGACCAGGCTGCTCCAGACGTCGGTTTGCACGCCCTTGCTGACTTCGATCAGGCCGACCTCGGTGATGCGGTCGAACGTGGCGTTGCCGCCGGTGGTTTCGAGGTCGAGAAAGACGAGGGGCAGATCGAGCATGGTGCGCTTTTCCGGGGCCCGATTCAGGCCGGCTGCGGTGCGCTGCTGCGCGCCCGCACGATCGGCCGCCCGTCTATGGGCAGGTTGACGAGGCCGGCCAGCACGCCGAGGCCGATCGACAACCACCACACCACGTTGTACGAGCCGGTGCGGTCGTACAGGATGCCGCCCAACCAGACGCCGAGAAAGCTGCCCAACTGGTGGGTCAGCACGGCGATGCCGGTGAGCGTGGACATCCAGGCGACGCCGAACATCTGCGCGATCAGGCCGCTCGTCAGCGGCACCGTGGCCAGCCACAGCAGGCCGACCGTCGCGCCGAAAATGTAAATCGTCGCCGGGCTGGTCGGGATCAGGATAAACAACACGGTGATGAAGGCGCGGCCGAAGTAAATGGCTGACAACAGGTATTGCTTGGGGTGGTGCTGGCCGAGCGCGCCGGACATGAACGAGCCGGCGATATTGAACAGGCCCACCAGCGCCAGCGCCGTCACCGCGACATTGGCGCTGAAGCCGAGGTCGGCGACATAGGCCGGAAAGTGGATGGTGATGAAGGACAATTGAAAGCCGCAGACGAAATAGCCGGCGATCAGCAGCAAAAAGCCCTTGTGCGTCATCGCCTCGCGCAGGGCCTGCATCGCCGATTGCCTCGCTTCGTCGGCGCGGGCCGGTGCGGCGGCGCGCTCGACCAGCGCAAAGGCGAGCGGCGCGATCAGCGCCACGGTAAAGCTGATGAAAAGCAGTGCGGTGTGCCAGCCGAAAGCCGAGACCAGCGTCTGCGCGTAGGGCAGGATGGCGAACTGGCCGAAGGAGCCGGCGGCGCTGCCAATGCCCAGCACCATACTGCGTTTTTCCGGCGGGTAGGCGCGACCGAGCACGCCGAATACCGTCGCAAACGTCGTGCACGATTGCGCGAGGCCAATCAGTACGCCGCCGCTGAGGGTGAGTTGCCAGCCGGTCGTCGCCTCGGGCATCAACATCACGCCGGCGGCGTACATCAGCGCACCGCAGAAAATCACTTTGCCGGCGCCCCAGCGGTCGGCGATCATCCCGGCCAATGGCGTGCCGAGGCCCCAGAACAGGTTTTGAATGGCCATCGCGAACGAATAGGTTTCGCGGCCCCATCCGAGTTCCATACTCATCGGATTGAGGAACAGGCCGAAGCCGGCGCGCGTGCCTGTGGAGAGCGTCAGGATAAGGCCGGCGCAGACCAGCACGACGAGGGGCGTGCGCCATTGTTTGGCGGTCATGATGAGGGGCTTTGCAGTGGGGCGGTCGGGCCGGCGCGTGTGCGCCGGTCAATGTCACAGTATACCCGCGGTGCCCGGCCGGTCCGGTTCGGGTTGCGCCGGCCGCCGCGTCGGCGGCGCGGCGCCGCCTAGATCGCCTTGGCGCTGATCTCGGCGTTGCGCACCATTTCTTCCCACATGCCCTCTGTGGTTTTGGGCATGATCAGCTCGGCGCTTGGAATCACCACATGCCACAGGCCGCGCTTGAGTTCATTGTCGAGTTCGCCCGGACGCCAGATCACGCCGCCCATGAAAAAGCGCGCGTGCTCGGCGTCGGTCTCGATGATGCGGTCAACAGTGGAGCGCGAGGTCGCCACGAACAGGTCCTCGGCGAGCTGGCTCGCGTCCTTGCCCGGGCTGGTGGCCGATTGCACCAGCGCGAACACAGCGTTGGTGCCGGCCGGACCGCCCAGGTACAGCGGCTCGCGCACATTCTTTGACGGCTCGTGGTTGGGAAAGGCCGTGGCGAGGCTGACATTGGTGCGCTTGTTGAGAATGAAGCCGATGTAGCGGCCGTCCCCGGTGGGGCGTGCCACCAGCACCGTTGCGCTGTAGAGCGGGTCGCGCATGCCCGGCTTGGCCACCAGCACCACCGTGCCCGGGTCCTCGGCGGCATGCGCCGGGGCCATGGTGCCCAGGGTGGCGAGTGTGGCGAGTGTGGCGAGTGTGGTTAGCGTTGCAATTTTTGCAAGGGCCACGGTGCGTACCTGGTGCAGGATTCTGGTGGCGGCGGGCATGGTGTTCTCCTTTGGCGTACGCGGATTAAAAAATACGATTGAACCACAGCAGCGACAACAGTGCGCCGAGCATGGCAAAGGCGGCGCCCATGGCGACAAACAGCGAGGTCACTTCGGTTGACATTGCGCGCTCGAAGGCGAGTTGCGCGCTCAGGGCCTTGTAGATTTTTTTCAGGTCGGGTGCGGTGCCGGCGCGAAAGTATTCGCCGCCGGTGGTCGCGGCGATTTTTTTCAGCGTGTCCTCGTCAAGGCGCACGCGCGCCGACCAGCCGTTGGTGGTTAGTGTCGCGCCATCGGCGGTGCCGACACCGACGGTGAACACGCGTACGCCGTGGTCGGCCGCCACCTGCGCCATCTTCAGCGGGTCGGGCCCGACGTTGCTGACGCCGTCCGAGAGCAGCACGATGGCGGCGCTGCGGTTGGCACCGGGTGCGACCGGCGCCGCCGGCTTTGCCGCCGCGGCTTTGCCGGCCTTGCCCGCCGCATCCGCCGTGCCGGTCGTGTTTTTGCCGCCGCCAAGTTCGCGTCCGGCCGGCGGTGGCGGGCCGCTCGGCGGGTTGATCAGCTTTTCGACATCAATGCTGCCCTGGGGCAGCAGTGTTGCCAGCGAAATGATCAGGCCGCTGCCCAGGGCCGTGCCGCGCTGCAACTGAAAGCGGTCTATGGCCTGCACCAGTTCTTCGCGGCTTTCGGTGGGCGCCTGCACCACCGCCGCGGCGCCGGCCACCGCCACCACGCCGATGCGCACATGGCCGGGCTGGTCGGCGATAAAGGTCTTGGCGGCACTTTGCGCCGCGCTGATGCGGTCGGGCTTGACGTCGGTGGCGCGCATGCTGCCCGAGGCGTCTATGGCCAGCATCACCGTCTCGACGCGCGAGGGCAGCAT
>CAYLPI010000003.1:42953-47529 GCA_964385505.1 uncultured Bordetella sp.
GATGACGGCACTCGGCCGCGTGATGGCGAAGATGAACGAGGCGAGCGCGAGCAGCAGCAGCAGGCCCGGCACATGGCGGCGGTATTTCGATTCAATGCCGGCTGCAGGCGCGAGCTTTGCGTAGGTACGCTGCCTGCGCCGCCGCCGCGCTTGCACAACAAGATACGAGGCCACCACCAGCGGCAGGGTGGCGAGCAGCCACAGCATCAGCGGCCAGGCGAGGGTGATGGAGCGCGGGTCCAGCATGGCCCTACCTGCCCTTCACGGCGCCGCCGCCGGCGGCCAACTGGCTGCGGCGTTTGCGCAGGCGTGTAAAGCGCAGCAGCGCCGCGGCCACGCCATCGTCGGTGGCAAGTTCGAGGCAATCGACACCGGCTTCGGCGAAAGACGTGCGCAGCCTGTCTTCGCGTTCTGCGGCGAGCGTGGCAAAGCGCTTGCGAAAGCCGCCGTCGTGGGTATCGACAAAAATCTGTTCGCCGGTCTCGGCGTCCTGCATCACGATCAGTCCGAGCTCGGGCATGGTCTGCTCCAGCGGGTCGTAGAGGCGCACCGCCACCACCTCGTGCTGGCGCGCGAGCAGTGCAAGGCCGCGCTCCCAGCCCGGCGTACTGAGAAAATCGGACACGATAAAAATCACCGAGCGGCGCTTGACCACCTGCTGTGCCTTTTGCAGCAGCTCGGACAAATCGGTCTGCTTGCCCGCTGCCGCGGTGTCGGGTGCGTCGGCGAGCAGCATGCTGTCCAGAAGGTGCAGCACATGGCGCCGGCCGCTCCTCGCCGGGATCACCGCGTCGGTGCCGTTGGAGTAGAGCACCGCGCCGACGCGGTTGCCGTAGCGTGTCAGCAGGCGCGCGAGCACGGTGACGAACTCGGCCGACAGCGTGCGCTTGGATACCTCGGCCGAGCCAAAGTCCACCGAGCCGGATAAATCGAGCAAAAACCACGCGGCAACCTCGCGATCTTCCTGGAACTCGCGCACATGCGGCACCTGCAGGCGTGCGGTGACGTTCCAGTCGATGTAGCGCACATCGTCGTGCGCCTGGTATTCGCGCAGGTCGGCGAGGTCGATGCCAAAGCCGCGGAACAGCGTGCGGTAATCGCCCTGCAGCAGACCGTCCAGGCGCTTGATCACCGTCCATTCAAGGCGCCGCAGGATACTTTCGGCGTCGAGGCGCCGGCGTGCGCCCGGTGCCGCGGTCTCAGTGGTGGCGGCAGCGGGCGCCGCCTCGTTGGCGGCGCGCCTTCCGCGCAGCCGGCCGGCGATGCGGCCGAGGAGGGTGTTAACCCGCGGCGACGTGAACATGGGTGGCGAGCGGCTTGTCGGGCACCGGCACGGCCTGCATGATGCGCTTGATCAGGCCGTCGGCGGTCTGCGCATCGGACAAGGCTTCGTAGGAGAGCACCAGGCGGTGGCGCAGCACGTCGGGCACGAGGTCGGTGACATCTTCGGGCAGCGCATAGCCGCGGCCGCGCAGGAAGGCGAGGGCGCGCGCGCCCTCGATCAGGTTGATGGTGGCACGCGGGCTGGCGCCGAACTGGATGTAGCGCGCGAGATCGGGCAGGTCGAAGCGCGCCGGGTTGCGCGTCGCCGACACCAGCTTGACGGCGTACTGAATGAGGTTCGGATCG
Organism: uncultured Bordetella sp.; assembly: GCA_964385505.1. GTDB lineage: Bacteria > Pseudomonadota > Gammaproteobacteria > Burkholderiales > SG8-39 > CAITSH01. The sequence goes on from CAYLPI010000003.1 coordinate 44,583, forward strand.
ACGTAGGTCTTGCGGCACTCGCGTTGCAACGCCGCGAGCTGCTCGGTGGTGGCGACCGCGGCCACCTGCGTTGCCGGGCCGGTGACGCGCTCGACAATGACGAATTCCTCTTCCTCGGTCGGGTAGCCGATCAGCACCTTCATCATGAAGCGGTCGATCTGCGCCTCGGGCAGGGGGTAGGTGCCCTCGGTCTCGATCGGGTTCTGTGTCGCCATGACGAGGAAGGGCTCGGGCACCTTGTGCGACTCGCCGGCGATGGTGACCTGGCGCTCCTGCATGACTTCGAGCAGCGCGCTTTGCACCTTGGCCGGTGCGCGGTTGATTTCATCGGCCAGCAGCAGGTTGCAGAACACCGGACCGAGCACGGTGCTGAACTCGCCCGATTTCTGGTTGTACATGCGCGTGCCGATGAGGTCGGCGGGCAGCAGGTCGGGCGTGAACTGGATGCGCTTGAAGGCGCCGCGCACGGTGCGCGCGAGGGTGTTGACGGTGAGCGTCTTGGCGAGGCCGGGCACGCCCTCGACGAGCAGATGGCCCTGCGCCAGTATCGCTACCAGCACGCGCTCGAGAAAATGGTCCTGGCCGACCACCACGCGTTTGACCTCGTACAGCACCTGTTCCATCAGTGTGGCCACTTCGGCGCGTCCGGTCGGGGTTGGGGTCATGGTGGTTGTCCTGGGGTGTGAAAGGTGATTAAGTGAAGGAGTGAACGGTGAAGGGTCAGAACGGCGGCAGGCCGACCGCGCTGCCGGCGCTCTCTATGGTGGCGGCGAAGCCGATGCCGATGAAGGTACGCGCCTTGGTCGGGTTCAGAATGGCGGTGACAATGCCCACCACCTCGCCGTCCATGGTGACCAGGGGCCCGCCGGAATTGCCCGGATTGGCTGCGGCATCAAACTGGATGAGCCCGGTCATCATGTGCTTGCCCTCCTGCGATTCGAAGCCGCGGTTGAGACCGGACACCACGCCGGCCGAAACCGACGGTCCGATGCCGAACGGAAAGCCCACCGCCACCACCTCGTCGCCCGAACGCAGCTTGGCGGTCGAGCCCAGGGTCGCCGGCGGCAGGTCGTCGGGGATTTTTCGCGCCTTGATCACCGCGAGGTCGTTCTCCGGTTGCGCCGCCACAAAATCGGCCTCGGACTCCATGCCGTCGGAGAAGGTCACGGTGACGCGTTTCATGCCGCGCACCACGTGCAGGTTGGTGAGGATGGTGCCGTTCTCTAGAATGACCACGCCCGAGCCCACGCCCACTTCCTTTTCCTCGGTCTCACCCTTGGGTTTTTTCGGGTCTTTGGGCACATCGCCGAAGCCGCGCACCCGTACCACCGACTGGCGCACCGCCTCGGCCGCCTTGGCGGCGCGCGAGGGCAGGCTTTTGTTCTCGATGGAGTGCAGCACCGCAGCGTCGATGTCTTCCTGCTCGAGCTCGCGCGGTGGTGTCTGCATCGCCTCGCGACCCGATACCACGACCAGCGCGACGAGGAGGCCGCCGAAAAACAGCAGCGCCCGTTCATGGCGGGCGGCAAAGCGGCGCAGTGCCCCGGGCGGTTTTGCCACGGCCGGCGCCGGCGCGGCGGGCGGCGCCCCGGCCTGGCCCTGGGTGCCTGCGCTGCGCTGCGTACTGCTGTAAAGGGCTGCTCGTTTCATCGATCGTCGTCAGGATGGCGTCACGTTTGAAGCGCGATTGCCGGTGTTTCTTGTCACGGCTTCCAAGCAAACGGTATCACGATATGCGGGCGGGTACATCTCTTGCACCAGTGATACAGTAACGATTCGGCGTACGCCCCACCGGTGTGCGCGAAGCGCCCACCTGACGGAGCCCCGGATGCGGTTTTTGTGGCCGGAACTGCTGTGGTTATTGCTGTTTGTGCCGGCCCTGGTCGGCGCTTACCTGTGGGCCTTGCGCCGCAAAAAAAAGGGCGCGGTACGCTATGCCAGCCTGATGTTGGTGCGCGATGCACTCGGACCGGGCCAGGGCATACGCCGCCACCTGCCGCCGGCGCTGTTCCTGACCGCCATGATCGCCGCCATCCTGGCCATTGCGCGGCCGAGCGCGGTGGTGGTGTTGCCGGCCGATTACCTTACCCTGATCATGGCCATGGACGTCTCGCGCAGCATGCAGGCGGCTGATGTGCTGCCCAACCGCATAACCGCGATGCAGGCTGCCGGACGCGCGTTCATCCAGGAATTGCCGGCCAATGTGCGCATGGGTATTGTCTCCTTTGCCGGCACCGCAGCCGTGGTGCAACCGGTCACCGACAAGCGCGAGGATCTGATTGCCGCCATCGACCGTTTCCAGTTGCAGCGCGGCACCGCCACCGGCAGCGGGCTGATCATGTCGCTCGCCATGCTTTTTCCGGACGACGGCCTCGATGTCGAGACGGCGGTTTATGGCAACAGTTTTTCGCGCTATGGCGATGCGCCGGCGCCGCTGGCGAAGAAAAGCGATGCACCGAAGGCAAAAAAACGCGAATTCAAACCGGTGCCTCCCGGTTCTTACACTGCGGGCGCCATCGTGTTGCTGTCGGACGGCCGCCGCACCACCGGGCCGGACCCGGTAGAGATGGCCAAGCTCGCCGCGGCGCGCGGAGTGCGCGTGTTCACCGTCGGCTTTGGCACCAAGGAAGGGGCGCAGATCGGTTTTGAGGGCTGGTCGTTTTACGCCATGCTCGACGAGGCGGCATTGAAGGCCGTGGCCAAGGCCACCGGCGGCGAATACTTCCAGGCCGGCACCGCCGCCGACCTGCAAAAGGTGTACAAGGAGTTGAGTTCAAAATTTGCGCTGGAGCGGCGCGAAACCGAGGTGAGCGCGCTGTTCAGCGCCGTCGCCGCCATTCTGCTGCTGTGTGCCGCGGTACTGTCGTTCATGTGGTTCCATCGCCGGACCTGATCTTGTTCCCGGACTTGCGCCGGTCGGCCGGTGCCCCGTATGTAAGTATGTAAG
>CAYLPI010000003.1:47629-56546 GCA_964385505.1 uncultured Bordetella sp.
GTATGTAAGTATGTAAGCTTGTAAGCGGAAGTTGAAAGCCGAAGTAGCAGCAGGCCGGTCGCATGTCATCGGGCGTACACCGGGATGCGTTACTCCATTGGTGACGCAACCTGGAGATACCGATGGACTTGCCGGTTAAAACCCTGTTTTGCCGCTTTTTGCCACTGTCGCCACTGTTGCCACTGGTGGCACTGGGGTCCTGCTCGACGCCGCCGCCGCCGGCGGTGCCCCCGCCCGCACTCGAAGCGGCGGCGGCACTCCATGTTCCGGCCCCACCTGCGCCTGCACCGGCGGCAAGCGCAGCCGTGGCGCCGCCGCCCGCCGCCGCAGTGTCGGCCGCGGCCACGCTCGACGCCTACAAGCGCGACGCGGCGCAACACATTCACAAGGCCAACGCAGATCACATATTCGAGGGCGCACCACCGCCGCGGCTAAAGTCGGTGGTGGTACTCGCCATTGCCGTCGATGCCGGCGGCGGCGTGAAAAGCGTCAGCGTGCAGCGTTCCAACGGCCACCGCGAGCTCGAGCAGCGTGCAATGCAGAGCGTGCGCCTCGCCTCGCCGCTGCCGCGCCCGACCCGCGCCGTGATGCGCGGCGTAACGGCCGGCTATTTCGAGACCTGGCTGTTTCGCGAGGACGGGCGCTTTCAGGTGCGCTCGGTGGCGATGGAGCAGGCGCGCAGCAGCGATTGACGACAGGCCTGGCGAAATCAACCATCGGCTGGAAATGCCCGACTGGCGCGGGTTTCAAGCCGGTCAGGCGCGAATCCCCGGTTTTCGGCGGCGCGTCTTTGCCGGTCCGGGCTTCAACTGCAGGCGGCACTTGATTGAGCATCTCGAAAAAGCCCGAGCCCGGATTCCCGCACCGCAGGCAGTTGCGCATCGGACAAAAAACGCCTCAATCGGCCTTGATGCCAAGTGTCTGCACCGCGCGCTGCCAGTAAGGCGCTTCTTCATTCATCTGCCGCGCCATCTCCGCCGGCGTGTTGCATACCGGTGTATTACCGAGCTGGGCCATGCGGGCGAGGATGGCCGGGTCAGCGAGGATCTTGCACAGCGCCTCGCGCATGCGGTTGATGACCGCAGGCGGCGTGCCCTTGGGTGCAGCCACGCCCCACCAGTTGGTCGCGTTGATGCCGAGGATGCCGGCCTCGGTGAAGGTCGGCGTATCGGGTAGCGCCTCAATGCGCGTGCGATGCGACACGGCGATGGCGCGCAAGCGCCCGTCCTTGACGTGGGTGCCGGCGACGCCCGCGCCGGCCAGATAAAACTGCACCTCGTTGCCAAGCAGGGCCGCCACCGCCTGCCCGCCGCCCTTGTACGGAACATGCGCCATGCCCAGCTTGTAAGCCTGGTTGATCGCCTCGGCCGAGAGGTGCGGTGGCGTGCCGCTGCCCGGTGAGGCGTAATTGACCCTGCCCGGATTGGCGCGTGCCCAGGCGACGAATTCCTGGAAATTTTTTGCCGGCACCGTCGCAGGGATGAATACCACCGACGGAACATCGACGAGGATGGTCACCGGCTCGAGCCGCTTCAGCGGATCGAAGCCGAGGTCCTTGTAGATGAACTGGTTGATGACGAGGTTGTTGGCGGCGGCGACAAGAAAGGTGTAGCCGTCGGGCGCCGCTTGTTCGACTGCGCGCGCCCCGATGTTGCCACCGGCGCCCGGGCGGCTCTCGACAATGGCCGACTGCCCGAGCTCGATACGCAGGGGCTCTGCCAGGAGGCGCGCGACGATATCGCCCATCGCACCGGGCACGTAGGGAACGACCAGCTTCAACGGTCGCTCCGGCCACTTCGATTGCGCACCAGCGTGGGAGGCGACGAGTAAACCCGCCATCAGGCCGGCGGCCAAGGCTGCGGCATTGAGTCGTTTCATGATGATCTCCATAGTGGTTAGATGTCCACGCGCAACAGGTCGGTGGCCAGTTGCATCGGACCGCTGTAGTTCTTGCGGATATCGCGCACCACCTCGTCCATCAGGTGCGGCCCCATTTGCTCGACTGGCACATGGTGTTTGGACACGCGCTTGATCAGCGCACTGGTCGAATCGAAATGGCCAAAGTGCGTGGGCAGAAGGCGCTTGACGTTCGCGCGCGCGGCGATAAGGCCGAGTTCTGTCGGGCTGGTATGCGAAAAAATGCCGACGCCGGTTCTCTTGCGGTGCTCGATGAAAGACTCCGGAAAAGTGCACTCGTGGATGAGCAGGTCGGCATCCCTCGCCAGTTCGACCATGCTGTCGCAGGGCGCAGTGTCGCCGCTGAAGGCGACCGATTTGCCCTCGGCCTCGAAGCGGATGCCGAAACACTCCGAGATCTGGCGCGGGATGTGATCGACCCAATCGCAGACGATGCGCACATGCTCGTCCTGGTAGGCGACGCCGGGCGAGCATTCAATGACTTTCGGCCGCACCGCCGCAAGATTGGTCTTGCGCCTGGCATAGTGGCTGCGCGCGTCAAAGTCCGCCTTGAACGCGCCGCCCTCGAACAGGCTGCTGACAAAGTGCTGCGTGCCCTTGGGGCCGATGACCGTGGGCGAATCCTCGCGGTCCCACATCCAGCCGGTGATCACGAACAGCGGAAAGTCGCAGCAGTGGTCGTGATGCAAATGGGTGAGGAACACCGCCGTGACCTCGGCCGGACTGACATTGGCGCGCACCATGTTACGCGTGATGCCGGCGCCGCAGTCAAAGAGATAATGGCGACCGTTGTCCAGTGTGACAAGAATGCCCGATTGCGCGCGCTCCGGATCAACAAAGGCGGCGCCGGTGCCCAGCATGGTTATTTTCATTGCAATTCCCCGTGATAATGAAGTGTCTGGTTTGCCGGCCGGCTAGAGCGGCACCGCCAGCATGGTGTCGATGCCGAAGGAATCTACCACCACCGCCATGTTGCGAATGCGAAGCTCGCCGTCAATGCCGGCCAGGCTTGCCTCGTAGCGCGCCACCATGTAGAGCGAGGACACGCCTTCCTCGCTCGACTGATAGACGACGAGACCGGCCCTTGCCGCCAGCGTACCGTTGTCGTTGCGAATCACGCGCACATTGCTGATCTGGCGCAGCAGCTTGTAGCGGCGATAGGTCAGCACGCCCTTGGCCAGCATGGCGACGCGGTCGCGGATCATGCCGTGGCTAAAGCAGGCCATGATCGCAAGCGGCAGTCCGAGGTCGCGGTTTTCGCGCGACTGCACTTCGTAGCGGCAGTCGGTGGCGTCGAACAGCGCCGTCCAGTCGTCAAATCGTTCCGCGTCGAGGCACGCCGCGTAGCCAAACAGGAAATCCTGCACCCGCGCCTGCATGGTCCAGTCGTTCATGGCCGCACTCCGGCGTCCTCGGGCGCATCGAGCCCCATGATGCGGTGATAGTAGGACCAGAAGCCGCGGATGGAAATCTCCTGCGACAGGTAATCGGTGTCCTCGATTGCGCCCACGCCACCCATTTCGAGCACCTCGTGGTCGCCGGGCCGGCGGTGGCGAACGCCGGACTGCACCAGACGCAGGGCCTCGCCGTCCTCGAGCGATATATAACCCGAAGGCCCGATGAAATTGGCGGTCAGCAGCTTGTCATGCGTCTGCTGCGGCGTGTCCGATTCGAAGCCGAGGTAAGTGATATGCAATTCCACCATGTCCGGGCCCTTGGGCCGCAGGTGGCGGATGGCGTAGGTGTTGTCCACCTGGGCGACGATCAGCGCCGGAAATATCGACAGGATGGTGGTCTTGTAGCCGTCGCCAAGGTCGAGCGGCACCTGCGTCAATGCCGGGTCGGCCATTTTCATGTCGGGATTGAACTTGCCGGTGCCCTCGTAGGCCTCGGCCATCACCTTGCGATTGTCGCGATCCAGGTCCTTGTCGGTTGCGCTGAGAATGGAATGGTTCCAGGTGTTCTTGAGATCCGCGTCAAGCTTGATGCCACCGCGCATGGTCGGCTGCTGCAGGCCGAAGGACACCTGGAACTGGTGCAGCAGCGAGCCGTGATAGGGATCACGCACGTTTTCGTTGTAGAGCTTCCAGTTGCCGGGAATGCGCTGGCGCAGGTAGCCGAGTACCCTGGGCTTGCGCTGCACCAGCAGGCGCTGGATTTGCGACAGTGAATGCGGGCCGAGAAATTCCTCCAGCGGCGGCGGCGCAACCGAGAAGCTGCCGAACACCAGTCCGCCACAGGTGGCGACACGCAGCCGGTTCAGGCCGTGGTCTTTTTTGTCGAAGCATTCGGGCATGCCGCCCTTGCCCTTGACGCCGCGCGACAAGGGCACGCCGGTCAGATCGCCCTTGAGCGAATAGGTCCACAGGTGATAGGGGCAGGTGATGCGCTGCATGTTGCCGCGCACTTCGGTGGTGAGTGCCGCGCCGCGGTGGGCGCATGAATTCTCGAATGCGTGCAGGGTGCCGTCGCCGGCGCGCGTGGTCACCACCTGGGTCTCACCGGCCCAGGTGGTGACGAAATCACCCGTGTTGGGCAGTTCGACCTCATGGCACAGGTAATTCCATACCGGACCGCGGAAAATGCGCGCGTTCTCCTGCCGGTAAATCTCGGCGCTGGTGAACACCTCGTAGGGCACGCGCGAAAAATCCGCACGGGGCCAGCTGGCGCTGGGAATCGAATTCAGGGGAACCTCCATCGTGTTTGGCGGTGCACTGCTTTGCTGGCGACACGGCGACACGGTGACGCGGCGACACGGTGACGCGGTGACACGGTGACCCGGTGACGCGGCGACATCAAGTTGCTGCACGCTACATTACCGGAGACGGCCGCCCGTATCAAACGGCGGTTCCACTCAGTGAAACCTGCGCCGGCACCGTGTGGCCTGGCGAAGTAAGATGGCGTGCATATGAAATCGCCCACGCCACGTTCCGGCCGCACCGGCGCGCAAGTCAAAGCCATAGAGAGCCTCAGTCGCGGCCTCGCCGTGTTGTCGCATGTGCAGCGCCATTTCGCCTCCTCGCTCAAGGACATTCACGAGCAAACCGGGGTGCCGAAAGCCTCGCTGCTGCGCATCCTGAAAACCCTGGAGGCCTCGGGCCGGGTTGTCAGACGCCTCGCTGACGGTGCCTACATGCCGCGCGAGGCCGTGTCATTTCTTGATGCGCGTTCGCGCGAGCGCGTGGAACTTGCGCTCACCGCCGCGCCCTTTTTGCTCGGGCTCAAGAGCAAGCTGCCGTGGCCCTCTGACATAGGCGTGCGCGACGGCCTTGAAATGATGACGCTGGAGAGCAACGACAGCGCCGGCGAGTTGGAAGTGAACCGCCGCATCATCAGTTACCGTCCCGACATGGTCCGCTCGGCCATGGGGCGCGCCTATCTCGCCTTTTGCGATGTCGCAGAACGCGAGGAGCTGTTGCGCGCACCGGCGAATTTGCGCGGCATGCGTCGCGCTGCGCTGCTGGCCGAGTTGTCGGCCACACGGGCGCGCGCCTACTCGATCCGCGATCCGGCATCCATAGGCCCCAACGGCGACGAACGGCACGCGCAGTCGGCCATCGCCGTGCCGATATTCGCGCACCGCCGGTTGATCGCCTGCCTCAACTGTGTTTGGCTCGCCAAGGCCTTGCCGGTTGATGAGGCGGTGCGCCGCTACCTGGCGCTGCTGCAACAGGCGGCGCAGGGCATAGGCGCGGCAATGCAGGCCAAAACCCCTGCGCCCGGTTCCGCCCCGCCGTTAGCGGGTGATACACTTTGTTCGTAAACTTGGCATTTCATGGCAAGTGCCTGCCGTGAGCACGCGCCCTCATCCGCGAATCATCTGACCTGTGAAAGGAAGTCCCATGCGCCTTTTTTTGCGCTGTGCGCTCATTGTCGGGGCGCTGCTGCCGGCCTTTGTATCGGCGCAGTCGTTTCCGGGCAAGCCCATACGCTGGATCGTGCCCTTCGCGGTCGGCGGCCCCGCCGATATCATCGCGCGCAGCCTGCAGCCGAGGATGCAGGAGTTCCTCGGCCAGCCGGTCATCATTGAGAACCGCGGCGGCGGCAACAGCAATATCGGCCATGAGGCGGCGTCCAAGTCGGAGCCCGACGGCTACACCATCTTGTACGTGGTGCCCAACGTGGTGACCAACCCCCTGCTCTACAAAGGCATGATCGACCCGCTGAAGGATCTGGCGCCGGTGATCCAGATGACCTCGCAGGCCTACGTCATGATCGCCAGCCCGAAATTTGCGCCCAAGACCATTCCGGAAATCGTCGACTACGCGCGCAAGACCGGCGTCAATTGCGCCTCGGGCGGCGGGTTGCCCGGTTTTGGCTGCACCTGGCTGCGCTCGCTCACCAAGGCGGATTTCACGCACGTGCAGTACAAGGGTAATGCCCCCGCACTCAACGATCTGCTCGGCGGGCAGGTGAACATCATGATCGACCTGTTCAATACCGCGCTGCCACAGGTACGCAGCGGCCGGGTGCGCGCGATTGCATTGACCGGACCGAGGCGCGGACAGCCGCTGCCCGAACTGCCGGTGATCGCCGAAACCTTTCCGGGCTTTGTACTGGAGGGCTGGCACGGCGTAATGGCGCCTCCCGGCACGCCGGCACCGGTCATCGAGAAGATCAACCAGGCGATACGCCATGCGCTGGCCGATCCGGCGGTCAGCAAACGTCTCACCGACACCTTCATCGAGGTCACGCCGACGACCGCGGCCGAGTTTGGCGAGGTGATCAACAGCGATTGGGCCAAGTATTCGCGCATCACCCGGGACGCGGGCATCAAGCCTGAATGACGCGGTGAACGTTTGAGCGCGGGCCACTACGCGGACCGGCTGCTGCGCGGCGGCCATATCCTCACCCTCGCCGGGGCGCCGGCGCAATCGATCGCGCTGCGCGGCGAAAAAATCATCGCGGTCGGGGGCGATGCCGAACTGGTGCAGCTTGCCGGTCCGCATACCCGCATCACCGAATTGCGCGGCCGCACGCTGATGCCGGGGCTGATCGACGGGCACGCGCATCTCGATCGCGAGGGACTCAAGGGCCTGCTGCCTTCGGTGTCCGGTTGCAAATCGATTCGCGAACTATGCGAGCGCCTGCGCGGCATCGCCGCCGCCACGCCCCCGGGTCGCTGGATTCTCACCATGCCGCTGGGCGAGCCGCCCGAATACGCGCTGTCGCCGGCGATGTTCGAGGAAGGGCGCCTGCCCGACCGGCACGACCTCGATGCCGTCACGCGCGAACATCCGCTGCTGATCCGTTGCGCCTGGGGCTACTGGCCGGGGACGCTGCCGACGGTGTCGGTCGCCAACAGCGCGGCGCTCGCGCTCGCGGGCGTGCACCGCGACAGCGTTTCGCCGTCGCCGAAACTGCTCATCGAGCGTGACGCCGGCGGCGAGCCCAGCGGCCGGCTGTTCGAGAATACCTTCCAGCCGCTCGCCGAATTCACGCTGTTTCGCCCCGCCCCGCACTTTACCGCAGATGACCGCCTGCGCACGCTCGAGGCCTCGATGCGCGCCTATAACGCCTGCGGCACCACCGGCGTGTTCGAAGGCCACGGTGCCGCGGGCGAGGTGATCGATGCCTGGCGGCGCGTGCGCGACGCCGGCCGCGCCACGCTGCGCGGCCATCTTGTGCTGAGTCCCGGATTCAGCGGGGCCGACGTTGCCGACGTGGCGCGCTGGGTCGCGCGTGAGGCGCCGCGCTTGCGCCGCAAGTCGGCGGGCGGCGCGGCCGGCGACGATGACTGGTTGCATCTTGAGGGCATGTTTGCCGAGGCGCAGACCGACCCGGAGGAGACGCGCCTGCGCGCCCGCTGCGCCCCGCAGACCGGCTGGGCGGGGTTCAACTACGACGCCGGCCTACCGCCGCAACCGCTGCGCGCCCTGTTGCACGCGGCGGCGCGCGAAGGCCTGCGCGTGTGCGCGATCCAGAGCGCGATGGCCGACCTGTTTATCGATATTGCGCGTGAGACCCCTATTGACGGGCTGCGCTGGGTCATCGCCCATCCCGCCACGCTCGACGCGCGCCAGATCGCCGGCATCGCGCATAACGGCATCGGCGTCACCGTGCTGACCAACGCCTACATCTGGCGCAGCGCGAGTGCGGTTCTCGCACGCGTCGGCGCGGCGCGTGAAAACGAGATCTGCCCCATCGCCTCCTTGCTCGGTGCCGGGGTGCCGGTCGCGCTGGCGACCGACAACGTGCCCGTTTCGCTGTGGCCGTGCGTCTGGCAGGCGACCGAGCGCGTCGACCGCGCCAGCGGAAGGGTGATCGCCGCCGGCCAGCGTATCGAGCGCGAAACCGCGTTGCGCTGCGCGACGCTGAACGGCGCCTGGCTGTGCGGCGACGAGGCGCGCCGCGGTACGCTTGAGCCGGGAAAACTGGCCGACATGATCGTGCTGGCGGGCAACCCGCTGAGCGTGCCCGCAGAACGCCTGTCCGAGCTGGTGCCGGACATTACCATCGTCGGCGGACAGGACGTCTGGACCGCCGCGGCGAGCGCGTAACTCGGGGTCAGCGAACGGGCGCCTCGATGGTCGCCTCGATGGTCGCCTCAACGGTCGCCTCGGCCAGCGACACTTCGCGCAGGCCTTCGTGGTAGCGCTGCACCAGTGCGACATAGCCCTTGGCTTGGCTGAAGTTCTTTTCGCGCATCGGCGGCACGTCGCCGACCACCACGCCGGGCACGCCCATCACCATCTTGCGCGGCGGAATCTGCGACCGCGGCGCGACCACCGCGCCGGCGGCGATGGTGCACCAGTCGCCGATGACCGAGCCGTCCAGTATCGTTGCATTGATTGCGACCAGTACATGCTCGCCGAGCGTGGTGCCGTGCAGCGTTGCGGCATGGCCGATGTGCGAATACGGTCCGAGGACCGTGTTGCCGTGGATGACGCAGTTGTCCTGGATGTTCGAGCCGTCGGCGATGCGGATGCGGTTCATGTCCGCACGGATGGTGACGTTGGGCCCGATCCAGCAGCGGGTGCCGATGGTGACCTCGCCGATG
>CAYLPI010000003.1:56646-62181 GCA_964385505.1 uncultured Bordetella sp.
GATGGTGACGTTGGGCCCGATCCAGCAGCGGGTGCCGATGGTGACCTCGCCGATGATGACTGCGGTCGGATGAATGTAGGAGCCCGCGCTTATGCTCGGCCGTTTGCCCTCGAATTCGTAGATCGGCATGACTACTCCCGTGGTTTGCGTGCGTGTTCACGACCGGACTGATCGCAGGCGACACCAGGCTTGAGCCTGCGCGATTGCGGCGTGCCGCAGACCCGGCGCGCGGGGGGGGGGGCACGCGGCGGCGTTCAATCAGGGCTTCGGCTGCGGCCGGCGCGCGGTGATGCGCAATACGGCGTCGTCGGGCGCGTCGAGGTCGGGTTTGGCGCGCTTCGCGCGCAGCGAGGCGATGCGCCGGTCGAGTTTGTCAACGGCCTCGCTCATGCCGCGCGCCGCGAGCGTGTTGCGCAGGGCCAGCATGGCGTCGATTGGGCCGGATTCGGCGGCGCCTTGCCCCGGCCCGGGCGCCGCCGCGACGCGTTGTTCTTGTTCGCGTGCGCGCGCCTGCGCGGCGCGCAACTCGAGGATGCGCTTGTCCAGTCGTTCGACCGAGGCGCTGAGGCCGCGTGCGGCGAGCGTTGCGCGCACGGCCTCAAAATCTTCGATCTGAAAGTCGAGCGGCTGGGGGCGTTGCCGCCGTTGTTGCTGTTGCTGCAACTGCTGCACCGCAAATGGTGGTGGCGTGCCCGCCGCAGCGGCCTGCGCCGCAAGCGCCTGCAGGTTGCGGCCCTCGGCGGCGGTGACCGAGCGCATCACCTCGCCCCAGTAGGCCTGCGGCAGCGCGGCAGCCGCCGCGTAGGTTTTGCCGTCGGCGACGGCGCGGGCGATGCCCGGACGCCGGTACTTGAACGCCCACTCCAGCGCGCCGTCGCCGTTCTCGTTTTTGATGCCGGTGTCGGCGCCTTTGGCGAGCAGTTGCTGCGCCAGTTTTTCGTGACCCTCGAATGCCGCCATCATCAGCGGCGTCGAGCCGTTGGTGCTGCGTGCGTTGATGTCGGCACCGCGCTCGAGCAGATGGGCGACGACGTGTTCGTGTCCGGCGAACACCGCGTAGTGCAGCGCCGTCCACTTCAGCGGCTCACGGTTGAGGCGTGCGCCGTTGGCAAGCAGCCACTGCACCGCATCAAGCTGTCCGCGCCAGGCGGCGTGCATCAGCGCCGTTTCATCGGCGGCGTTGGTCTTGTTCGGGTTGGCGCCACGCGCGACAAACAAGGCCATAAGGGGGATGTTGCCGGTCGATGCGCCGATCATCAGGCCGGTGCCGATACGATCGGCGACGAAATCAGGGCTGAGCCCGGCGTCCAGCCATTCACGCGCCGCGGCGATGTCGCCGATTTCCATGCGCGTACCGAAGCGCGCCGCATCGGGCAGGCCGCCCGAGCCGAATCCGAACAATTGCGCCTGCGCCGGCGCCATCCAGAGCGCCGCGGCGCAAAGCCACAGTGCCAGCAGGCACCGCGTGGCCCTTCCGGCCGTGTGTGGCGATCGCATCGTGTGCACAATTACACCCTTATGCGGCGGCTATTTTTTCGCCGCCGGTGATTTTTTCTCGTCCCCGGGACGCGGCGGCGCGCTGATCACCTCGATGCTGATCTGGTTGCTCGAAATGTAATACGGCACATGCTGGTGGTCGGCAAACAAGAGGCGCAGCGTGTGCTTGCCCGCCGGCAGGTCGAGCACGGTTTCGGATTCGCCACCGCCAAAGTGCTTGTAGCGCTGGTTCCTGTATTCGCCCGGCTTGTCGAAGGGAATGGGCGCGCGGATGTCCGCCGGCATCGGCGTGTCGATGAGGATGTGGTGGTGCCCGGTACCCTCCTGGGCGCCGGCCTTGACCGGCGAGATGCCCATGCCCGACACGGCGAAGGCGACGCGGAACGGCGACTTCACCTTGTCGCCATCCTTGATGTTGACGAAATAGGCGACTTTCTCGCCCGGCTTGAACGGACGCGTGCGATCGAGCGCGGAGGTGCTGCCGATGACCGATTCGGTGGCGGCCGATGCCGCCGGTGTGGTCGCCGTCGGTGCTGCGGCCTTGGCCGCCGGTTGGGCGGCGGCGTGGCCGGCCAGGACGGCGAGGCCGAGGCTGATAGCGATGCAAAAATTCTGCTGGTGCATGATGGTGCGCCTCCGATGATTTTGTAGTGTGTTGCACGTCCGCTGCCGCAATGATTTTACCGTGGCGGCGCCGCGCCGGTTATCCGCCTTGTTCGCGCTGGCGCATGGCGAGGCATTGCGCCAGTGCGCGCTCCTCTTCGCCAAAGCCGACGGCGGCGGCGTTGCGCGCCGGGTCGCCGCGGAAATGGCGGCGAAAGGCGCTGATCGCCGCCGGCAAATCGCCGGTGTCATAGCCTATGGCCTGCAGCAGCAAGGCGTCCTCGGCAGCGCCTGGCGCCTGGCCCGGCCCGCTGGAAGACGAATAGGGCGGATCGCACCACAGGCCGAAACCGGCCGCAGCGAGGCGCCGCCACGGGAAAAAATGGCTGGGATCGACCTTGCGCCCGGGCGCGATGTCGCCGTGGCCGATGACGTTGGCCGCCGGGATGCGGTAGCGCGTGCGCAAGTCGGTCAGCAAGGCGATGAGGGTGCTGATTTGCGCCTCGGCAAAGGCTTCGTCGCCGGTGTTGTCGAGCTCGATGCCGATGGAGGCCGAATTCATGTCGCTGACGCCACCCCAGTTCGAGGCGCCGGCGTGCCAGGCACGCATGCGCTCATCGACCAGTTGGAAGATGCGGCCGTCACGGCCGATCAGGTAGTGGGCGCTTACCGCCAGCGCCGGATTGGTGAGTGTGGCAATGGCGCGCGCCGCGGTGCCGTTGCTGGTGTGATGCAGCACGACAAAATTCGGCCGGCGTTGGCCAAAGCCGGGCGAGGGTATCCATTCGGACGGCAGGCTGGTGCGCAGCGGCGACTGGGCGCAGGCGCCGAGCATTACCGCGAGCAGCAGCAGTGAGCAGCGACTGCGCATAGTCCGCAAAGCCACGCCTGGTGCGGGTTTCAAGGCGATCGCGCCTTACTTTGCGCCCTTTGCCGCAGCCAGTTCCTTTTCCAGTTGCTCGATGCGGTTTTGCATTGCCGTGAGGCGCGAACTGAACAGGCCGACATTGAAGAAAGTCACATTCTCGGCCGGCGCATCGAGGGTGTTGCCATAGCCCAGCCAGGACGAGTCATAGACCTTGACGTTCTTGAAGCCCAGTTGCTGCAGCACGCCTGCGGTCTCCGAGGCGCGTGCGCCGCTCTGGCAATAGACGATGGTTTCCTTTTCCGGGTCGAGTTTGGAATACAGCGCCTTTAGCGCCGACACCGGCTTGAGCGACATGCCGGCATTGCTCGATATCTGCTTGCGCGCCAGCTTGGTCGCCGTTTCCGGATCGATCCAGTTCTGCTCATACGGAATATTGAGCGCGCCGGGGATGTGCCCGCCACGAATGGCGCGGATGTCCTCGCCGGAAAATTCCCTGGTTGTTCGCACGTCGAGTATCTGCACGCCGGGCGCGGCGAGTTTCGCAATCATGTCGCGCGTATTGATGCTGACCTTGCCGGCCTTGTCGTGCACGAGTTTCAGCGCGATCGCCTTGCCGGCGGCAGGGCCTTGGGCAAGCGAACGTCCCGCACCGCCCCAGTCTTCCGCGCCCTCGTGATAGACGCGAACGTTCTGCGCGCCGAAGTATTGCAGCGTGTACTGGCCGAAATAGGCCTGCCAGCCGCCGCGGCTGCCATAGACGACGACCTCGCGCGCCGGGTCGATGCCGGCGGCGCCCAGCAGCTTTTCGATCTGCGCCGTGGCGATGAAGTCTTCGGTGTTGGCGTCGCGCAGCACCGCCGGCGCGTCACCGATGCTGAGCGCGCCGGGGATGTGGCCCCGGGCAAAGGCCTCGGCCGGGCGCACGTCCCAGACCAGGGCGTTGCGCGCCATCGCCTCGGCCACGCCGCCAGCGTCAATGATGACGCCTTGGGCGGCCGCGAGCGGCGCCCAGAGCAGGGCGGGGACAATCGCGATAAGGTGTTTCAGTGTCTTCAGTTTCATCGGGCCTCCAGCGGGGTGGGGGCAGCCCCTTGCCGCATGGGAATGCGCGGCGGGCGTGCCCAAGCGGCGACATTCTGGCATATTCCATCCTCGCGCTCCCCGCGCGACAGCAGGCCAAGGTTTGCGCCGTCCTTCACGGCGTTTTATCCCGGAGATTTCATGAGCAAGCCCACCGCAGAGGACATTCTTTCGACCGCGCGCCGCACCGGCTGGGCGATCAGCGCCGAGCGCGCGCAGCAAATCGCCGCCACCGCCGGGCCCACTGTCGAAAAATTCGCCGAGGCGCGCAAGCACCTCACCTTCGATCACGACACGCTGGGTCTGCAGGCGGCGCGCGAACTGACCAAGGCGGGTGTCTGACATGGGGAACATGGACGACATGCTCAATCTGTCGCTGGGCGAAGCGGCAAAAGCCATACGCGACAGGAAAGTCTCCTCGGTCGAGCTGACCACCGCCGCCATCGCCAAGGCGCGGCGCCTCAACCCGCACTACAACGCCTTCGTGCGCATCGACGAGGAAAAGGCGCTCGCCAATGCCCGCGCCTGCGACGCCGAACTGGCGGCCGGCAAGCTGCGCGGCCCGATTCACGGCGTGCCCCTCGCGCACAAGGACATGTATTACCGCAAGGGCGAGATATCGACCTGCGGCTCGAAAATCCGCGCCGACTGGGTCGCCCCGGTCACCGCTGCGGCGCTCGAACGCCTTGACGCCGCCGGCCAGGTGCAGATCGGCACGCTCAACATGACCGAATTCGCCTACGGCCCGACCGGCCAGAACGCCTTTCTCGGCGACGCGCGCAATCCGTGGAACGCCGACTACATCACCGGCGGTTCGTCGGCCGGTTCGGCGGTGTCGGTCGCTTCGCGCACGGTGTTCGGCGCGCTCGGCTCGGACACCGCCGGTTCGGTGCGCCTGCCCGCGGCTATTTGCGGCCTTGCCGGCATGAAGACCACGTTCGGCCGCGTGTCACGCTACGGCGCCATGCCGCTGTCGGGCACGCTCGACACTGTCGGGCCATTGACGCGCACTGTCGCCGACAATGCGCTGCTGCTTAACATCCTTGCCGGGCAGGACCTGCGCGACCCGCACACCACGGCCGACGCGGTGCCCGAGTACACCGCCGCCATCGGCCAGTCCGTCAAGGGCTTGCGTATCGGCCGGCCGATCGGCTACTTCGATGAAAAGCTCGAACCCGAGGTGATCGCCGTGATGGACGCGGTCTATGCCGCCTATCGCCAGCTCGGCTGCGAGGTCATCGACGTGAAAATGCCCGACCTCGATGTCGTCAACGCCGCCGGCATGCTGGTGACCTGGGGCGATGTCGTCGCCATTCACGGCGAATGGATGAAGACGCGCGCCGCCGACTACACGCCGCAGACGCGCGGCCGCATCGAGGTCACGCTGGGCGTGTCGGCGCAGGATTACGGCGACGCGCTGCGCTTTCGCGGCCCGGCGCTGCTCGAGTTCGCGCAAAAGGTGTTCGGCAAGTGCGAGGTGCTCGTCG
>CAYLPI010000004.1:0-50601 GCA_964385505.1 uncultured Bordetella sp.
GCTGCCGCGGCAGCCGGGCTCGATGCGAACGACCACGGCTACGAAGCGCTGATGCTGCGCGGACTGACGCAGTCACACCGCGAGTGGTTGCAACGCAACGCCGAGCGCCAGCGACTGCGTGACGCGTGGGAGGGGTGGTTCCGTGACATTGACGTGCTGGTCGCACCGGTGTCGCCGACGCCGGCCTTCCCGCTGATGCATGACGTGCCCAAACCCGAACAAACATTGCAGCTTGACGGGGCGGTGCGGCCCATGGCCGACACCTATTTCTGGATCGCGCTTGCGTCGGTGGCCTACCTGCCCGCGACGACGATTCCCGCCGCGCGATCGGCCACGGGCCTTCCCGGCGGCCTGCCAGTCGGGCTGCCAAGCGCCTTGTCAATCGGGCTGCCAATCGGGCTGCAACTCATCGGCCCCGACTACGCCGACCTGCGCTGCATTGCGCTGGCGCGTCTGCTCGAAACCGCGCACCGCGGCTTCGCGCCGCCGCCGGGCTACGACTGAAACGCCGCCCGGGGCGGTGCGCCTACTCCGGCCGGATGCCGGCGTAGGTGATGATCTTCTTGAAGTCCTCGGCGTCGGCGCGCATCAGCGCGCCCATTTCGGTGCCGCCGACAAACGCCACCTCGAGGCCGCCGCCGACGATGCGCTGCGCCACGTCGGGCATCGCAACCACCCTGCGCACGTCGGCTTCGATTTTGGCGACCACTTCCTTCGGCGTACCGGCCGGGGCCATGAAGCCGTAGTAAACGCTGGTGCCAAAGCCCTTGAGCTCGGGCAGGCCCGATTCGCTGAAGGTCGGCACATCGGGCGCCGAGGCGGAACGGGTTTTCGAGGTCACCGCCAGAATCTTCAGCTTGCCCGAGACCTGGTGCGGCAACAACGTGTTGAGTGAGGAGATCACCGTGTCGATCTGTCCGCCGACGGTATCGACCACCGCTGCCGCGCAGCCGCGATACGGGATGTGCAGCGCGAAGGTCTTGGTCAGCGACTTGTAGAGTTCGAACGCAAAGTGGTGCGAGGTGGCGACGCCGCAGGTGGCATAGGAGACCTTGCCCGGCGCGGCGCGCAGCGCGGTGGTGAATTGCTTGAGGTCATTGACCTTGAAGCTCGGGTTGACCGCGACCGCCATCGGCGAGGAGGTCGCCAGCGCGACGGGCGTGAAATCCTTGAACAGGTCGAAGGGCAATTTGGAATAGAGCGCCACGTTGATCGGGTTGGCCGTCGAGGCGAGTAGCAGCGTATAGCCGTCGGCCGGCGAGCGGAACACCGCCTCGACGCCGATGTTGCCGCCGGCGCCGATGCGGTTTTCGATGATCACCTGCTGCTTCCACATTTCGGACAGCTTTTCGCCGATCAGGCGCGCGGTGAAATCGGCCGCACCGCCGGCGGTAAAGGTGACGATCACCCGCACCGGCTTGGTCGGCCAGGCGCCCTGCGCGAGCAACGCGCCCGAGGCCGTGGTGAGCATGCAGGCGGCAAGTGCGCGTAACAACAGGCTTCTGGCAAGAGTCGTCATGGTCGGTTCCTTTTCATATGAGATGCGTGAAAATCATCGTGTTGCTTTCGTTACGTTGGGCACCGTGCTTACCTTGGTTGGCTTGCGCGCCCGGCGGCGTGTTCAATCAGGCGCCAGACGTTTTGCGCCGACAGCGGCAGGTCGCGGATTTCAACACCCAGCGGCGCGAGCGCCGCGGCCACGGCGTTGGCAATGACACCGGCCACCGGAATGACGCCGCCTTCGCCCGCGCCCTTGGCGCCGAGCGGGTTATTGGGCGAGGGGTACTGCTCAAGCACCACCGCCCGCAACTGCGGAAAATTGTCCGCGCGCGGCAGGGCGTAGTCCATCAACGAACCGCTCAGCAACTGACCCTGGTCGTCATAGACCAGTTCTTCGAGCAGCACACCACCGAGGCCCTGCACCAGCGAGCCTATGGTCTGGCCGTGCAGCGTGGCCGGGTTGATGATGCGCCCGACATCCTCGACGGCGACGTAGTCGAGCACGGCGACCTCGCCGGTGGCGACATCGACGGCGACATGCGCCGCATGTGCGCCATAACTGTAGGTGCGCTTTTTACTGGCAAAGGTGAATTCGGCAACAAGGCCTTGCGTACCGGCGAGTTCGTACCAGGTGAGCGTGGCGCCGCCGGGCGCGATTGCCCTGCCATCTTTGAGCGTCACCTGCTCCGGCGTGCAGGCAAACCGGGCCGCAGCGGCGTTGCGCATCATGCCCAGCAGCTTGGTTGCGGCGCCGAGCAGCGCCGAGCCGCCCATCACCGTCGAGCGCGAGCTGTAGCTGCCAAAGCCCTCGGCGACACCGGTGGTAGAACCGTGGAACACGCCGCGAATGCGCGTCATCGGCACACCCAGCGCGTCGGCGGCAATTTGCGTGAATGCCGTCTCCAGACCCTGGCCCACCGCAGATGATCCGGTATATACGGCAAAGCGGCCATCGGGCTCGAGCGCAAGGCGCACGTTCTCGCTCGGGCCGGAGGCACCGCCCTCGATGTAGCAGCCCAGCGCCATGCCATGGCGGCGGCCATCGACCAGCTTGCCGTTGAGCGCGGACTTGGCCGGCCAGTCGAATTCGTCGAGGCAGCGATTGAGCGTCAGCGCGTAATCGCCGCTGTCGGTTTCGGTGGCGTCGCCAAAGGGTTCGACCCGGGCGAGCGCATAAGGCATCTCGGCGGCGCTGATGAGGTTGCGGCGGCGGAATGCGACGCGGTCGATGCCGAGGTCGGCGGCGACGAGATCGAACAGGCGTTCGCGAAAAAAATCGGTTTCGTAACGACCGGGCGCGCGGTAGGTCGCCACCGGCGTCTTGTTGGTCATCATCAGCGCCACCGCCATCCTGATGTGGGGAATGCGATAGGGCCCGGAGCACACCTGCGCGATGTTGCGCGAGGGCGTGACGCCAACGGTACGCAAATAGGCGCCGACGTCGGTGCGGGCGTGGCCGCGCAGCGCCAGGATGTCACCGTCGCGCGTGCAGGCGATCTCGATGTCGCAATCGGCGTCGCGCGCGTGGTTGGTGGCAAGAAAATGGTCGCTGCGTGTCTCCAGCCATTTCACCGGACGGCCGAGGTGTTTTGCCGCGAATGGGATGAGGAAGTCCTCGGGATAAAACTCGCCGCGCGCGCCAAACGCGCCACCGATGTCGCATTCGAGCAAATCGACGGCCGACTCTTCCAGTTTCAGCATGCCGGCGAGGATGCGACGATTGGCAAACGGCACCTTGCCCGCACCATCGACGACCATCCGGCGCTGCACCGCGTCCCAGTCGGCAAGCAGACCGCGCGTCTCGAGCGGAATCGCCGTATGCCGGTGCATGCTCAGGCGTTCGCGTCGCGTATAGGGCGCGTCACGAAACGCCGCGTCGGCGTCGCCGCGCACGGCGCGCAGGGTGATGGCGCAGTTGGTTTTTGCGTCCTCGTGCAGCAGCGTGTCGCCGCGCTCGGCCGTGTCGCGATCACTGACGACGGGCAGTTCCTCGATGTCGAGCACAATGGCTTCGAGCGCGTCCTCGGCGCGGGCGCGGGTGTCGGCGACCACCACCGCCACCGGCTCACCGACGTAACGTACCCTGCCGACGGCGATCACCGATTGCTCGAACACCAGCAGCGAGGGGTGGGTCTCCTGGCGCAGCGGAATGCGCGGCACTTCGCCGACATTGGCGCCGACTTCGGCGGCGGTGATCACCGCGACAACACCGGGCATCGCCAGACAGGCGGTGGTGTCGATGGAACGGATGCGGCCATGGGCGACCGGGCTGCGCAGGATGGCCGCCGACAACATGCCGGCGCGCGACATGTCGGCAAGGTAGGTGCCGGCACCCTGTAAAAAGCGGCCATCCTCGACACGCTCGACCGGCCGCCCGACAAAGGGTCCGGCGTTTTTCAGGGCTCTGAGGTCACTGTGGTCAGTCATGTCGTTGGCGTGCGCCGCTCAGAGCGTCGTTTTGCGCACATTGCCGCCCGCTTCGACAAACCAGCTCGCGCTCTCGAATGGAAGGCCGTTCAGACGGTCGCGCATCCAGTCGGCGCTGAGGCTGGGCGGATTGGGACCGAGCACGGTCGAGGGCACATTGCCCACGGTATGGCGCGACTCCTGATAGACGACGAGTTGCTTCGGTCCGCGCATGTCGCCCAGCGTACGCTCGGCCCAGATGATGGGGCATAACTCATCACGCTCACCGGCGACGCACAGATAGGGCATGCGTATGCGTTCGGCGTGGCCTTTGAGCGTGATGCTTTTGCGCAAGCGCTCGAAGCGCGCCTCATCGGCGATGGCCGACATGTACATGAAACGGCGCTTGAAAGTCGGCGAGGCCTGATCAAAAATCGTCTCACCACCCGGTTCAAAGCAGATCGACGACACGCCGACGGCGCGGTAGCGCGGCTCCCAGGCGGCGGCGACGGTGGCGAAAAACGAACCGAAGCTGTTGCCTATGATGCCGACGCGCCCGGCGTCGATCTCGGCGCGCCGGCCCAGCCATTCGTAGGCCGCCTTGCCGGCGGCTTTCCAGGCCGGCACGCTGAACGGGATGTCGAGCAGTGCGCTCTCATACTGCCCCGGGCCGTCGATGACCAGCACCGCGATGCCGCGCGACAGCCAGCGGTCGCCGGCGAGCGCGATATTGGATTCCTTGAAGCCGTCCATGCCGGGGATGGACACCACGGCGGGTACGCGTCCCGATTTATAACCATAGGGCAGGTGAAACCAGCCGGGCATTTTCTTGCCGCCGGGCAGCGTGATCCAGGCCGCTTCCACCTGATGGTCGGCGAGGCCGGCATAGGCGGCAAAGCATTCGCGCTTGCGCGTGTTGTTGGCGTGGTTGTGGGCGTCATTGGCAAGCAGCGTCCATTGCGATGCCGCCCAGAACACCGAGGCAATGAAATAATTATCACGCGCCGTGACCGGGTGCTTGTCGGCCTGCGCCTGCCGCGCCACCGCCTCGCGTCGCCGCGCCGCGGCCTCGAAGGCCGGGTTGATGTCGGCGTATTTTTGCACCCGAGCACGGATGGCCGCGATGTCCCCTGTCGCCAGCGGACCGCAGGCGGTGGCGTAGTTGCCGAGGCGCGGCTGGTCCCACTCGATGCCAACCGCACGGATGGTGTTGTCGATCAACCAGCGCTGCTCGTCCCAGCGTCGCATTCTCGGGCCGGCGTCTTCGGCGAACTGTTCGCGCGCAGGCACCGACTTCTTTTTCGCTACGACCATCCGGCCCTCCGTGTCAGTGCTGCACGCCGCTGTCGATGGCTGGACAAGGCCGACTGGCGGCCCTTTCCAACCTATCGTCTGTCGTCTGTCGTCTCTCGTCTTTTGCCTACGCGCTCTTGCGCCGCGCGCCGTCCACCATCTGCCACACCCGCATCGGCGACAGCGGCATCACGTTCGGCTGGACCCGCAACGACGACAGCGCGTTGGCGAGCGCATTGGCGATGACGCCGCCGACGACAATGGTGCCACCCTCGCCGGCGCCCTTGGCGCCGAGCGGGTTGAGCGGCGACGGATACTGCTCCAGTGTCACGGCGCGCACCTGCGGGTAGTCGGTTGCGGTCGGCACGAGGTAATCGGCGAGCGAGCCGGTCAAGAGCTGGCCCTCGCTGTCGTACACCAGGTGCTCAAGGAACACGCCGCCAAGGCCTTGCACCGTGCCGCCGATGACCTGGCCGTGCACCGTCAGCGGGTTGATGGCGCGGCCGACATCCTCGACCACCAGATAATCAATCAGCTCGACGCCGCCGGTGCCCGGATCGACCGCGACATGCGCCGCGGCGGCGCCGTAGGCATAGGTGTGGTGATGGCTGGCAAACGTGCCGTCCACTTCAATGTGCGCTGTTTCGGCGATCTGCGCGAAGGACACGGCATTGCCCTTTGGCGACACCGCCTCGCCGCCGGCGACATGCACCTCGGCCGCGCTGCAGCCGAGCAACGCCGCGGCCTTGTCGCGGATCATCGCCTTCAGGTTCTCGGCGCCGTTGAGGATGGCCGAGCCGCCCATGACGGTGGAGCGCGAGTGATACGAGCCCCAGCCCTCGCGCAGCAGGTTGGTCGAGCCGTGTAATAGGCGAATGTCGTCCATGGGCATGTCGAGCGCGTCGGCGGCGATTTGCAGCAGCACCGTCTCCAGGCCCTGGCCGACGCCGGTGGAGCCGACGCTGACCGTGACCCTGCCGTCCTTGTCCAGGCGCAGCCTGGCGTTCTCGCGCGGCCCGGACGCACCGCCTTCAATGAAGCAGCCAAAGCCGATGCCGTGGTAGCGGCCATCAATGAGTTTGCCCTGCAGTTCGCGTTTCTTCGCCCAACCGAAATCCTGCACGCAGCGATCAAGGGTGTTGCGGTAATCGCCGCTGTCGCACGAGGTATCGGATGTGTTCGGTACGATCGAGGGCGAAATCGTCGGCAGCGCCCAGGGCATGTCGCGCTCGGTCAGCACGTTCTTGCGCCGCATTTCCACCGGGTCGAGGCCGAGGTCCTGCGCCGCCATATCGACCAGGCGTTCGCCGAAAAAATTGCTTTCAAAGCGCCCGGGCGCGCGGAAGGTTCCCGAACCGGTCTTGTTGGTAAACACGCAACGGCATGACAGGTCGATGTTGGTGACGCGGTAGGGGCCGCAGACGAACTGTGTCAGGTTGCGCGGCGCCACCAGGCCGTTGGTGCGCGGATAGGCGCCGAGGTCGTAGTTCATCGTGCCGCGAAAGGCGAGGATAATGCCGTCGCGGTCGCAGGCGATCTCGATATCGGCGTCGCATTCGCGCGCCTGGTTCATGGACAACAGGTTTTCGCGCCGGTCTTCAATCCATTTGACCGCACGGCCGAGGTGGCGCGCGGCAAAGGGAATGAGGAAGTCCTCGGTATAGAACTCGCCGCGCGCACCAAAGCTGCCGCCGACGTCGTTCTCGATCAGCGTCACCGCGTCTTTTTCCATGCCCAGCATCTGTGCCACCGCGCCGCGGTTAAAGAACGGCACCTTGGCCGCGCCATACACCATCAGCGTTCCGGTCGCCGTGTCCCAGACCGCCATCAGGCCGCGCGGTTCCATCGTCATTGCGGTGATGCGCTGCACTTCAAAGCGCTCGCGGCGCGTGTAGGGTGCGCCGGCAAATACCGCATCGGCGTCGCCCTTTTTGGCGGTGTAGGTCAGCGGCGCATTGCTGTCGGTGCCCTCGAACAGGAGGGCGCCGTCCTTTTTGGCGACGGCGCTCGCCACATCGGCGGCCACCGGCAGCGACTCGATGTCGAGTTCGATGGCGTTCATCGCGTCCTCGGCGATGGCGGCGCTCACTGCGACGATGACGGCGACCGGCTCGCCGACGTGCCGCACCTTGTCGGAGGCGATGACCGGCTGCTTGTACGGCTCGAGCACCGGTATCGGGTGCAGGCGGATCGGGATCAGCGGCACCGCGCCGCACGAGGCGATGATGTCCTCGGCGGTGATGATCGCGTGCACGCCCTCGATCTTGCGCGCGGCACTCGCGTCGATGCCGCGAATGCGGCCGTGGGCGACGGGGCTGCGCAGGATCACCGCGTGCAGCACGTCCTGCTCGAGTATCACGTCATCGACATAGGTGCCCTTGCCGCGCAAAAAGCGCAGGTCCTCGATGCGTTCGATGGATGAACCGACATAGCGTTTTTTGTCGGCGGCGGGTTTGCGCAGGGGCTGGGCCATGGCTATTTCCCCCCGTTCTTGTAGGCGGCGCGTGCATCGAGCACCGCCTCGACGATGGGGATGTAGCCGGTGCAGCGGCAGATGTTGCCCGAAAGCACTTCGCGCACGCGGTCGGCGTCGCAGTCGGGTTCTTCGGACAACAACGCATGGGCGGTGGTGATCATGCCCGGCGTACAAAAGCCGCATTGCAGCGCATTGTGGCGGCGAAACGAAGCCTGCAGGGGCGACAGCGCCGCCTCGCTGGACAAACCCTCGACGGTGACGACCTTGCGCCCCTCGACCTGTACCGCCAGCGTGAGGCAGGCGCGCACCGCCTCGCCGTCAATGAGCACGGTGCAGGCGCCGCACACGCCGTGCTCGCAGCCGACATGGGTGCCGGTGAGGTGCAGTTCATGGCGCAGGCAGTCGGCCAGCGACATGCGCGGCTCGACCTCGACCTCGACGGCCCTGCCGTTGACTTCAAATTGTGTGGGCATGCTCTCTTCCTTTTGTGCTTTTTTTACCGCGCAGCAGCGGTGGTGAGCGCGCGCCCGACCATGGTCGCGGCGAGCGCGCGGCGGTAGTCCGCGCTGGCGTGAATGTCGTTGAGCGGATCGACCGCGGACGATGCGGCGGCCGACGCCGCGGCAATGGTTGCGGCATCAGGCAGCTTGCCGTTGAGCACGGACTCGACAGCGGCAAGCCGGCGTGGCCGGTCGCTGAGGCCGATGACGCCGACGTGGGCGTTGGCGGCACGGCCGCCGGCATCAAGGTCAAACCAGACCGCGGCGCCGGCCAGCGCAAAGTCGCCGCGGCGGCGTGCAAATTCCTCAAAACCCCAGCGCCGCGCCGCAGGCCAGGCCGGCAGCAGCACTTCGACGATCAATTCGTCATGGCCGAGCACGGTTGACAAGGGCCCGGTGAAAAAATCAGCCGCCGCGACGACGCGCTCGCCGGCGACGCCGACGATGCGAATGCGCGCATCGAGCGCCACGGCAAGGCCGGGCATTTCGGCCGCCGGGTCGGCGTGCGCGATGCTGCCGCCGACGGTGCCGCGATTGCGTATCTGGTAGTGCGCCACGTGTTCGATACCGGCGCAAAGCAACGGTTGGCCGCCGGCTGCGGCCAGCGCGGCGCTTTTTTCGATGTCGCGCCAGCGCACCCGGGCGCCAAGGCGCGTGCCCTCGGCGGCGACGACAATGCGATCGAGGTCGGGCAGCTTGCGCAAATCCACCAGCAACGAGGGCGCGGCAAGGCGGAAGTTGAGCACCGGCATCAGGCTTTGCCCGCCGGAGATGGGTTTGGCCGCGCCCTCGTGCTGCGCCAGCAGCGCGACCGCTTCGGCAACCGTCGCCGGCACGGCATAGTCGAATGCGGCAGGCTTCATTGCGGTGTGTCCTTTTCGTGCTTGATGATCATGCGCATGGTCGGTTCAGTTCTTCAGTTCAGTCGGGTTTGACGTTAGCGGCCTTGATGACGCGCCCCCAGCGCTCCATCTCGGCACGCATGTGGGTGTTGAGGGCTTCAGGGGTGCTGCCAACGGCGGTGGCGTTCAGGCTGGCAAGCTTGTCACGGGCATCGCCCGAACGCAGGCCTTTGGCGAGGGCGCCCTGCAGCGCCGCGACAATGTCGGGCGGCGTGCCGGCCGGTGCGTAGATCGCATACCAGGCGGTGACTTCAAAGCCCTGCAGGCCGGCTTCGGCCAGCGTCGGCAGATCTATGCCCGGCACGCGCTGCGGCGTGGCGACGGCAAGCGCCTTCAGCTTGCCGCCCTTGAGGTTGCCGGCGGCGGCGGTGTACTCGATGGACATGAACTGGATCTGCCCGCCGATGAGGTCGGACATGGCCGGGCCCGAACCCTTGTAGGGCACGTGCACCACGTTCACGCCGGCGAGCATCTTGAGCATTTCACCGGCGAGATGGTGCGGTGAGCCGGTGCCAGCCGAACCGTAGGTGAGCCCCGGCTTGGCCTTGGCATAGGCGATGAATTCCTGGATGGTGTTGACCGGCAGTTGCGGGTTGATGACGATGATGTGGGGAATGGTCGCCACCAGCGACACCGGCGCGAAATCCTTGATCGCGTCATAGGGCAGTTTTTGCAGCACCGGGTTGATGCCGTGGGTCGTGGTTGCCCCGAGCAGCAGCGTGTAACCGTCGGCAGGCGCACGCGCCACGAACTCCGAACCGATGGCACCGGCCGCGCCGGCGCGGTTCTCCACCACCACCGTCTGGCCGAGTTGCTCCGACATCACCTGCGCCGCGGTGCGCGCAATCAGGTCGAGCGCGCCGCCGGGGGCGAAGGGCGCGATGAGGCGTATCGGCTTGGTCGGAAATTTTGCCGGCTGCGCCTGGGCAAGCGGCGCGCCTGCAACGAGACAGGCGGCGGCGAGCGCGGCCAGAGCGACGCGGCGGGTGAATATCGGGTTCATTGGTGCGTCCTTTCGGGATAGGCTGAAAATTGTTCAGGCGACGACGCGGGTCGCCTGTCGAATGCAAAACATGCGGGCCGGCATCGGCCGGGGGTTCACTCCGCCTTGATGTTGGCGCTCTTTACCAGCGCCCGCCACTTTTCGGTGTCCTTGCGCACGAACTCGCCGAATGCCGGCGGCGCCAGCGCACCGGGCGTGGCGCCCAGTTCACGCAGCTTTTGCTGGCCTTCGGGCGATTGCAGCACGCGGCGGATGTCGGCGTTGATCTTGGCCACGATATCGGGCGCGAGGCCGGCCGGACCGAGCAGGCCCATCCAGGCAATAGCCTCGAAGCCGGGCACCACCTCGGCGATGGCCGGCACATCGGGGGAGACGTTGCTGCGCTCGAGGCTTGCCACGCCGAGCGCACGCAGGCGGCCCGACTGCGTGAAGGGCAAAATCGCGGTGATCTGGTCAAAGCCGAGCGGCACATGGCCGGCCATCAGGTCGTTGAGCAGCGGGCCGGTGCCCTTGTAGGGCACGTGGACCATTTGCGTGCCGGTTGCCTGCTGGAACAACTCGCCGGTGAGGTGGGTGGAGCTGCCGTTACCCGAACTGCCATAGCTCAGTTTTCCGGGATTCGCCTTGAGCTGCGCAATCAGTTCGGCCAGCGTCTTCGGTCCCGAAGGGTGCACCACCAGCACGTTGGGGAAGGTCGCGATCAGTGCCACCGGCGTGAAATCACGCAGGTTGTCATAGGGGATTTTTGGATTGAGCGCCGGCGACACGGCGTGGCTGGAGGTGGTGCCGACGACAAAGGACAGGCCGTCGGGCGCGGCCTTGGCCACCAGGTCCGAACCAATGGTGCCGCTGGCACCGGAGCGATTTTCAATCACCACCGGCTGCCCCCAGACCTCGGACAGGCGCAGCGCGACAAAGCGGCCGAGCAGGTCGGTTGCACCACCCGGCGGGAAGGGCACGATCCAGCGCACCGGCTTGGACGGGTAGGGCGCCGGCTTGGCCGGCTGCGCCTGCGCAGTCGCGGCCAGCATGGAACAGGCACAAAGCGCGATGGCGATGACGCGGAGTATGGCGGTCATGAGAATCCTCTTTACTGTGTGGGGGGAGCGACTGTCCGGCCGTCTATAACGAATAGCGAATAGCGAATAGCGCGGGACAGACGCGCCCGGCGCGCGGTCTGGCACCGGTGCCGGATGCGAATCGAGATTGACCTAGCGGTCAAGAAAAGTCAAGCCGCGCATCCGGACATGCGCATGGCGCACACCGCGCCCCGGCCGGGTGCGATTTCGAATGCGGGTTGGCACTGTCGGGTGTGCGCTAGCGCGCGCGGGCTTTGGCGCGGGAGCGGGCCGCCGGCGCGCGATCGCACAGCAGGTAGCGCACCACCATGTCGGCGGCGTGCTCGAGGCGTTGTTTCAGCCGCTGCGGGGTCATCAGCCGGCGCTGGAAAATCGCCTCGAAGGTGTGCTGGTGGCTGACGTAGTGCGCCGACAGCGAGGTGATGGAAATGTACAGGTCGATCGGGTCGATGTCCTTGCGGAACACCCCGGCGGCGGCGCCGCGCCCGAGCAGGTCGCGGATGGCGTCCAGCAGCGGGTTGTACATGCGCGGAATGGTCTTGGACGCCTTGATGTGGCGGCCCTTGTTGATGTTCTCGCTTTGCAACAGGCGCAGGAACTCCGGATGGCGGCCCCAGTTCTGGCCGGTGAAGAACACCAGTTTGCGCATCGCCTCGACCGGATCGGCATCGAGGTCGCCGATGCCGGCCGCTTCCTGGTGGGCGCGGATCGACTCGTAAGTGCGCTCAAGCACTGCGGTAAAAAGGCCTTCCTTGCTGCCGAAGTAGTAGTAGAGGACGTTCTTCTGGATGCCCGAGCGCACGGCGATCTCGTCCATGTGCGCGGCGTAAAAGCCGTTCTCGGCGAACTGCGTGGTGGCGGCGGCGAGAATCGCCTCGCGCGTGCGCAGCGAACTCTCGCGCATGCGCGGCGTGGCACCACCGGCGGCGGCGAGGCTCGATTCACGATGGACAGCCACCGGTGCAGCGGCGGCACCGGGTCGGACTTTGGCGGAAACGGGCTTGCGGCGCATGGGCGCGGATTTTAGCAGGCTGGCGGGAAATGCCAACAGCGCGGTAACGCGGCAAGAACCCCTGAACCAGCAGGAATACCGTCCCCTCAAGCGCTTCCTGCCCGGGCTTCAACAGGGTTCTGGGTTCAAACGGGGTATCACCCCCTTTGTTCAGCGCCTGGCCGGGGGATCAGGCGGTCTTCGCGGCGGAATCCACCAGATGGGCGGCGCGTCGCGCATACAGTTCATCGTCGGCGTAACCCATGGTCTCGGGCTTGGCGCGACCGAGCATGACCTGGAAATACACCGGCGAAAGGCTGTCGTTGACGTAGCCGTGGATGACGCCGGGCGGGCAGGCGATGCACTCCCATTTGGTCAGCCGCGCCTCGCGCCGGCCGCCCTGCTCGTCCTCGATGAACACCGTCAGAATGCCATCGAGCACGAAAAAAATCTCCTCGACCTCGTGCGTGTGGGCGGCGTTGCCCTGGCCCGGCTCGACATACATGATGGACAGCGTGAAACCGCGCGCCGGAATCACCGACGGGTCGTTGTGCTTGCCCGAGCCGCCGGCGCCGATGAAGCGGTGCTGGGCGCGTTTGAAGCCCTCGATCTTGGCGTCCTCGAAGGCGGCCCAGTCGGGCTTTTTCTGGCTGAAGCGGCCGGTGTAGCGGGACATCACATCGTCCAGCGGGACGCCGACGAGTTCGGGGGGCAGGGGGT
The DNA here is from genome assembly GCA_964385505.1 of uncultured Bordetella sp. GTDB lineage: Bacteria > Pseudomonadota > Gammaproteobacteria > Burkholderiales > SG8-39 > CAITSH01. Next base: position 12,871 of record CAYLPI010000004.1, read on the forward strand.
GACGGGCAGCGGACATCGGGGCTCCTCTTTGTTGCGTAGATAGGACGAAAAGACATTTTGCGAAAAGCGGGATGATAGAACCTTACCGTTTATTGACCGATCAGTCAAACTTGTGCCTTGCCACACCGTCCAAGCGACGGCATCCGGATGCGCCCCGTAACGGACCGTGGCTGTAACGAACCGTGGCTTGACAGGTCTTGACCGTCTGGTCAAACTCGGTGCCGACTTCGCGCTGCCTGCAGCGCACCACGCTTCAGGCCAGCCCGCATCGTGCGCCCCCCCGCCCCTCGCGCCATAACCCGATCCGAGCCAAAACCCAGGGAGACCATCTTGATTCGCACTTCACGCCTTATAACCGCCCTGCGTCCGGGTCTGCTGGCCGCGACGCTCGCCATCACCGCCGCGCTTGCGGCACCGTCCCAGGCGCTGGCACAGGTCGCCTCGACCGGCTCTGGACAGGCATGGCCGACCAAGCCGGTGCGCGTGGTCGTCACGCTGTCGCCGGGCTCGACCTCGGACATTCTCGCCCGCGTGGTGGCCGAGCAGATGAGCAAAAGCCTCGGCCAGTCCTTTGTCGTCGAAAACCGGCCCGGCGCCGGCGGCAACATCGCCGGCGATTATGTCGCACGCCAGCCGGCGGACGGCTACACCATCATGCTCGCGTCCATCAGCTCCCACGGCATCAACCCGGCGCTGTACGCAAAAATGCCCTACGACGCGCTGCGCGACTTCGTGCCGGTCATCGCCCTCGCCTCCAGCCCCAACGTGCTGATCGCCTCCAACGAAACCCCGGTCGCTTCGGTGAGGGAGCTCGTCACCTGGCTGAAGGGCCAGCCTGCGGGCACGGTCAACTATGCCTCGGCCGGCAACGGCACATCGATGCATCTCGCCGGCGAACTGTTCAACACCCTCGCCGGGGTCAAGGCCACGCACATCCCGTACAAGGGTTCGCCCGAGGCGGTGACGGCGGTAATGAAAAACGAAGTCGCCATCATGTTCCCCAACGCCCCCAACGCGGTGTCGCTGGCCAGGAGCGGCAAGATCAAGCTGCTCGCCGTCACCTCGCCCAAGCGCCTGCCCTCCATGCCGGAAGTCCCCACCGTCATTGAGGCCGGCCTCGCCGGCTTTGATGTCGTCGCCTGGTTCGGTTTTGTCGCGCCGGCCGGCACGCCACCCGACATCGTCGCCAGACTCAACGCCGAGGGGCAGAAGGCGCTCGCGCTGCCGGCAGTGCGCGAAGCGCTGACCAAGCAGGGCTTTGATGTCATGGGCGGCTCGGCCCCGGACTTCGGCCAGTTCATGCGCGGCGAAATCGACAAATGGACGCGCGTCGTCAACGGCGCAAACCTGCCCAAGCTCTGACCACATTCAAAGCACACGACACCATGGCCCTGCAAAGACTCGAACCCTTTATCGACGGCAAGACGGTCGCCGTCACCGGCCAGGCGACGACGCTGGTGTCGCCGGTGGACCTCGCGCCCGCGGCCGAGCTGACCGAAGCCGACGCCGCCTGCGTGCTGCGCGCGACACAAAGCGCGCACGCCGCCTATGTCGCCAACCGCAAGGCAAGCCTCGCGCAGCGCACCGGCTGGCTCAATGCCGCCGCGGCGCTGGTGGAAAAAGCCGCGCCTGAGATCACCGCCATGCTGATCCGCGACATCGGCAAGCCGCGCCGCGCCGCGAGTTTCGAGGCCAACCGCTCGGCGGCCTTTTTACGCGCCACCGCGACCGAGGCGCAAGGCTTGCGCGGCGAGACCATACCGGTCGATGCCGCCCCCACCGGCGCCGGCCGCATGGGCTTCACGCGTCGTTACCCCTACGGCGTCGTCGCCGGCATCACGCCCTTTAACGCGCCGATCAACCTGTTGATCCAGAAGGTCGCGCCGGCGCTGGTGGCGGGCAACGCCATTGTCGTCAAGCCGCACCCCGCGGGTACGCGTGTGGCGCTGCGCGTGGCGGAACTCTTTACCGAGTCGGGCCTGCCCAATGGCCTGTTCAACGTACTGACCGGCGACCGCGCACCGGCCGCGGCCCTCGCCGCCGACGAGCGCGTCATGGCGGTCACCTTTACCGGCGGCACGGCGGCCGGCGATGCGCTGGCGCGCGCTGCCGGCGCAAAAAAATTCCTCGCCGAACTCGGCTCCAGTGCGGCCAACATCATTCTGGCCGATGCCGACATCGCCGATGCAGCCAAGCGCATCGCCTCTGCGGCCTTCGAGGCCAGCGGCCAGCAATGCATTTCGGCGCAGCGCATCATTGTCGAGGCGCCGGTGTACGAGGCCTTTCTCGAGGCTTTTGTCGCGGCCTCGCGCGCGCTCAAGGTCGGCGATCCCGATGACGAAAAAACCGACGTCGGCCCGATGGTGTCGATGGCCGCCGCCGACCGCGTGATGGCCATGGTCGAGGATGCGCGGCAGCGCGGTGCGCGCATTGCACTCGAACCGCAGCGCCGCGACTGCATCGTCAGCCCCGGCATCATCGCCGGTGCGCCGCGCGATTCCAGCGTCTGGCGTGACGAAGCCTTCGGCCCCATCGTCACCGTCGAATCGGCGCGCGACGCCGATGACGCGCTGGCCATGGCCAACGACTCCATTTTCGGTTTGCAGGGTGCGCTGTTCACGCGCAGCCTGAAGCAGGCGATGCGCTTTTCCGAGGATTTTGAGGTCGGTTCGCTGTGGGTCAACGAAGCCAGCCGCTTCAGGCTCGACATGTATCCCTTCGGCGGCGCCAAGCGTTCGGGCTTTGGTCGCGAGGGCGTGCGCTACGCCATCGAGGAACTGTCACAATTGCGCTTTACCGGTATCCGGTTCGACACCTGAGTCCAGCCCATGCCCGCGCCCTCTTTGAACCTGCCGCAAATTCCCGACGCCCTGGCCGCGCGCATGGCCGAGATCGGTCCGGTCTGGGGAACCAATGTCGGCGGCCACGTGCGCGAAACCATCGCGCTATACAGTGCCGTGCTGGCACAGACGCCGCGCGAGGGCATCACCACGACGCGCGACATCGCTTACGCAGCGCACGCGCGCCAGGTGCTCGATGTGTACGTACCCGATGGCGTCACGAAAGAAAACGGCGCGGCGCCGGTGGTGGTGTTTGCGCACGGCGGCGCCTTTGTCGAGGGCGACAAGGAACGCACGCCCGAGGTCTATGGCAATGTGCTGCGCCGCCTGGCGCGCGGTGGCGTGGTCGGCGTCAACATGGAATACCGGCTCGCACCCGAGTTTAAATACCCGGCCGCCAGCGATGACGTCGCCGGCGCCCTCGCCTGGACGCGCGCCAACATCGCCCGGTTTGGCGGTGACCCGGCGCGTATTTTCCTGATGGGACACTCGGCCGGCGCGGCGCACACCGGCTCATATGCCTATGACGCGCGGCGGCACGGCAAGGACGGCCCGCGCATCGCCGGCCACATCGTGGTCAGCGGCCGCGTGCGCGCAGAAATGCGCGCCGACAATCCCAACCGCAGCAAGGTCGCCGCGTATTACGGCGAGGACGCCGCCTTGCAGGAGGACTGCTCCGCGGTGAGCCACATCAACGCGGCGAGCGTGCCGACAATGATTGCGATGGCCGAGTTCGACAATCCGCTCATCGACATCCATTGCATCGAACTCGCACACCGGCTGGCACAGGCGCAAAACCGCGCGCCGCGCACGCTGTGGCTCGAAGGCCACAATCACACTTCTATCATCGCTGCCATGGACACCGCGGATGACAGACTGGGCGGCGAAATACTCGACTTCATCCGGCACGGGCGCTAGCGCGCCGCTCAGGGCCGGGCGGCGAGCAGGTCTTCGAGCGCAGGCAGCGTGTTCACCGGGGCAAGACACGTCATACCGCGGCACAGGTACGCGCTGACACCGCTTGACGGTGCCGGTTTGTCCAGCAGCGGCGGCAGGCGCTGGGACTTTGACGGCACCGCAATCACCAGTGTCATCGGCTGGAAACCCTTACAGAGCGTGCTTCGGCCGGCAGGCCGAAGCTGCTCGCTAGGCGCCGGGAATTCTCGGCGAAACCCCTGGCTCGCCCCGTCCAGCGCGGCCCTCCAGCGGGTCATCTCTTCTTCATCACCGCGCAGCACCAGTACCGCGGGTGGTGTCAGGTATTCCTCCAGCGCCATGCACAACGTGGCGTAGCCGCCCGGGCTTTTGCGCATGGCCGGATAAAACAGCGCGATGCAGCGCTCGGCCGCGGTCAGAAATCGCGTTTCGCCACCGATATGTCCGAGACGTTGCAGCGCCAGCGCGGCGACGCCGTTGCCCGAGGGCGTGGCGTTGTCGTGGCCGGGCTTGGTGCGCTGGATCAGGCGCTCGTGGTCGTGGCTGGTGAAGCAAAAGCCGCCGCCCGCGCGGTCTTCGAATTGCTCCAGCAGCACTTCGGCCAGTTCCTCGGCGAAATCGAATTCATCGACGCGAAAGTCCGTCTGCATCAGCTCGAGCAGCGCCGCCAGCAGGAACGCGTAATCGTCCAGATAGGCATTGAGGTGGGCGCGGCCGTCCTTGTACGTGGCGAGCAGGCGCTCGCCTCCGGCCGCGTCGCTGCGCGCCTGCCACATGGTGGCACGAATGAAGGCGAGGGCCTTGCGCGCCGAAGCCAGCCAGTCGGGGCGACCGAACACGCGCGCCGCGCGCGCCATGCCGGCGATCATCAGCGCGTTCCAGGCGACGAGGATCTTTTCGTCGCGGCCCGGCCACACACGCTCGCCGCGCACGGTGAGCAGCTTGTCGCGACCGCTCGCCAGCAACGCCTCGCATCGCCCGACGCCGCAGCCGAGCTTTGTCGCAATTTCGGTCAACGGCACCGCGACAAGAAAGTGCCAGTGCCTGCCCTCGAAGTTGGGGCTGCGCTCGAGGCCGTAGTGTGGCGCCAGCACCGCATACTCATCCGCGGTGATCGCGGCGGCAACCTGTTCTTGCGTCCAGACATAAAACCGGCCTTCCTCGCCCTCGGAGTCGGCGTCGAAAGCCGAGTAATAACCGCCCTCGGCTGATTGCATTTCACGCATCGCCCAGTCGGCGGTTTGCTCAGTGATAGCGCGGTACAGGACATTGCCGGTCGCGGCAAAGGCATCGGCATAGCGCGAGAGCAGCGGGCCGTTGTCGTAGAGCATTTTTTCGAAATGTGGAATCGCCCACTGCGCATCGGTGCTGTAGCGGGCGAAGCCGCCACCGAGCTGGTCAAAAATGCCGCCCAGCGCCATGTTCTCCAGGGTAAACAGCGCGGCGTGCAAGGCCTGGCTGTCGCCGTTCGAGGCATGACGGCGCAGCAGCAATTCGAGATCGGTCGGATGCGGAAACTTTGGCGCGCCACCAAAGCCGCCGAACTGCGGATCGAACGCGGCCTTGAGCGAGGCCACCGCCCCGTCCACGGGCTCGGCCGAAAACTCCGAGTGATGCACGGCGCCCGACGGTTGCATGCGCGCAAGGGCTTCGAGCAGCGAAGCGTTTTGTTCGCGTATTTCGGGCTGGCGCTCGCGATACATCGAAGCCACGCGTTCGCACAAATCGGCAAAGCCCGGCCGGTTGTAGCGCGCGGTCTTGGGAAAATACGTGCCACCGAAAAACGGCGTGCCCTCGGGCGTCAAAAACATCGTCAACGGCCAGCCGCCGTTTTGCTGCGTCAGCAGGTGGTGTGCGCTCTGATAAATCTGGTCGAGGTCGGGCCGCTCTTCGCGATCGACCTTGATGTTGACGAACAGGCGGTTCATCACCGCGGCCACTTCTGTGTCCTCAAAGGACTCGTGCGCCATCACATGGCACCAGTGGCAGGCCGAGTAGCCCACCGACAGCAGGATCGGCTTGCCCTCGTCGCGCGCCCGCGCCAGGGCCTCCTCTCCCCAGGCAAACCAATCGACCGGATTGCCCGCGTGCTGCTGCAGGTAGGGGCTGGTTTCCTTGGCGAGGCGGTTCATGCGCATGGCCAATCAGCCGCCCGCGCGCATCTGAGCGCGGCGCACCCGGGCGCTGATGGCGTCGACGAACACCACCAGCACCAGCATGGCGATGATGACCGTACTCGCCTGCGCTTCATGCAGCAGCGACAACTCGTAGTAAAGCATCTGCCCCAGCCCGCCGGCGCCGACAAAACCGAGCACCGTGGCCATGCGTATGTTCATTTCCCAGCGGTAGAGGCTGTAGGCAATGAGTTGCGGCGTGATCAGTGGCAGCGTGCCGTAGATGAAGGTCAGACCGGCCGGCGCGCCGCTTTCGGCCAGCGCGCGCGCCGGTTCGGTCGGCGCGTTCTCCAGCGATTCGGCGAACAGCCGCCCGAGCACACCGGAGGTGTGCAAGGCCAGCGCCAGCGTGCCGGCGAAGGGCCCGAGGCCGGCGGCGAGCACCATCAGCGCCGCCCACACCAGCTCGGGCACCGAGCGCAGAAAGTTAAGGAAAAACCGCGTCAACGCCTTGGCCGCACCACCGAAACGCCCCGATGCCGGCAAGGCCAGCGCGAGGCCTGCCGCTGTGGCAAGCAGGGTGCCAACGGCGGAAATAGCCAGCGTCTCGAGCGCGCCCTTGCCGATTTTTTGCAGAAAATCGGCAGACATGTCGGGCGGAAAAAACCGCCTCACAAACTCGGCCATGTAGCCGCGCGATTCGGCGGTAAAGAGGCGCCGCGGTTCGATGGCGAGATAGGCAAAGCTCGCCCAGATCACGACGGCCAGCGCAGCCAGACCGAGCCAGCAATAAATGCAAAAGCCCAGCGCGCGCCGGCGTTCTTCAAAGGTAACGGTGGCGTTATTCATGCCAGCAGCTTGCGGATGGACGCGCTGATGGCATCGGCGAGCAGCACCAGCAGCAGGAACATGATGAGAATGGTCGAGACCTCGCCGCCATTGAGCATTTTCATCGACTGGTCCATCAACTGGCCGAGACCACCGGCCCCGACAAAGCCCATGATGACCGAGGCGCGCACGGCACATTCCCAGCGATAGACGGTGTAGGAGGCGAGCTCTTGTGAGGCGCCGGGCAACAGCCCGTAAAAGAACGCCATCAGGCGGCCGCTGCCCGATTCGAGCAGCGCGCGTGCCGGGCGGGTGTCTCCGGATTCGAGAATTTCAGAATAGACCTTGCCCAGCATGCCACCGTAAGTGACGGCGATGGCAAGCACGCCTGCGGCCGGCCCGAGGCCGAAGGCGCGCACCAGCAACAGTGCCCAGACAATCTCCGGTATGCCGCGCAACACCAGCAGCGTGACGCGCGCCAGCGCGCGCAACGCCTCGCCAAAGCCGCGCCCCGGCCCCGGCCCGATGCGCGATATCGACAGGCTGTGCGAGAGCACGAGCCCCAGCGGCGCGGCCAGCAGCATCGCCAGCGCGGTACCGGCCGTGGCCATGGCCAGCGTCTCGACGGTGGCCTTCAACACCAGTTGCAGGAACTCGCCCGTCAGATCAGGCGGGAAAAACTGCCCGACGAATCCGCCCATGACCTTGAGGTTGCGCGCATCGAACAACTCGGCCGGATTGAATTGTGCGATATGCAGCAGCGGCCACAAAACCAACAGCGCGGCCGCCACCCATAGCGCACGCCCTGCCGCGTCCGGATCGCGCAATGCCATAGTCGCCGGTCCGTTCATCGCCCCTCTAGATGATGCGCGGCGGCGCCACGACTCTGAGTCGGTCGGTCGCCGGTGCCACGTCGAACGGCTGATTGTCCTGGGTCGGCAGGGTGCCGGTTTCGGACGCATACAGGTCGCGCAACACGCTATCGCTGACCTTGACCGCCGCCAGGTCGAAGGCGATCTCGCCGGCACGCAGGCCGATGACGCGCGGAAACCAGCGCAGCGCCACGTCCACCGCGTGCAGGCTCGCCACCAGCGTGACGCCGCGCGTCGACGCTTCGCTGTGCAACTGGCTGACAGTGAGATCGGCAAGCGCCGGGTCCATCGCCGATACCGGCTCGTCGGCCAGCAACAGGTCCGGTTGCTGGTAGAGCGCACGCGCCACGCCGACGCGCTGCAACTGCCCGCCGGAGAGCCGGTCGCAGCGCTCGAACAGGCGGTCGGCGAGATCAAGACGCGCCAGTTGCTCGCGCGCACCGGCGATGTCGGCCGGATAGACCAGCGACAGCGCCGATTTCCACCATGGCCACACCCCCAGACGCCCGGCCAGCACCGCGGTAATGGCGCGCTGACGCGGCGGGATGGGCGGCGACTGGTGCACGACGCCGATGCGCGCGCGCAGCTGCCGCAATTGTGCGCCGGAGAGTTGCCACGGATTGGCCTGCAACACCGACACGCGGCCTTCGGTCGGCCGCAGCGATGTCGCAAGAATGCGCAACAGCGAGGTCTTGCCCGCACCCGAGGGGCCGATGATGGCGATGCGCTCGCCGCGCCCGGCGCTGAGCGTGACCGCGCGCAGCGCGCGCTGGCCGTTGGCGTGAGCGAGGCCCACTTGTGAGAGTTCGAAACTCAAGAAGGGTGTCTTATGACATGGTCGCGCATAGAGCTTGTATCAAACTATTTTGTCATTCCGGGGCCTTTGCGACTGCGCTCAGGGCAGGCTCCAGCCGAGGAATCTGCTTTTTGCCACAATCGAGAAGCAGATTCCTCTGTGCGCTCGGAACGACAAGTTTTGAGTTTGCCGTTAATCCGTTGTTTGTTACTTGATCAGGCCGGCCGACTTGGCGGCGTTCTCGATACCGTCATAGTTGGAGGCCTTGGTCGGGATGAACCTGGAGGCACGCTGCAAATCCATGATGGCCTTGTGCGCCGGGTTGCCGGCGTCGAGCTTCAAAAAGGCGGCCGTGAGTTTTTTAACCACCACCGGGTCGAGGTCGCCACGCACCGTCCAGTTGTAATCATAATAGGGCGGCGTGGTAGCGAGGACCTTCACTTTCATCGCATTGGGGTTTTTCGTTTCAACCAGCTTGTCCCACACCGACGCATTGAGCACGCCGGCCTCGGCCTTGCCACCGGCGACAAAGGCAACGGTGGCGTCATGCGCGCCGGAAAAAGCGACGTTCTTCAGATCCTTGTCCGGATTAATGCCCGCCTTCAGCATGAAGTAGCGCGGCATCAGGTGGCCCGAGGTCGATGAGGGCGACCCGAAGGCGAAGGACTTGCCCTTGATATCGGCGAGCGTCTTGGCGGTGCTGTCGGCGGGCACGATAAAACGGCTGATGAATTTTTCGTCCTCGGCGCGCTGCACGATGGGTATGGCCGTGCCGTTGGTACGCAGTTTGGTTTGCACGAAGGTAAAGCCGCCAAGCCAGACGAGGTCGAGCTTGCGCGTGGCGAGCGACTCGACCACGGCGGCGTAGTCGGTTACCGGCGTGAACTCGACCTTCATCCCGGTTTCCTTTTCCAGGTACTCGCCCAGCGGTTTGAACTTGCGCTGCAACTCGGTCGGCGCTTCATCGGGAATGGCAGAAACCCTGAGTACGGCCTGCGCCAGAGCCGTATCAAAGAAGGCCAGCGAAAGCATGACGGCGGCGAGAATGGATGAGAACTTGCGTGGCAAAACACTCATGACGACTCCTGGACGAATTAAAAAGGTAATGGAAAACTTCAGGTCACCGGCACACCCGACCCGGGGTTAAAAGCCCTGATCTTGCGCGCACCGGCAAACCCGCCCGCGTTAAACAGCGTGAGTGCGCCGGGTGCGACACTGCAGCCACCGCCGTGGGCGGGCGGGGCAAGGCGGAACGCGGTACTCATCTGGTTCATGGCGATGACTCCGGAATTTGAGCGCGCAGTTTAACAGGCCGCTGCAGTCCTTCTTCAGGCCCGGCTCAACACGCCTGCTGCTGTACGCGTTGCAATTGCGCATCGATGGCCTTGAGTTGCGCCCCGCCACCGGCGTTTTTTACCGCCATGGCCTGCGCTTTTGCCAGCGAGGTTTTCGCAGGGCCCCACTGCAGCAGCGTGCATTGCGCGCTACCCAGATCGAGGTAGCCGCCCGCCAGCGTGAAGGCGCGAAATTCCGGCTGGCCCGTCGCGGTTGAGGCCTCCAGCGCCGCCGTGGATTTGCCGAATGCCCGTAGCGCTTCGTCGCTGCGGCCCTGCTGCCGGTAAATCAGTACCAGCCCGCGATAAATTTCCGCAACGAGATAGACACGGTCCGCACCGAATTTCGACTGGATATCGGCCTCGCGCAGTTTCAGCACCACGCGCAGCGCTTCTACCCCGGTGCGCTCGGCCTCGTTCAGGCGCTGCATGGACCAGTACAGTGTGCCGGTGCGGTAAACAACAAAGGCCACCTGCGGACTGTCGGCGCCAAAGGTCTTGGCCGCGACAAGCGCCCCGGCATACAACGCCATTGCATCGTCCGGACGTTTGTTGCGGTAGGCTTCAAGACCCTGTTGCAGCTTTGCCGGCCATTGATTCTGGTCTGCCGGCGCCTTGGGGACCGGGCCGGCTTCCGGAGCCGGTGTTGCGACCGCTGCCGCCGCTGCGACTGGCGGCGCCGGATACAGTATCCATTCGACACTCAGCGCTACCAGTCCCGGTTTGGCGCTGCGTATCCTCAGCTTTGCCAGATTGCCTTCGGTGGTACGAACGGCGATGACCGTGCCGTCCTTGATTTCGGCACCGGCGCCCGATGCCGGCAGCCGCACCAGATCGTATCGGAGTGTGGCAAGAAAGGCCGCGTCCATCGCCGGGAAATCGCGGCCCCCTGCGTCTGGGATGCGCGCCATCAAAGCGCTGTTCCTCAAATCCAGCGAGCGGTCGGTCTTGGTGGCGAAATGCCACCACAGGTCGGCAGCCTTGAGGGCGGCGGTATCGCCGGTCTCCAGATCCAGCGTGAAACTGGGCTTCACCGTCGCCGACATGACCGACTCGGCGACGACCCTGGGCTTCACCGCAGGCAGCGTCGTCGGCACGGGAATGCGCTGCAACAGCGCCTTGAGCTCCGGGGCATAGCGCACCGCCGCGACCACTGCGGCGGCGACCAGGGCGACCAGCACCCACATCCAGTCGGATCGACTGCTGCGATTAACTTCGCCAGGGGACCCGCCCCGATCAAAATTGCCATTCATGACACGGCGCAGGTGCGAAAGCCGCAAAACATGTCGGCGCGATCGGGTTTGTAAAAATTGCGCAAGGCCGGGCGCTGCAGTCGCGCCGGCGTGACGAAACTGCCGCCGCGCAGCACGCGATGATGCTCGGCAAACCACGGCGCCGAGTAGTCCTTGTAAGGGTCAGCGGCAAAGCCGGCAAAGGGTGAGAAGCGGCTGGCGGTCCATTCCCAAGCGCAGCCTGTGTCGAACTGTTCTGGCGCGCTGCGCGCTGCATGTTCGAATTCGGCCTCGGTCGGCAGGCGCCGGCCGGCCCAGCGGCAATACGCCTCGGCCTCGTGGGCGCTGACGTGCATGACAGGCTCATCGTTGGCAAGAGGCAACCAGGCGTCGAAGCGACGAACCAGCCAGGCGCCTTTCTCGCGGCGCCAGTAGCGCGGATGGTCGAGCGCGAGCGACTCGCGCATCGCCCAGCCCTCGTCGCTCCACAAGGCGCGCCGCGCATAACCGCCGGTGTCGACGAACTCGCGGTACTGGCCGTTGCTGAGCACGCCGCGGGCGATGGCGAAAGGCTCGAGCGTCACTTCGTGCCGCCATTTCTCGTTGTCGAACACGAAGCCCGTTCCGGGGGCTGATCCGAGCATGACCGCGCCCCCTGACAGGGCGATGTCGCCTTCGGGCAGCGCCGACAAAGCCGGCGTATCGGGCAGCGCAAAACCCAGCGTCTGCCAGCTGTAAGTGAAGGCCTCGTTGTGCATGTCGTGGTGAAAGCCGACCAGTTGGGCGAAATAGGCGCGCTCATCGTCCGCCTCGTCCTGCAACAGCGCGAGGCTTTTCGCCAGCACGGCGGCGGCATAGGCGCGCATCGCGGCGAAATCGGGCAGGTCCAGCGTCCAGCGCGTGTCATGCGCGACGTTCGAAGAGTCGTACCAGCGGTCGGCATCAGCTAGCAGGGAGGGCGTGTTGAAATCGCCGCCGCGATGCAGCCAGAATTCCTCGAACCATGCGACGTGACCGATTTCCCAAAGCGGCGGGTTGACGATCGCGAGCAGTGGCACCTCCATGCTGCGCGTGGCGAACCGCGCGAACAACTGTCGTGTGCGCGCGTGCGCTTCGGTCAGCCGCCCGCGCAGTACGGTCGCCGCCGGATGCGGGCGAAACTGCGCGAAATCGGGCCAGCCGGCGCGATGCGCTCGCTCTGCTATATTGCTCATCGGACACGACTACCAAGATTAATGCTGCGTTTTAACATGACCATCCCGAACCTTGTCATTCCGGGCGCAAAGACCGAGGAATCTGCTTTTGCGTCAAACAAAAAGCAGATTCCTCACTGCGTTCGGAATGACACGTTGTTTTGAATCAAGTACCACTCCGACCATGCGCATCGTCATTGTAACGCCGGCACGACCGGGCTCGCGCCACGGCAACCGCAATACCGCGCTGCGCTGGGCGGCGCACTTGCGCGCGCTGGGTCATCGAGTACTCGTCACGCTCGAATGGAAAGACCAGGCGTGCGACCTGCTGATCGCACTGCACGCGCGGCGCAGCCACGCCTCGATCAAGGCCTTCAAGGCTGCACACCCGAACAAACCGCTGGTACTGGTACTGACCGGGACCGACCTTTACCGCGACATTCGCAGCGACAAGGATGCGAAGCAGTCTCTCAAACTCGCCGACCGCATGGTGGTGTTGCAGCCCGGTGGGCTGGATGAGCTCAAGGCCGGCGCACGCGCAAAGACCCGTGTGATTTTCCAGTCAGTGCGCGCGATGAGGCGACAGGCACCGCCCGCCAGCTATACCCTGGTCACGGTGATCGGCCATTTGCGCGAGGAAAAAGACCCGTTTCGCGCCGCGCTGGCACTGGCGCGCCTGCCGGCCGATGACAATGTCCGCGTTGTCCACCTGGGCCAGGCCATGTCAGCCGAATACGCGCGCGAAGCGCGGGCGCTGATGAAATACGAACCGCGCTACCGCTGGCTGGGCGAGCTTGACCACGCCGGTGCGATGCGCTGGCTCGCGCGCAGCCACGCCATGGTGATTTCCAGCCTGATGGAGGGCGGCGCCCACGTCGTGTCCGAGGCCATCGCCATCGGCGTGCCGGTCATTGCATCGGATGTGCCGGGCAATATCGGCCTGCTGGGCCAGGGCTATCCGGGCTGTTACCCGGTCGGCGATGACAAGGCGCTTGCCGCGCTGCTCGCGCGCGCCGCGGCCGATCCGGCATGGCTGGCGCGGCTTGCCGCCAAAACCACCGCACGCCAGGGCATTGTCGATCCGGCGCGCGAGCGCGCCGGGCTGGCGCGGCTGGTGGCTGATTTGCATTGAAGTTTGCAGCGCGCGTCTACCATCTTGCACCGTTACGGAGCCTGAGCCGATGAAACCACTGCCAGAGCACGAAGACCAGACCCGCATGCGCCGCCGCGTCATTGCCGGCCTGCTCGCCGGCGGACTATCCGCAAACCCGCTGATACGTCAGGCACTGGCGCAGCAAACCATCACCCAGGGCATGCAACGGGTGCAGGGCGAGGTACGCGTCAATGGCGTGCTGGCCGAGGCCGGCACCGCAGTACGCCCCGGCGATAGCGTCACCACCGGGCGCCGCGCCCTCGCCATGTTCGTCGTCGGCCAGGACGCGTTTTTGCTGCGCAATAACAGCCGCGCCGATCTGGCCGGCGCCGATTTGTTCATCGACGTGCTGCGCCTGGTCAGCGGCCGCTTGCTCAGTGTGTTCGGCAAGGGCGGCGATCGACGCATCGTCACGCCGGCGGCGACCATAGGCATACGCGGCACCGGCGGCTACGCCGAGGCCGAGAACACACGCACCTATTTTTGCCTGTGCTACGGCACGGCCGACATCGCCACCACCGACGGCGCCGCACGCGACAGCTATACCACCGCGCACCACGAGTCGCCGCGCTACATTTACGGCGACGGGCGCGGCAACGCCATCGTTCCGGCGAGCGTGTCCAATCACACCGACTACGAGCTGATCATGCTCGAAGCACTGGTCGGGCGGCGTCCGCCCGACTCGGTGATGAACGCGCCGATGATGAGCAATCCCTACGCCTATTAAGTATTAGCGCGCTCGCCCACGCCGGGGGCATAGGCGGTAAGATTGCAGGTGCGTGCATCGTGGGCAAACGCGGCGACACGCCAGCACAATAAAACCATATCCGGATCCGCCCCCTTGCCGGTCCGCGCATCGAAGGAGGAGGGTCAATGAAAGCCCCTGCATTCGCCTACGCCAGGCCGGCGTCGCTTGGCGAGGTGTTCACGCTGCTGGCGCAGCACGGTGACGGCGCACGGCTGCTCGCCGGCGGCCAGAGCCTGCTCGCCACGCTCAACCTGCGCCTGTCGGCACCGGACATTTTGATCGACATCACCGGCCTGCCCGGCATGGCCGGCATCACGATTGAAAAGGACACGCTGCGCATAGGCGCGCTGGCGACGCACCGCGAACTCGAGCACTCCCACGCCATCAGCCATCACCTGCCGCTGCTGGCGCAGGCGGTGCCGCATGTCGCGCATATCGCCATCCGCAACGTCGGCACTTTCGGCGGCAGTATCGCCATGGCCGACCCGGCAGCCGAGTATCCGGCGGTGTGCGTCGCGCTCGATGCGCAATTCGTGATTGCCGGCGCCAAGGGAGAGCGCCGCGTCGCCGCGCGAGAGTTCTTCAAGGGCATGTACGAGACCGCGCTGCGGCCGGGCGAAGTACTGGTCGCAGGCGAGTTCCGCATCCGGCCCGAGGGCTATCGCTCGGCCTTCATCGAACTGGCGCGCCGTCACGGCGACTACGCCATTGTCGGCCTCGCCGCCCAGGCCAATTGCAGCGACGGCAAGTACAGCGATGTCAGCCTGGCCTTTCTCGGTGCCGGCGGCGAACCGGTGCTGGCGCGCGCCACCGCAGCAGCGCTCGAGGGCAAGGCGTTCGGTGCCGACACCATTGCGCTGGCCCAGGCTGCACTGGCAAAAGAGCTCGATCCGCCGGCCGACTTGTATTCCTCGTCCGCCACCAAGCTGCACCTCGCGCGCGTCATCACCGGCCGCGCGCTGGCGACACTTGCAACGCTGGCCGCAGCGACATGAACGGAGCGATCATGAACCACGACATCGAAACCACAATCACCGTCAACGGCAAACCGGTGACGCGGCGTATTGCGCCGCGCACCCACCTTATTGATTTTTTGCGTGACGAGCTGGGCCTGACCGGTTCGCACATTGGCTGCGAGCACGGCGTCTGCGGTGCCTGCACCATCCGACTCGATGACAAGATCGTACGCGGCTGCCTGACGCTGGCGGTGCAGGCCAACGGCCGGCGTGTGGATACCATTGAAGGCCTGTCCGATTCAGGCGAGCTCGCCGCAATACAGAAGGCCTTTCACGAACGCAACGCGCTGCAATGCGGCTTTTGCACGCCGGGCATGCTGATGGCGGCGCAGGACCTGCTGCTGCACAAGCCCGATGCGACGCGCGAAGAAATCCGCGAACACATTTCCGGCAACTACTGCCGCTGCACCGGCTACCAGGCCATCGTCGATGCCATCGAGATCGTCTTGACGCAAAATCGAGCGGGACGTAAATCGCAGGTGACGGCATGAACGCCCGCGCCGAACTGCCGCTGCACGCCCCCGGCACCACCACCGACCGCGGCTACATCGGCAAGAGCGAGCCGCGCGCCAATGCCAAGCGCCTGCTGCAAGGCCGCGGCACGTATGTGGACGACATGCGTTTTCCCCGTCTCGCTCATGCGGTGTTTTTCCGCAGCCCGCATGCGCACGCCAAGCTGACGCGCCTCGACCTGTCCAAGGCCGCGACGCAACCCGGCGTCATCGCCGCGTTCGACGGCCGCGCGGTGGCCGAACACTGCACTCCCTGGGTGGCGGTGTTGGGCCACCTCAAGGGCATCAAGTCGCCGCCGCAGCACGCCATCGCCATCGGGCGCGCCTGCTGGCAGGGCGAGGCCGTTGCGGTGATCGTGGCCGAAACCCGCGTGCAGGCCGAGGATGCCCTCGCGCTGATCGAAGCCGACTGGGAGGAACTGCCTGTCGTCACCGACATGGAGGCCGCGCTTGCCGGCAAGGTGCTTATCCACCCCGAGCTTGGCGACAATATCTGCTTTTCGCGCGAACTCGTCACCGCAGGCTTCAACGAAGCCTGGAGCAAGGCTGATGTCGTCGTCGAGCAGACTTACGAATTTGGCCGCCACACCGGCGTCACCATGGAAGGCCGCTCGATACTGGCTGACTACAACGTGGCGGAACATTCGCTGACGGTCTATCACTCGACCCAGGCGCCGCACATGATGCAGGATATTTTTTCGCGCCACCTCAATATTCCCGAGTCGAACGTGCGCGTGATCTGCAAGGACGTCGGCGGCTCGTTCGGCATCAAGGTGCATGTGTACCCCGATGAAATGGCCACCGCCGCGCTGTCGGTAATGCTGCGCCGCCCGGTGAAGTTCGTCGCCGACCGGCTGGAGAGCTTTCTGACTGACATTCATGCGCGCGAGCACAAGGCCACGGTGCGCCTCGCCTGCACCAAAGAGGGCGAGATCCTCGCCTTCGACCTTGAAGACCTCACCGCCATCGGCCCCTACTCGGTCTATCCGCGCACCAGCGGCATCGAGGGCAACCAGGTGGTCAACCTCACCGGCGGTCCCTACCGCCACAAGCAATACCGCGCCAAACTCAACGTGGTGTTCACCAACAAGAACGTCACCTGCCAGTACCGCGCCGTGGGCCACCCCATCGCCGTGGCGCTGACCGAGGCCATTGTTGACCTGGCAGCGCAAAAAATCGGCATGGACCCGGCCGAGTTCAGGCGCCGCAACATCATTCCCGATGACGCCTATCCCTATACCGCGCCATCGGGCATCAAGTTCGAAAAGCTGTCGCACCAGCAGACGCTGGAAAAACTGCTCACACTGATGGACTACGACACGCTGCGCGCGGAGCAAGTCGATCTGCGCAGGCAAGGCATTCATCGCGGCATCGGCCTCGCAGCCATGATTGAAGTGACCAATCCTTCGCCGGCGTTTTACGGTGTCGGCGGTGCGCGTATTTCGGCGCAGGACGGCGCAACGCTGCGCCTCGACCCGGCCGGGATGGTCTATGTGACCTGCAGCGTGACCGAACAAGGCCAGGGCACCGAAGGCATATTCGGGCAAATCGCCGCGAGCGTGGTCGGCGTCAGCATGGACAAGGTGCGCGTCGCCACCGGCGACACCGGCACCATGCCCTACGGCGGCGGCACGTGGGCCTCGCGCGGCGCCGGCATCGGCGGTGAAGCGGTGTTGCAGGCGGGCAAGGCGCTGCGCTCCAACATCCTTGACGTTGCAGCCGCCATCCTGAATGAAGACAAGGCCAAGCTCGACATCGTCAACAACGAAGTCACCGACAAGCTCAGCGGTGCGAGCAAGCTGACGCTGGCCGAATTGGGCCGCGTCGCCTACTTCAGGCCCGATACGCTGCCAATGAAGTTCCAGTCCGAACTCACGGTCACGCGCCACTATACGCCGCGCGAATACGGCTTTGTCTTCACCAACGGCATCCAGGCTTCGCTGGTGGAAGTCGATACCGAGACCGGTTTCGTGAAGCTGCTCAAGCACTGGTGCGTCGAGGACTGCGGCACCGTCATCAACCCGATGCTGGTGGATGAACAAATCCGCGGCGGCGTGGTGCAAGGCATAGGCGCGGCGCTGTTCGAGCACTGCCTCTACGACGAGCACGGCCAATTGCTCAACGGCAACATGGCCGACTACCTCGTGCCGATGTCAGGCGAAATGCCCGACATCATCGTCGGTCACGTCGAAACGCCGACCAAGACATCCGAGCTCGGCGCCAAGGGCGCCGGCGAAGCCGGCACCGCCGGCGCACCCGGCGCAGTGATGAACGCCATCAACGACGCACTGGCACCGTTCAAGGCCTACGTCAGCAACCAGCCGGCGACACCGGAGCGGATTTTGCGGGCACTGGGAAAGGTCTGATTAAGGAGGGGATATGCTGGAAAGCCCCGACTGGCGCGGGTTTCCAGCCATCGGCACCATCACTAAACTAACCAGGGTGAGCGAAACTTTTCGACCGAAGGCCAAGCGGTTGACTTTGGGAAAGTCACCCCGTTTACCCAACATGTTTAGAGAGCGCGTCTATGGTCTCTCGTGTCTTTGGCGAAAGGCATTGCAGTTCATCTCTCGATACAAGGCCGTGCGAAACAATGACGGCAAACTGAAGCACGATGTTTGACCGCCTCGAATCGTTAAATGCCTGCGCAATGTCGTGGTCACGGCGCTCGATAAATTTGAAGATCTCAATATAGCGCGCATGGTACGAATCATCGTTGTTTGATGCGATGGTTTCGACTTCGTCGATGATACGAGCACAAAAGCGATCCAAGGCAACGGCTTGCAATTTGCGACATGCTTTCCAATCAGCTTCGGGCAGATCGCGTGGCATCGAGTTGGGGCGCCTGCCGTCCGCAGAGAACAGCGTCCTTTGCTCCTGCTCTCGCCTGCCTGACCGCGCCCTTATGCCACGACTTTGGCATAGCTGCCAGGTGCAAGTGTCGCCAGCATCTTCTCCAGACCAGGAACGAGCGGCAGCAAGGCAGAAAGTTCATTTGAATATGCGTCCAACACGACTATGGATATCGGCGGGGAAGAAAGATTTTGCTGATATGGGAGATTTTTGTCGACAGTTACGAGGGCGTCAAAATCGGCCGCCGCCAGCCCCATTAGATTGCCATTCCTGAAGCCGCCCCAGCCCATCTTAACGACAGTCTTTACGACGTGGTTCGGCGAGGTTCGCCGCAGGCGACTTGGAACTGACTCCTCAAGCAACAGGCGCATCGGCGAAGAATCGTTCCCGAGCGGCTGCAATAACTGCTGCCGCAGTTACGCGGGGAACAGACGGAAAGTCTTCCAGGATATCTTCGAGAGAGGAGCTGCCCTCCAGGTAGTCGAAAAGATTCTGAACAGGTACCCTGGTGCCCGTAAAGCAGAGCGATCCACTCATGATCTCCGGGTTCCGGTTGACCAGTAATTTTTCCATAGCGGCCTCCAATCTCCCGATGATTACTCTTCTATTCGTGAATCTACACGTCTATCAAAGCATCTGGAATAGCACTGCGGTGACAGACCAATGAGTCCACGGATATCGGGCGGTTTGCGGAGATCGCGCGGCTGGGGAAGATACAACCCGAATAATTTAATCCGAGCCAGTCCCTTTGACTCATTCAATTCGAACCCGGTCCATCCAGTCAGGTGCGTGGTCACATCGCAATAGCTGTAATAGATGGCAATAGCAGGCTTGGCGTGCCTTGACTTTCGTCCCTCGGCCGCTAAGATGAGTTCACACATTGGGCTGCTGTTTCAAAGGTAAAACAGCAGCGCAACGGTGACGACTTTTCAGGAAGGACTTTCTTTCGTGCAGATATCGAATATTCGCATTCCGTTTTTTTCGTCCATGCGTCCGGCGCGTGTGCTCGCATTGTTTGCGGCCTGCCTCGGCCTGGCATCCACCGCCGCGCAGGCGCAAAGCAGCTCTGCGGGCGCGGCAGCCTGGCCGAGCAAACCCATTACCATCGTCGTGCCCTTTCCGCCCGGCGGCGGACCGGATTTGTTCGCGCGCATCCTCGGCGAAAAACTGCCGCCGCGCCTCGGCCAGCCCGTCATTGTCGAAAACAAACCCGGCGTCGGCGGTCTTGCCGGCGCCAATGCGGTGGCCAAGTCCGCGCCCGACGGCCAGACTTTTCTGATTGCGCCCAATACCATCGCCATTTCGCCGCACGTGCTGAGCAAGGGCGCGGGCGGCGGCGTGGACGTGTTGACCGACCTGATGCCGGTAATCACGCCGGCATCGACGCCGATGATCCTGGTGGTGAGTCCGACGCTGGGTGTCAAGTCGGTCAAGGAGCTGGTGGCCCTGGCGAAGCAAAAGCCGGGCATGCCGTATGCAAGCGCGGGCAACGGTTCGCCCATGCATATCGCCGGCGAATTGTTCCGCAAAGCCGCCGGTGTGGACATGCAACATGTGCCCTTCAAGGGGGTCGCGCCCTCGGTGGTGGCGGTGCTGGGCGACCAGGTGCAGGTGCTGTTTGTCGCCATGGGCGGCGGTATTTCCCAGCATCTTCGCTCGGGCAAGCTCATTGTGCTGGCGGTGACCGAAAAAAACCGCACGCCGCTGCTGCCCAACGTGCCGACCATGGCCGAACTCGGCTTCAAGGGCGTGGAGACCGATGCCTGGTATGGCGTGTTTGCGCCCACCGGTACGCCGGCCGCAGTGATTACGCGCATGAACCGCGAAATCAACGCCGTGCTGGCCATGCCGGACGTGCGCGAGCGCATGAACCAGGCCGGCATGGATGTGCGCGGCGGCACGGCCGAGGCCTTTGGTGCCGAAATGCGCGAAGACTTCGCCCGCTATGGCCGCCTCGTGCAGGAGTTCGGCATCAAAGCCGACTGATCATTACGGCCCACCATGAACGCCCCCGCAACAGTGCCTGAAATCGCCCCCGGCATTCCCGCCGGCCTGCCACTGGGCCTGCGCAATTACTGGTATCCGGTGCTGCAGTCGGAACAACTCGGACGCGACCGGCCCACCGGCTTCGGGGTCCTCGGCGAGAGCTTCGCTGCCTGGCGCGATGCCGACGGCAAGCCCTGCGTCGTTACCGATCGCTGTCCGCATCGCAGCATTCAACTGTCCGTCGGCCGTGTGCTTGACGGCGAATTGCAGTGTGCATTGCACGGCCTGCGCTTTGACGGCAGGGGCAGCTGCACGCTCATTCCGTGGGAGAAGGAGCGCAACAAGGTGCATGACATGGTCGGCGTGCGCGCCTATCCGGCCGAGGAACTGGGCGGCTACATCTGGGCTTACATCGGCGACGCCAAGGCCTTTGCGCCGCCGCCGCTTGCGGCCGAAGTGCCCGAGGAACTGGGCAAGCCGGACGAGTTCATTTGTTTTCGCCTGCCGACCTCGGTGTGGAAGGCCAACTGGCTGATCGCCATCGACGGCAGCGACGGTTTTCATGCGGTGACCCTGCATACCTCTTCGCAATCGCAATCGGATGCGCTGCGCCAGGGTGACGTCAGGCTGGCCGACCGGCGCGTTGAAATCGTGCGCACCTCGCACGGCATACGCGGCGTGTCGGTCGATCTGACCGGCAAGCCCATCGGCCACGGCCACTTCACCCGCGACGTCAAAGGCGCGCGCTTTGCGCTGCCCTGCCTTACGACCAACCCCATAACACCGGCGCCGAACGTGCCGTCCTATGCCGCGCGCCTGTGGCAGATTCCGGTCGATGAAACCCACACCATGATCGTGCGCTTTCTCGCCTTTCGCGCCCGCACCGAAGCCGAACGCACCGCCGCGAAAAAAACCTTCGAGGAAGTGGCCATCCACCGCCTCGACAAGGTCAATGAAGAAGACGCCTGGGCCGCCGAGGCGCAGGGCGACCTGGTTACCGCGCGCACGACGGAGTTTTTGCTCGGGCCGGACGAGGACGTGGTCAAGGTGCGGCGCATGATCGCCGCAGCCTTTGTCAGCCAGCTTACGGAAGGCAAGCGCCACGCTGTGCGCCCCGGCGCGCTCGATTGCCCGGTTTGACTGCCGCAGTGCGGCCATCACATGATGGACGTGCCGCCGTCCACCATCAATGATGCGCCGGTCATGTAAGAGGCTTCGGTCGAAGCCAGCCACAGTATCGGATACGCCACTTCCTTTTCCTCCGCCCAGCGCTTGAGCAGGGTGTCAGCCTTGGCTTCGGCGCGCATCGCATCCTCGCTCTGTCCGCGCGCCTCGCCACGGCCGATGGTAAAGGGCGTCAGCGTGCCGCCGGGGCAGACTGCATTGACGCGCACGCCGTGTGCGGCTTCTTCGAAGGCGAGGGTACGGGTAAGCGAAATGAGCGCCGCCTTGGACGCGTCGTAGGCACCAAAATGCCGGCGCCCGACCACGCCGTAGGTGGAGGCGACATTGACCACGCTGGCGCCGGGGTGCTTGCGTAACTCGGGCAACGCGGCCTTGCACAGATTGACCGCACCCAGCACATTGACGGACAACAGCGCGCTCCATTTGGCCGTTTCGGCATCGGCGACCGGACTGAGGTAGCGAATCGCCGCGTTGTTGACGAGCACATTGAGGCCGCCGAACTCTTCAAGGCATTGCGCCACGGCACGCGCGGCGTCGCCGGCATCGGTGACATCGGCCGCGCAGCCTGCCACAGCGGCGCCCGCAACGCGCTCGCGAATCGCAATCACCGTGCGCGCAAGCGCAGCTTCGTCGCGGTCAACGAGCAACACCTTGCCGCCCTGCGCGCAAAACAATTCGCCCGCCGCCGCGCCAATACCGGCGCCGCCGCCGGTGATGAGTGCAATGCGTCCCGCCATCCTGTCGTTCATGCGCGCGCCTGTGCCGTTTGGGTATCAGCCTGCATTCTAGCGCCGTGAATTTATTCCCGACGTTCAATACCCCGGGAATAGCGGAAGGTGAGATGCGATGGGTGCACCTTTCCCGCTACCAAGCCGAGTAATCCAGAGTAATTAAGGGCCAGGCTAACCCTATTGATTCCTACGCGGCACGCTGCGCCCCGTTCAGCTCGATATCGAGCGTCGGCTCGCACGGGCCGTGCAGCAACGCGTGCAGGTAGCAGGTGTTTTGCGCCATCACGAGCAGCTTTTCCATCCGCTCGTCGCTCTCCTCGCCATGCAGGAACACGTGCGTGTCGAATGGATGCGCAACGGCCTTGATGGCGCCACCGGCCCCGGCGACCAGTTCGAACGGGCTGTCTTGCACCATGCGAATCGCACGGATATTCATCTTGTGCACTTCGGTGTAGCGCAAAAGCTGCGTCGTGAGGCAGTACGCGATCCCGGCCGCGGCGATCGCCATGCCGCTCGGCGCCTGATCGTGATTTGTACGCTCGTCGCTTTTCAGGCCAAAGCGTGAACCGACCGGAACGCTGAGCCAGGTCTCGGCATCGGTGGTGCCGCCCGCGATGCTTGCGCTACCTCGAATATCGATGCCGCGTTTGATCGTCGCGCTCGGGTCGACCGACATACCGAACTGCGGCGCACTGGCGGGCGGTGGCGGCGCATTTGAAATCTTCGAGATCATGTCGGCGAGTTCGTCGCTGCCCGCGAGCGGCTTCGGGATGCCGGTCCAGGTCTTCAACGGATCGGGTGCGTCCGGGGCGCTAGACGGTGCCGGAGCGCGGAGCATGCGCCGTTTGCCGTTGATGTACAGCGCGAAGGTATTCGCCAGGGATGCACGGCAGATCGCGATGATCGGCGACGCGTCGAGGGCCGCGCGTGCGACCGCTTGCACTGCGCCGGGTGGGGCATCGGTCTTCACGCGCAGCTTGATGCGCGGTGCCTCCGCAGAGCCTTTGCCGTCGCCGCGAAAGAACGAGCCGTTGAATTCGTAAATGCTGACGAGCTCGGTCGTCACGTCGCTGACCGCCAGTTTGTTGACTGCGGCGAGCGCGATAAACCGATTCAGAAAATCGGCCTGCAGACCGGCGCTGAAAAACCCGAGCGGGAAGGGTGCAAGATCGGAACCCTTTAACGCCGCGCCCTCATCGCAGACCGAGCGATACGCCGAGCCGGTCGCGCCCTCGGTGACAACCGCTTCTTTTTGATGGCCGCCGAGCGCGCGCAACTCGACGCGGAAAAGATCACGCGATGGTTCGAGGCCGATAACACCGGGTCGCTCCTTACCGTGCCGTACTTTGAAGCCCAACGGAAAACCCGAACCCTCGATCGAGTCGGTACGCAGGATAGTTTCAGCCATCGTGAGCCTCCAAATTTGCAGTGTCGTGATTAGAGGCGATAAATTTCGAAGTTCTCTTCGCGCAGAGCATTCGATTTCGCCTGTTTTGCCGGATCACCCTGAAAACGGGTAAAGGATGCTATCGCCGCCGCCCCTGTGCCGTCAAGCGTGCCTGGCTCCAGTGTGCCTGCCTCCAGGCTCACACCTCGGCGGAAAAGATTGCGTCTTTCGAATATGTCGAAAATGACATAGCATGCCCTTGTGAGCCCAGGAGATAAACCACTCGTCTGGCTGCATGGCGAACTCAAAACCCCGCCCTTGTCGCGCGAAGCACGAATTGAAACAGGATTCCTGCTCCGAAGGTTACAGCGCGGTGGGTCACCGGGTATGCCTCACTCCTGACCGATGTCCAATATGGGAGTGCGGTGTCAGGAATTGCGGGTGACCGATACGAACGCAACATGGCGTGTGATATTCAGAACTGATGAAGGCGCAATAGTGCTCGTGGAAATCTTCGCGAAGAAGGCTCAGAACACACCACAGTATGTGATCAAAACTGGTAAGAAGCGCATAAAGGATTACGAAGTTGGATGACCGGAAGCGTAAACGTCTGGAAACAAAAAGATGGCGGGTCGGTTCCGCGAAGGACTTGCTCCAACTCTCCGACGAAGAAGCGTACATTGAATTGCGCTTGAAACTGGCTGAAGGCCTGAAGGCTCGACGCGCTGACAAGGGCCTCACGCAGATTGCATTCGCCAAGGCCATACAGTCGAGCCAATCGCGAGTGGCCAAAATGGAGGCCGGGGACCCCACCGTTTCTCTGGATCTACTCGTGAGATCACTCCTCGCTCTCGGCGCATCGAACAGCGAACTGGCAAAAATCATCGCACGGCGCTGACCGGGACGCCCAACGTAAAGCTAAGGGGCGCCGCGCTTTTGTGCCCCCAAAGCTTTTCCCATGTAACACCCGGAAACCCGCGCCGGACGGGCGTTTCCAGCCGATGTCGCCCTGGCACCGCGGTGGTGTTGAACTTGATTCCCGTAGGGGACGCCGAGAAGCACAGCGCCCGCAGGAGGTGTCCGGTCCCGCATGTCTGAGCCCCGCGTCCTTTGCGGGGCGAGTTCGGGACCGGCCCGGGGGCGCGAGCATCGCAGGGCAGTCGCGCAGCGACCGTCACCTTCGGGTCGCCTTTTCTTCGTTAGTTCTTTCGACCGAAGGAAGTCCCCGGAGGGGATGGCGAAGCAAAAGAAGTGACTCGCCCCCGGCAGGGGGTGAAACAGTCGCGTTCGGCAAGCTGGGGAAGCATGCCAACTTTCACCCTCCCTTGCAGGGCGCGCGACCCGTTGCACCGGGTCGCCGTTCGGCGGGCGCGGAGCATGCTCCGCGAGTTCCCCGCCTCCCTTGCAGGGCGCGCGACCCGTTGCACCGGGTCGCCGTTCGGCGGGCGCGGAGCATGCTCCGCGAGTTCCCCGCCTCACCCCTAACCTCTCCGCACGGGGGCGAGGGGATACATCGCGAGGGATCGGGTCTCGCGTTAGCGGACTTCCCTAGTGGGCGTCCAGAAAAGCTTTAATAATTGCGTTGAAGCCCGCTTCATTCTGCAGGTTCGCAATATGCGCCGCGCCCGGCACCGGCTCGTAGCTCGCACCCGGCACTTTGGCTGCGATACCTTGCATGATGTCGGCCGGGCCGCCGATGCGGTCTTCGGCGCCGCCGACGAACAGGGCCGGGGTGTTGATGTTCTTCAACTGGTCTTCGAGGTCGAGGCCGCGAAAGGCGGCGACCACGCCAAGGTAGCCTTCCTTGCTGGTGATGCGGATCATTGCGCGCACACGATCGATCACTTCGGGGTTGGCGGCCTTGAAATCGTCGGAGAACCAGCGCTGCGCAGTCTGCTCGACAATGGGCTCGATGCCGCCGGCGCCGACGGTGTCGGACAGCTTTTGCCACATGGCGTCAAAGTCGGGAACCATCTTGGCGCGGCAGCAGCAGGGGATGAGGCTGATGAGGCGTTGCGGGTCCTTGATGGCGACCTGCATGGCGACGCAACTGCCGAGGCCGAGGCCGACGAGGTGGGTCTTCTGAATCTTGAGTGCGTTCAACAGCGCGATCAGGTCGTCACCGAGCGAAGCAATGGAGTAAGGGCCGGGCGTGGACTCGCTCTTGCCCTGGCCGCGCAAGTCGTAGCGCAGCACGCGGTAGTTGCCGGCGAGCGCCTTGACCTGGCCGTCCCACATGGTGACGTCATTGGCGATACCGGTGACCAGGGTGACGACGGGCGCATCGATGGGGCCGTCGACGCTGTAATGCATTCTGATGCCGTTTACCTGTGCGTACATGGAATGGTCACCGGGAAAATAGGTTGTAAGGGCCGAAGGTGCGCGTCAGCATCGCTGGTGTCATTCCGAGCGCAGCGAGGGATCTGTTGTTGAAGAGCAGATTCCTCGCTGCGCTCGGAATGACAAGCTGTGGCAGGTTCATGTTGAAACGGGTATTCAGCTGCGCTACGACTGCTCGTTCATGAACTTGACCAGCGCGGCGGCGATGGCCGGCTCGTGCTCTTTCCAGCCGGAGAATTGTATGACCGGCACGTCCTGGTCTTCGACCGGCAGGCGGAGTAGTTGCGCGCCGGGAACGAGCTGGTGCACGGCAAGACCGCTTTTCAGCGAGTGGGTCTTGTCGTTGCCGGGAATGACGATGACCGGCTTGTTGATGGCGCGCAATTCGTCTTCGCCGATGGCGATCAGCGGTTCCTTTGGGCCGGCCATGAAAATTTCCAGCCATTTTTTCATGACGCGGATGAATTCGGGCGGGTCCATGGCCATCATGCGCGTGCCGATGGCCGGGTTGGCGGCGATGCGCTCCTTGTATATTTCGGTAGCACAGACCGCGGCCATACCGCCGCTTTCGGCGGCGCGTATGTACTGGCCGTAATAGTTTTCGGGCAGGCGGCCGGCGGCGAATGGGCCGCCCGTGCATTGCATCAATAACAGACCGCGCACCGCTTCGGGATGGCGGCGATGGAGCAGCAACGAAGTGCGCGAGCCCGACGAGGCGCCGCCGATAAAGGCCGGCAACGCGCCAAGCTGCGTCAGCAGCAGGTGCAGGTCGTCGGCCCAGATCGCCTCTTCGCCCTCGTCGCCGGCAATGAGGATGTCCGAGGCGCCGGTGTTGCGCCTGTCATGCAGCACGACGCGAAAGCCGGCCCTGGCGATGAGCCCGGCGAGATCGACGAACTCGGAATGATCGCGCCGGCCGCCGGTAACCAGCGCCAGCCACGGGCCTTGTTCGCCGATGATCTTGTAATTGATCTTGACGCCACGGATTTCAGCGATGGGCACGGACTTTTCTCCTGGGAGAATGCCGGCGCGATGGGCCGGCACGTTGGCGGGAATTCTTCGCGACCGATTATATGGGTTCCGTAGAACTTGCACTCATTCGCGATAGCGAATAAGTGCCGTTCTCACCCTGTCCCGCGGGAGAGGGTGGCGGCTTCGCGACGCTCGTTCGGCCGGTGTTAAAGTTGCGCACCGTGAAACTATCGCAAATCCTTTTTTCCCAGGGCTTCGGCACGCGCCGCGAATGCGCCGGCCTGATCGCATCTGGACAGGTCACCATCGCCGGTGCCGTGTGCGACGACCCCGACCATGATGTGGCAACCGACGGACTCGCCTTTGGCGTGCGCGGCGAGTTGTGGCAATACCATGCCAGGGCGCTGGTGCTGCTCAACAAGCCGGCCGGTTATGAGTGTTCGCAAAAGCCCAAGCACCATGCCAGCGTCTACAGCCTGCTGCCGGCGCCCTTGCGCAACCGCGAGGTGCAGGCGGTCGGGCGGCTGGATGAGGACACCACAGGGTTGTTGCTGCTGACCGACGACGGCCAGCTCATTCACAAACTCACTTCACCCAGGCACCATGTGCCCAAGGTCTATGACATCGATTGCGCCGAAGCAGTGAACGAGGCGCAGGTGAAGATGCTGCTCGATGGCGTAATGCTCAGCGACGAGCGCACACCGGTGCGCGCGGCGGCCTGCGAGATGCTCGGCGACAAGCGCCTGCGCCTGACGCTGACCGAGGGCAAGTATCACCAGGTCAAGCGCATGCTGGCGGCGGCCGGCAACAGCGTGACGGCCTTGCATCGCAGCGCCTTTGGTGCGCTGCTGTTGCCCGAAGATCTCGCGCCGGGGCAGTGGCGCTGGCTGCCGGGGCCGGAGGTGTTGTACCTGCTATGAGCCGTTACCCTCGTTACCTGCCACCCGTGGCCGTGCCGTTCATTGCGCAAGAAGCCCGGTTGCACGGTTAAAGCATAACTTCGGCGGTAGGCACGTCTGCCTCTGACCCAAATTGGTGGCGGGCGACAGCAGCAAGACGGCCCTGCGCCGACAGGGCGCCCGCATCATTTCAGGCGGCGCACGCCGACGCCATGCGGGTGCCCGAACCCGCTACAATCAACGCGCTACAATCGGCGTGTCAAAAAAACCGGCGGCTAAGATGCCGGCGACGGGCGGTGCTGCGTAACCATTCAAGGACGAGGTTAAACATGAATACATTGCCATTTCCAAGAAACGCCGCTTCACAGGCGGTGCGCCTGACACATGAATCGGCGCTGGCTGCAGCCGCTGCGATCGCGCCGCGCCTCGCAGAGCGCGCCGCCGAATGCGAGCGTCTGCGCCGCATGCCGGACGCCACCGTTGCCGAGTTGCATGCCTCCGGCCTGATGCGCCTGATGCAACCGACGCGCTTCGGCGGTTCGGAACTCGGACTCGACACGCTGATGCATGTGGTGCTCGAGCTGTGCAAGGGCTGCGCGTCAACGGCCTGGATTTACTCCAACCTCGCATCGCATTCCTGGAATATCGGGCAAATGGACTTGCAGGCGCAGGAGGACATGTGGCGCGACGACCCGGACGCGATTGCTGCAACGGGGCTGGCCTTCCCCTGCGGCAAGGCGACGCCGGTCGAGGGTGGATACCGGCTTACCGGGCGCTGGCCCTTTGGCAGCGGCATCGACGCGTCGGGCTGGATTTTTGTCGGTGGTATGGCTGAACAAGCGGGCGGCGCACCGGAGCGGCGCTTTTTCCTGGTGCCGCAGGCCGATTTCGTGAGCCTCGACAACTGGCAGGCTTTCGGCCTGACCGGCACCGGCAGCCATGACGTCGAAATCAAGGAGGCCTTCGTGCCGGTGCATCGCAGCATCTCAGCCGAAATATTCGCCGCGGGCCAGAACGTGCCGGGGGCGAAACTCTACAAGAACCGCCTGTTCCAGATGCCGGTGTTCGCGGCGTTTGCCTATGTGCTGTCGATCGTGCCGCTGGGTACCGCCAAAGCGGCGGTGGAACAATTCACCAAGGGCATGCGCCAGCGTGCCGGCACTTATACCGGCGTGCGCGTGGCCGAACTGAGCTCGGTGCAGGCGCGCATCGCCGAGGCCGCGGCTTGCGTCGAGTTCGCCGAAACCGTGCTGCGCAACGACTGGCAGGAGCTTGAGGCGAGCGTCGAGCGCGGCCAGTTCCCCAGCATTGAAACCAAATTGCGCTGGAAGCGTAACGCCGCGTTTGCGACACAGCTTTCAGTGCGCGCCATCGACGCGCTGATGCCCGCAGCGGGCGCCGGCGGCTTGTCGCTGCACCTGCCGCTGCAACGGCAGTTTCGCGATATCCATGCCGCGTCATCGCATATCGCCCTGACCTGGGACGTGCACGCCGCAGCCTACGGCCAGAGTGCGCTCGGCCTGCAGCCGCAGGGCGGCTTGCTGCTCTAGGCACCGCCTACCGATGGAGTTTCACGTTTACGACCCGCGCTTCAACGCGCTCGTCATCCCGCCCGCCGCGCTGGAAAAACTGTGGACCGGCGGACGCTGGACCGAGGGACCGGCGTGGTTTGGCGACAGCCGCACGCTGCTCTTTTCCGACATTCCCAACGATCGCATGCTGCAATGGGTAGAGGGTCTGGGCGTGCGCGAATTCCGCGCGCCCGCGCACTACAGCAACGGCAATACGCGCGACCGTGAAGGCCGGCTTGTAAGCTGCGAGCACGGCCGGCGCTGCGTCAGCCGCACCGAAACCGATGGCCGCGTCACGGTGCTGGTCGATCGCTACCAGGGCAAGCGCCTCAATTCACCCAATGACCTGGTGGTCAAATCAGACGGCACGATCTGGTTCACCGACCCGTCTTACGGCATCGATTCGGACTACGAAGGCCTCAAGGCCGAGGGCGAGATCGGCGCCTGCAATGTCTATCGCTTTGCTCCGGCCGATGCGTCATTGACCATTGTGGCGGACGATTTTGTACGCCCCAACGGCATTGCCTTTGCGCCGGATGAACAAACCCTTTATGTCGCCGACAGCAGCCGCACCCACGACCCCGAGGGCAAACGCCATATCCGCGCGTTCGATGTAATCGAGGGCAAACGCCTCACCGGGGGGCGCCTGTTCACCGAGGTCAGCCCGGCGTTTCCGGACGGCTTTCGCTGCGACACGACGGGCAATGTCTGGTGCAGCTCGGGCGACGGCGTGCAGGTGTTTGCACCCGACGGTACGCGCCTCGGGAAGATTGCCTTGCCCGAGCAGGTGTCCAACCTGTGTTTTGGCGGCGCGAAGAAGAACCGCTTGTTCATCACCGCGACGACGTCGCTGTATTCGCTGTACGTCAATGTGAAAGGCGCATAGCCGCAGCACGCAATCGCATCACGCCGCAACAATACAAAGGAGGGAACATGCCAGTCACCGAATTGAACCACTATTTTGTGCGCGCCAACGACCTCGAACGCACCAAGGATTTTTACGTCAAGGCGCTGGGCTTTGATGTCATGCCGCGGCCGAACTTTCCGTTCAAGGGGTACTGGCTGGGCGTCAACGGCAACATCCAGGTGCACATGGGCCAGGCCGGCATCGACAATGAGGGGCTTTATTACCTCGGCACAACGCCCAAATCGGCCAAGGACAATTCGGGCACCATAGACCACATCGCCTTTCTTGCCACCGACCCGCAGGCCTTTCTCGACCGCTTCAGGCAAATGGGCGTCGGCGTTCGGCCGCGCAGCCTGCCCGAGTTCGAGCTCTATCAGCTGTTCATAGAAGATCCGGACGGCCTAACCGTAGAGCTCAATTTCCAGGGTATCAAGGACGCGCCCGACTGGGGCGGCGAAAACTATGCGGCCATGCCACGCGTTTCATAGCGTTCCGGAATGAACGCCCCCGTCGGCACCACCCCGGGCTTCGCCGGCGTCAGCCTGGACGAGGCGGTCCGTCGCGCACGTGAGCTGGTGCCGGCGCTGCGCGCGCGTGCGAACGACGCCGACGCGGCACGCGCCATGCTGCCCGACACCGAGGCCGACCTGCACCGCACCGGCCTGTTTCGCTTCATGCAGCCGGCGCGTTACGGCGGCATGGAGCTTGACTATGTGTCGTTTTTTGACGTGCCGGCCGAAATCGGGCGCGGTTGCGCCTCGACCGGCTGGAATGTCGCCAACCTCGGCATTCATCACTGGATGCTGGCACTGTACGACGAGCGCGCCCAGGATGAAGTCTGGGGCGACAACCCGGAGGCGCTGATTGCCTCGGGCATCGCCTATCCGCAGGGGCGCGGCCGCAGGGTCGATGGCGGCTTTGTCATCAGCGGGCGCTGGAATTTTTCCAGTGGCGTCGATGTCAGCGAATGGAACATGCTGGCGGCGATGATCCGTGACGGCGACACCGTCACCGATTACCGCATGTGCCTGCTGCACAAATCCCAGTACGAGGTGATAGACGACTGGCACGTGCTGGGCATGCGCAGCACCGGCAGCAAGACCGTGGTCGCCAACGAAGTGTTGGTGCCCGAACATCGCGCGCTGTGCACGCTGGATGCGCGCGGCGGCGGCGGCTTTCCGGGCGCGCGCGCCAACCCGCACCCGGCCTATCGCGTGCCGATGTCCTCGCTCGGGGCACACGGCATAGGCGGGGCGGCCGCGGGCAACGCACAGGCCGCGCTGGAACTGACCATTGCGACTGTGAGGGAGCGCAGCACCAGCTATACCGCGTCAAAAATGCGCGACTTCCAGGCGGTGCAATTGCGCGTCGGCGCGGCCAGCGCAAAAATCGACGCGGCGACGCTGATGATGCGCACCGACTGCATCGAAGGCCAGGCCATCGCGGCGCAAGGCCTGGTGCCCGACGCCGCGACCAAGCTGCGCTTCAAGCGCAACCTCGCCTACGGCGTGCAATTGTGCACCGAGGCGGTGGACCTGCTGCACAGCATGGCCGGCGCCAACGGTATTTACGACCACTATCCGATACAGCGTATTTTTCGTGACGCGCACGCCCTCGCCGGGCATTTCAGTTTCAGCTTCGACGCGCAGGTCTCGGCCTGGGGCCTGGTGGCGCTGGGCGGCGAAGCCGGTAGTCCGACGCTTTAACCCGGGAGTTTGCCGTGACACGCAAGATCATCGACCTGTCCATTTATCTGGAAAACGACGTGGTGTCGGACCCGCCTGCATTCGGGCCCAGGATCACCTATATGGACCACGAAACGACGTTTCCACAAATGGCGCCGTTTTTCCCCGGCCTGAAAAAGGAAGACCTGCCCGACGGCGCCGCCTGGGCCATCGAAAAAGTCGAGCTGATCACCCACAACGGCACCCACCTCGATGCGCCCTATCATTTTCATCCGACCATGAACGCCAGTACGGGCAAGCCCGAACGCGCGATCAGCATTGATGAAGTCGATCTCAACTGGTGTTTCCAGCCCGGCGTGAAACTGGATTTCCGCCACCTGCCCGACGGCTATGTCGTCACCGCCGATGATGTCGAAAAGGAATTGCAGCGCATCGGACACACGCTCAAGCCCCTGGAGATTGTTGTCGTCAACACCGGCGCCGGCGTGCGCTACGGCCACAACGACTATGTCAGCGCCGGTTGCGGCATGGGTTACGCCGCGACCATGTACCTGCTCGAGCGCGGCGTGCGGCTCACCGGCACCGACGCCTGGAGCTGGGATGCGCCCTTTGTCCATACCGCCGAAAAATACAAACAGACCGGTGATGCCAGCCTGATCTGGGAGGGGCACAAAGCCGGCCGCGATATCGGCTACTGCCACCTTGAAAAACTGCACAACCTGGAAGCGCTGCCCGACGATGGTTTTATTGTCTCGTGCTTTCCGCACAAGATTCGCGGGGCTTCGGCCGGCTGGACGCGCGCCGTGGCCATTGTTGACGACAGGTTGTTCGCAGCGGCGACGGCCTGAGCGCCGCCCCGGCGGTCGCCGGGATCAGGCCGCCGAACCGAGGTAATAATTCTTCACCAGGTCGTTGTTCTGCAACTCGGCTACCTTGCCCTCAAACACAATTTCGCCATGAACAATGATGTAGCCGCGATCGACAATGCGGATGGCCTGGTGGAAATTCTGCTCGGCGATGAGTACGGTGAGGCCGTACTTGTCCTTTAATTCCTTGATCGTGGTGATGGTGGTCGAAACCAGCAGCGGCGACAGGCCGACCGAGGGTTCGTCCACCAGCAACAGCCGCGGCGAGGACATCAGCGCGCGCGCAATCGCCAGCATTTGCTGCTGGCCGCCGGACATCGAGCCGGCAAGCTGGTTGCGCCGCTCCTTGAGCACCGGAAAGGCCTCGAAGCTGAACGCCAGGTTCTTGGCGATGTGCGGGCGCGCCGCCGGCCGGAAGGCACCGAGCAGCAGGTTCTCTTCCACAGTCAGTTTGGGAAACAGGCGCCGGCCTTCGGGAACGATGGCCACACCGAGGTTGACAATCTCTTCGGTGGACAGGCGCGCGAGGTCGTGGCGCGCACCGTCGAGCTCCAGCTCCAGCGTGCCGCGGGTCGGCCGCACCATGCCCATCAGGCATTTCATCAGCGTGCTCTTGCCGTTGCCGTTGGTGCCGAGCAGGGCCACGGTCTCGCCCAAGTCAATGTCCATCGACAGCCCGTGCAACGCGCGCACTGCACCGTAGCCGGCATCGACGTCGCGCACCGAAAGCCGCAGTGATTGTGCGTCAGACGCCAAGATAAGCCCTTTGTACATTGGGGTCCTGCACGATGGATTCGGGCGTGCCCTGGCAGATGATGGCACCCGCGTCGAGGCAGATCACGCGCTGAGAAAAACGCATCACCGCCTGCATGATGTGTTCGATCATGATGATGGTGATGCCGGTGTCGTTGAGTTTGAACAGGATGTCGAGCACCTCGGTCACTTCGTTGCCCGACAGCCCGGCCATGGCCTCGTCCGAGATCAGCAGTTTGGGCCGCGCCGCCATCGCCCGCGCCAGCTCCATTTTGCGCAACTCGACCTGCGACAACTGGCTGGAGGCGGTGTCGGCCTTGTCGGCAAGCCCCATGCCCTCGAGAATGTGCATCGCCTCGGCGTGCGTATCAGCCTTGTGCAGCGAGCCGCGATGCGCGACAAATTCCAGCGGTACGATCAGGTTTTCGACCACCGACATGCTTTTGAACGGCCGCGGGATCTGGAAGCTGCGGGCGATGCCGCGGCGCGTGCGCTGGTAGGCGGGAAGGCCGGAAATCTCCTCGCCGGCAAAGCGTATGCTGCCGCCGTCATTGCGCAGCGCGCCGGAAATGCAGTTGATCAGCGTGGTCTTGCCCGAGCCGTTCGGGCCGATCAGGCCAAAGCGCTCGCCGCGCGCGACCTCGATACTGACCTGTGACAACGCGGCAAAGCCGCCAAAGTTTTTCGACACGCCGTCGACGTGCAACAGGGTTTCAGGCACGGCGACGCTCATGGTGCCTTCGCCGCGCCGGGACGTTTGCGCCAGAGCTTGTTGAACAGGCCGACAATGCCGTCGGGTGCGGCCACGACAAACACCACCAGCAGTACGCCCACCACCATGACGTTGAGTTCCGAGGTGATGGTGACGGTGACAATCTGCTGTACCGAACCAAGCAGGAATGCGCCGATGACCGGCCCTATCCAGTGCGAGGTGCCGCCGATGATGGGCATTGCCAGCGCCGACACCGAATAATTGAGGTTGAAGGCCGAGGCTGGTTCGACAAAGCTCTGGTACATGGCGAGTGGTGCGCCTATCGCCCCCATCAGCGCGCCCGACACGGCGCAGGCGAGCAGCTTGAGTTTGAGCGTCGGCACGCCGGCGCACTCGGCGGCTTCTTCATTGTCACGGATGGCGCGCAGGCCGCGCCCTATCCACGAGGTCTGGATATAGCGCGCCGTGGCCACGGCAATAATGGCCAGCAGGGCCGCCACGACAAATATCATCTTGGTGTACGAGTCGAAGGGCTCCATCACCGGCGGGCGCAGGATTTGCACGCCGGTGGCGCCGCCGACAAAGCGCCAGTTGTTGATGACGGTCTCGAGGATGATGGCGACGGCGACGGTGGCAATGGAGAAAAAGATGCCGCGCAGGCGCAGCGTCAGCAGGCCGCAACTGACCCCCATCAGCGCGCCCACCCCCGCCGCCGCGATAATCTGCAGCGCCAGCGGCGCGTTCATGAACTTGATCAGCATGACGGCGATATAGGCGCCGACGCCGAAAAAGGCGCTGGTGCCGAAATTCACATAACCGGCATAGCCGCCGAGGATGTTCCAGGCGGTGGCGAGCACGACGAATTGCAGCACCACGTAGCCGGCGAAAAAAAAGTACTCGTTCTTGATACTGAAGGCCGCGAACAGCGCGAGTCCCAGCGCCGCAGCGGCGCCGACCCAGAACATGCTTATGCGCTTGGTCATCGCAGGCTCATCGTCCGAACAGTCCCTGCGGCCGCAGTCCCAACACGATGAGAAGCAGGCCGAAAGACACGGCCGGCGCCCACGAGGCGCCGAGCAGGGTCAGCACGATGGATTCGGACACGCCGAGGATGAGGCCGGCCACCAGCGTGCCGCTCATGCTGCCAAGGCCAGCGAGCACGACGACGCAGAAGGTGCGGCCGATATAGACGCGGCCCATGCCCGGTTCGACCGGCCCGATGATGATCAGCAGCGCGCCGGCCAGTGCCGCCACCGCAGTGGCGATACCGAAGGCCCATTGCTTGATGCGCACCGGGTTGGCGCCCATCAGCCGCAGCGCGGGCTCGTCCTGCGCCACCGCCTTGATGGCGCGGCCGGTGAAGGTCCTGGACAAATACAAAGTCAGCGATACGGTGAGTATCAGCGCCATGCCAAAGGCAACGAGCATGCGTATCGGTATGCGCATTTCGCCAAGGGTCAGGCTCTTGCCGATGTAGCTCGCCTCGACCATGCGCTGATCGACGCCGAAACCCAGGATCAGGCTGACTTCGACAATAAAAGCGACGCCGAAAAAAAACGCCAGACCGCGCACGCCGGCATCACCGCCGCGTTTCTCGAAGGTCTCGTAGTAAAAACGGTAAACGAGAACGCCGAACAGGAAGAACAGCGGCATCAGCGTGATGCCCGATACGATCGGGTCCATGCCGTAGGTGCCGAGCAGGTAGGTGCCGTAAGAGCCGAGCACGACAAAGGCCGGGTGGGCGATATGCGGTACATCAAGCAGGCCGAAGGAGACCGACAGACCGATGCTGACGGCGGCGTAGAAGCAGCCAAGCAGCAGGCCGAACACGATGGCGTCGAAAAGCAGGTCAAACGAGAACAAGCGTTCTCCTTTTACGACTAGGGGCGGTCAATGCAAGGATGGGCAAGACGGCGCGACCCGGCCGCGCCGTTTGCAATGCGAAAAAACCGGACTGTCCGCCTACTTCGACGAAAAAGGCGTCACCTCGCCGCTCTTGTACTGCGACGGATAGACGATGAACTGCTTGCCCGGCTGGCGGAACTGGTCGAGGTTCTTGTCAACAACGCCGCGGAACTGGATCATCGGCACCACCGGCTTGGCGCGCTCGCCGTCCGGGCCGAAGGCGATCGGTCCGACGATGGTCTTCATCTCGTTCTTGCGCAGGTACTCGGCGAGCTTTTTGTGGTCCAGGCTCTTGGTTGCGCCGACCGCCTGCTCGAGCATCTGCCCGATGGCGTAGTTGAAGGGCGGCAGGTAAAAGCCGAGCGGATCAACCTTGGCGTCGCCGGCTTTCTTGGCGTAGCGGTCGAAGAAGTCCTTGATGCCGGGGAAGTCCATGCCGGGGGCGAAGCTGGTGTAATTGACGATGCCGTTCAGTTGCGAGCCGAGGGATTCCATGATCGGCGTGAACTGCAGGCCGACCATGCCGCCGCCAAATAGCTTGACCGAAGGACCGACGCCGACTTCGTTGACGGCGCGCACGATGGCGACCGAGTCGCCCGGATAGGACGCGACGAACACCATATCGGGTTTGGACGCACGGATCGCGCGCATCATGGCCGAGAAGTCAACCGTGGCCGGCGGGTAGTTTTGCTCGTACACGGTTTTGAGGCCGAGCTTTTTCGCCTGCTCCTTGGCACCGCCCACCAGGTTTTGTGCAAACTCCTGGTCTGCCGCGAGGAAGGCGACAGTCTTGCCGTTGAGACCCTTGCTCGCCAGGAAGAAGCCATCGAACCAGCTGCTGGCGTCGGCCCAGGGCGCGTTGTTGAACCACATGTCGTGCTTGACGGTGTGGTTAACCTGGAAGGAGAAGTTGCCCATCAGCAGCAGGCCGCGCTGCTTCACCAGCGGCATCAGCGGCGCCGTCGGTACCGTCCCGTAAGGCGCGATCAGCAAGTCAACCTTGTCGATGTCGAGCAGCTTGGTGTAAATGCCCGGGGTCAGCGCCGGATTGCCCTGGTCGTCGTAGGAGATCAGCTCAACCTTGCGGCCGAGCATGCCGCCCTTGGCGTTGACATCGTCGCGCCACATTTGCAGCGCCAGCAGCGCCGCCTTGCCGCCGCCACCGAGCGGGCCGGTCTGCGGCATGGAAAGACCAATCTTGATGGGTTGCTGCGCGAATACCGCCGCCGACGCGGCGAGCGCAATGGCTCCGAAAAGCCGTGCGAACAGCCTGGCAAATTTCATGTTTCCTCCTCAGGAACAGTAAATTCATTTGGCGCCTGCCTCTTCGGGCCGTGACGCAACCATGCTACACGGAAACGCCCGCCTGTGTCACTTGTCCAGGTCACTGGTCCAGGTCACTTGT
>CAYLPI010000004.1:50701-59465 GCA_964385505.1 uncultured Bordetella sp.
GTCCAGGTCACTTGTTCAGGCGATCAGGCCGGTTCGACGGCGGGGTAATTGAGCTCAATGACCACTTCACTCGGGTCGTCAAGGAAGATCTGGTGCAGGCCCATGCTGGGCACGGTGCGCTCGCGGTGCGCCACGTCCTTGGCCTTGAGATGCGCGAGCATTTTTTGCAGGCCGGTGGCGGCGAAGGCGATGTGGTCCACAGTGCCGGTACCCTTGAGGCTGTCGGGGCTGCGCTCGCCGAGGTAGGCCTTTAGCCCTTCCGGATTGTCGAGATCGATACCGATGATGTGCACCACGGCGTTGTCGTAGTTGGCATGGTCGCCGTTGTACAACCACAGCCCCGGAAAATCAAAAGGAGGGCGCGGTCCCACTGTAAAGCCCATGACCTCGGTGTAGAACTTCTCCGAGGCGTCCAGATCGGTGGTGCGGATCGAGTAGTGGTTGATACGGTTTATGGCCATGCGGTGGTCTCCTCGTGCTCGTTCTTGTCTTGCGAAGGCTTGGAACGGTAGGTTCAGCGACAACTTCCCCGCCTGTCATTCTGAGGGGGCAGCCCGAAGAATCTGCTTTTCGCCTGCTGCCCGGATATAAAAGCAGATCCCTCACTGCGCTCGTGATGCCGGTAATTGGCTTTCTAAGCGTCCGGAATAAACTCCGGGTCGCCCTGTATCGCCCGCTCGAACTTCAGAAAATTGTAATAGCCGCAGGTCTTGCCGTCCGGATACTCGCGGCAGACCTGGGGCCGCGCTGCATAAATGGTGCAACAGCGCTTTTCCTGGTCGAACATCATGCACGTCGATTTGTAGATGTGGTCCTTGCGATGACGCAAGCCCATTTCGCCGTCGATGAGCTTGGTAAAGCGCCGCTCGGCTGTGGCGACCGGTACGTCAAAATGCTTTGCCAGGCGCTTGAGGTCACGCTTGTTGACCGGGATGAGTTCGTAATTGCAGCAAAAACCGGGGCATTTGCTGCAATCGAAGGTCGGCTTTGCAGGCATGCGTTACTTGTCTCCGCCGTCGGTGATGGCGCCGATGCTGGCCGTGGACACCAGCTTGAAGTACTTGCCGAGCAGGCCGCGGGTATAGCGTGGCTTGGGCTGCTTCCACTTCTTGCGCCGCGCCGCGATCTCTTTCGCGGTTACGTTGAGCTGGATCAACAGCTTTTTCGCGTCGATGGTGATGGAGTCGCCTTCTTTCACCAGCGCGATGGTGCCGCCCATGAAGGCCTCGGGCGAAACATGGCCGACGACCATGCCCCAAGTCCCGCCGGAAAACCGGCCGTCGGTCAGCAACCCCACCGATTCGCCAAGCCCCTGGCCGATTAGCGCCGAAGTGGGCGCCAGCATTTCCTGCATGCCGGGGCCACCTTTGGGGCCTTCGTAGCGGATTACCACGACATCGCCGGCCTTGATTTTCTTGGCCATGATGGCTTTCATCGCCGCCGGCTCGGAGTCGAACACGCGCGCCGGTCCGGTGATGGAAATTTTCTTCAGCCCGGTGATTTTGGCCACACAGCCCTCGGGCGAAAGATTGCCCTTGAGGATGGCAAGGTGGCCCTGCTTGTACATCGGATTGCTGAACGGCCGGATGACGTCCTGGTCCTTGCGCGGCTCGTTCGGGATATTTTTCAGTTCCTCGGCCATGGTGCGGCCGGTGATGGTCAGGCAGTCGCCGTGCAAGAGACCGTTGGCGAGCAGCATTTTCAACACCTGCGGCACGCCGCCGGCGCGATGAAAGTCCACCGCGACATACTGGCCCGAGGGCTTGAGGTTGCACAGCACCGGCACCTTGCGGCGCACGCGCTCGAAATCATCTATGGTCCACTTCACGTCGGCCGCCGAGGCGATGGCAAGGTAGTGCAGCACGGCGTTGGTCGAGCCGCCGGTGGCCATGATCAGGGCGACGGTGTTCTCCAGCGACTTTCTGGTGATGATGTCGCGCGGGCGGATGTTCTTTTTGATCGCATTGACCAGCACCTTGGCCGAGGCGGCGGCCGAATCGGCCTTTTCGGCATCGGGTGAGGCCATTTGCGAGGAACCGAGCAGGCTCAGGCCCAGCGCCTCGAAGGACGAGGACATGGTGTTGGCGGTGTACATGCCGCCGCAGGCGCCGACCGAGGGGCAGGCGTTTTTTTCGATGCCAATGAAGTCTTCTTCCTTCATCTTGCCGGCACTGAAGGCGCCGACCGCCTCGAAGGCCGAGACGATGGTCAGGTCCTGGCCCTTCCAGCGGCCCGGCTTGATGCTGCCGGCGTAAACGTAAATGCTCGGCACGTTCATGCGCGCCATGGCCATCATGCCGGCCGGCATGTTCTTGTCGCAGCCGCCGCAGACCAGCACGCCGTCCATGGCCTGGCCGTTGACCGAAGTCTCGATGGCATCGGCGATGACTTCGCGCGACACCAGCGAATACTTCATCGCCTCGGTGCCCATGCCGATGCCGTCGGTGATGGTCGGCGTGCCAAACACCTGCGGCATCGCGCCCTCGGCCTTGAGCGCCGCCATGGCGCGATCGACGAGCGGCTGGATGCCGGCGTTGCACGGGTTCATGTTGGAGTGGCCGTTGGCGACGCCGACGATGGGCTTGCCGAAATCCTTGTCGCCGAAGCCCACGGCGCGCAGCATGGCGCGGTTGGGCGAGCGGGCGACGCCGGCGGTGATGAGTTTGCTTCTCCAGTTCAGATTGTCAGCCATGTCACTACTCCTTGAAATTTGAATTCTGCGCACCCTGTGCGGCACCTGTTGCCGGGGCACTGGGGCGGGAGGCGCAGACCTTACCACCGCCTCCGGCGCGAAACAACCCGGCACTGCCCGCGCCCGAGGCGTCCGGCGTGTCGCGCGCTTGCCCGTGTGCCAAGGCCAGCAGGGCGCCGCCGGCGACCAGCACGAATCCGAGCGCGTGATAAGCATGAAAGGGCTCGCCCAGCCCCAGCACTGCAAACACAGTCGCGAACACCGGAATGAAATGCGAAAAAATCCCGGCCCGCACCGAGCCTACGCGCCCCACGCCATAGGCAAACAGCAGCATGGCCAGCAGCGTCGGCAACAGACCGATGTAGGCGAGGCCGGCGATCTGGCGCAGGCCCAGCAGGGGCGGGCCGAGCAGCAGGTACTCGGCGACGACGGCCGGCACCGCCAACCCGGTGCCGATGAGGGCGATGAGAAAGGAGAACGCATACAAGGACAGCGTCGCCGGCCGGTCGCGCAGCTTGATGGTGTAGAAAGCCCAGTTCGCCATGCCGGCCAGCATCAACAGGTCGCCGATGCCGAAATCCAGACGCAGCAGGGCGGCGAGGTCGCCATGGGCGAGAATAAGCAGCACGCCGAGCAGCGACACCGCGAGCCCGACGCCCTCAAGCGCGCGTGGCCGCCTCGCGTACCAGATCCAGGTAATGAGGATGATCAGCACCGGAACCGCCGAGTTGAGCAAGCCGAGGTGAATCGCCGTGCTGCCGGCGAGCCCGGCATAGACAAGCCCGCTTTGCAGGGCGCCACCGACCAGGCTGAATATCACCATCAGCCCGAGTTGCCGGCGCATTACCGCAGCCATCGCAGCGCGCTCGGCCCAGGCAAAGGGCAGCAACACCGCCAGAACGACCACCCAGCGCAGCACGCTCAGCGTGAACGGACCCATGGCCTCGCCCAGCGGGCGCGCCACGACACCGTTGCTGCCCCACAATGCGGCGGTCAACAGCAAGGCGCCGTATGCGGCAAATTTTTGGGCGAGCGTCATGGGCGAATTGTCGGGCAGCCGAGACTGTACCCGTTTATGATTGGCTACATGTACCGGCTTCGCGGCGCCGGCTTCGCCCCACCGGCTTCGGGTTACCACGCCGCCCTCACCGCCAGTGTTGCGAGGCGCAACGTGATGCACCGAAGGTAATTTTCGCAGGGGACGCAGCAAACGCGTCGCGAAGCGACCCGGGTTGCGATTGGGAAGAGATTGCTTTGCTCTGCCCGCAATGACGGACGGTTTTTAATGCATTGCCTGGAAACCCGACACTGACCATGCTGATTCACCCCCAAATCGA
Organism: uncultured Bordetella sp.; assembly: GCA_964385505.1. GTDB lineage: Bacteria > Pseudomonadota > Gammaproteobacteria > Burkholderiales > SG8-39 > CAITSH01. Next base: position 54,731 of record CAYLPI010000004.1, read on the forward strand.
CCCGATCGCGCTGCAACTCGGACCGCTGGCCATACGCTGGTACGGCCTGATGTACCTCATCGGCTTTGCCGCGTTCTTTTTTCTCGGCCGCATGCGCGCGCGGCGCGAACCGGTGGGCGAGGTCAGTGAATCGATGATCGACGACCTGCTGTTCTTCGGCGTGCTCGGCGTGATTCTCGGCGGGCGACTTGGTTATGTGTTGTTTTACAAGCCCGCCTATTATCTCGCGCACCCGCTGGAGATCGCCATGGTGTGGCAGGGCGGCATGGCGTTTCACGGCGGCTTTCTCGGCGTGCTGGTGGCCATGGCCTGGGTGGCACGCAAGCACCAGGTGTCATGGCTGACGATCACCGATTTCATCGCACCGCTGGTACCGCTCGGGCTTGCCGCAGGGCGCATGGGCAATTTCATCAACGGCGAGTTATGGGGCCGCGTCGTTGCCAGGGGCAGCGATCTGCCCTGGGGCATGGTGTTCGCAAGCGGCGGGCCGCTGCCGCGCCACCCGTCACAGCTTTACCAGTTCGCGCTCGAGGGCATGCTGTTGTTCGTGCTGTTGTGGCTGTATTCTTCGCGGCCGCGCCCCGTCGGCGCGGTATCGGGGCTGTTCCTCGCCGGCTACGGCGTGTTCAGGTTCATCGCCGAGTTCTTTCGCGAACCGGATGACTTTCTCGGCCTGCTCACCTTCAACCTGTCGATGGGCCAGTGGCTGTCGCTGCCGATGATTGCGGCCGGTATTGCGCTATTCGCGTGGTCGCACAAGCGCGCCTGAAGCGGGCTTGACATAGCGCCATGGGCGAGGTCATCGACGAATCACTGCGTATGCAGTTCAGGGTGCGCCTGCACGAGCTCACGGTTGAACACCGTGACCTCGACGATGCCATTCATCGCATTGCCGCCGATCCTGTACATGACCAGTTGGCGTTGCGCCGCATGAAACGACGCAAGTTGCTGCTCAAGGACCAGATCGTGTGGATATGCAAGCAGCTTGACCCGGACGTGCCGGCCTGAGCAGCCCGGCGCGGGAGATCTTGCGCTGGCTGATTTTCCCGGACAGCAAAAACCCCGGCTTCAGGGCCGCGACACCGGCATTCTTCCCTATGTTCCCGATGATAAAGGGGGCGATGCTCCCTTTATATCCCCCGCGGCAGCGCTGGCTTATCTGGTTTTGCCAGAGAGCAGGAAGCCCTGGTTGAGTCCTGCCGACACACTCGCGCTCTCAAGTCTAAGGAACGAGGCGTAGCCCTCGGGCATGATTTCAAAGCCGAACCTGAGCGTGCCCTTGAGCCGCATCGCCTGGGCGCCGAACAATTCGCCGCGCGGCGCATAGCCTGGCAGGTCGATGAAGGGTACCGGCGATTCGGCGCAGTCGGGACAGACGCCGGCCTCGCCGGCGAGCACGATCTGCTTCGGGTTGGCGTGCATCGCGGCAAGATAGCCGCGCAATTCCACCTCGGTGCCCGAAAGCGCCTCGGCGCGCTTGCTGAACTTCATGCGCGCGTCGCCAATATGGTCGAACAAATCCTTGAAACTGATGGGTGTCATGACGGTGTCCGGCTGTGCCATCGGCTGGAGAACCGCGCCAGGCGGGCATTTCCAGCCGATACCTGCTGTGATGGATGAGCTATTTTAACGCAGCGCGCGCCGCAACACCTGCGCCACGTGCACGGCGTCCTTGTTCACGCCATCGTGAATCTGGTGGCGGCAGCTTGTGCCGTCGGCAACGAGCAGCGTGTCCGCTGTGGCCTTGCGCACCGCTGGCAACAGCGCGGCCTCGGCCATTTTCATCGACACCGCGTAGTGGGCTGCCTCGTAACCAAAGGCGCCCGCCATGCCGCAACAACTTGACTCGACTGTTTCGACCTTGAGCCCGGGTACCAGGCCCAGCACGTGCTGCACGGCGGACATCGCGCCGAAGGCTTTCTGGTGGCAATGTCCGTGCAGCAGGGCTTGCTTTTGTTCTATCGGTTTTAGGGCCAGCTTGAGCTTGCCGGCCTTGTGCTCGGCGGCGAGAAATTCCTCGAACAGCATGGCCCTGGCGGCAAGCGCTTCGGCGTCGGCGCCGGGCAGCAGCGAGCGAAACTCGTCGCGCAGGGTGTAGAGACAGGATGGCTCGAGGCCGACGACCGGAACCCCGCGTTCAACATAGGACTTGAGCGCGGCAAGCGTGCGCCCCGCCTCGGCACGCGCCTCGGCGAGCATGCCGGTGGCGAGATAAGTGCGGCCGCAGCACAAGGGCCGGTCGCCATCGGCGGATTTGGCCACATGCACCTCGTATCCCGCCGCCTGCAGCACTGCCAGCGCGGCGTGAGCGTTGTCCGGCTCGAAGTAGTTGTTGAAAGTATCGACCAGCAGCACGACCTCGCGGGGTGAAAAGCCGTCATTGCTCGAAATCCCCGCTCGCCCCCCTTTTTCAAAAGGGCGGCGAGGGGGGATTCGGGTGTTGAACGCATCACTTCGCCACTTCGGCAGCGAGCGTTGTTTCGCAAACCCCAGCCAGCCCCTGCCCAGACCCTGCAGCATGTTGACGAGGGGAGCGAAAGCGCGGGCAAAGGGCGCATAGCGCGGCAGATGGGCGACCAGCGTGTCCTTGAACGACCAGCCGTGGCGCTGGTGCCAGTGGTGCGCGACCTCGATTTTCATTCTTGCCATATCGACGCCGGTCGGGCACTCGCGCTTGCAGCCCTTGCAGCCGACGCACAAGTCCATGGCCTCGTGCAGTTCGGTCGAGGCGAGCGCGTCCGCAGCACTCATGTCGCCGAGTTGACCGGAGAGTGCGAGGCGCAGCGTGTTGGCGCGTCCGCGCGTGAGATCTTTTTCGTTACCGGTGGCGCGAAAGGACGGGCACATGGTGCCGGCGTCGAACTTGCGGCAATGGCCGTTGTTGTTGCACATCTCGACTGCGGCGGCGAGGCCCTGGCTTTGCGCGCCGGGAGAATCCCAGTCCGACCAGTCGAGCGCGGCGTCGAATTTCGCCGATTCGTAGCCGGGTTTGAAACGAAACAAGGACCGGTCGTCCATTTTTGACGGGCGCACGATCTTGCCCGGGTTCATCAGGCCGAGCGGATCGAGCAAGTCCTTGACTTCACCCAGCGCGGCGGTGAGTTGTTCGCCGAGGATGGGGGCGATCCATTCCGAACGCACCAGGCCATCGCCGTGCTCGCCGGAGAAAGCGCCCTTGTATTCACGCACCATGGCGCAGGCCTCTTCGGCGATGGCGCGCATTTTCGCGGCGCCGTCGCCGCGCATGTTGAGGATGGGTCGCACATGCAACGTGCCGACAGAGGCGTGCGCGTACCAGGTGCCGCGCGTGCCGTGTTTTTCGAACACTGCGGTCAGGCGCGCGGTGTATTCGGCGAGGTGTTCGAGCGGCACGGCACAGTCTTCAATAAAGGAAACCGGCTTGCCGTCGCCCTTCATCGACATCATGATGTTGAGGCCGGCCTTGCGTACTTCCCAGACGTCTTTTTGCAGGCCGGCGTCGGGGATTTCCACCACGCTGCCGGGCAGGCCGAGGTCGCCCATCAGTTCGACCAGTTGTCTGAGTTTGACCCGTTGCTCGGTCGCGTCTTCGCCGGCGAATTCGACCAGCAGCACGGCATCGGGCTCGCCCACCAGGAATTTGTCGACGGTGGGACGAAAGGCGGCGTTGTCGCGCGCCAGGCCCAGCATGGTGCGATCGACGAGTTCGACGGCGGCAGGACCGAGCTTGACGATGTGCTGGGCTGAATCCATGGCCTTGTGAAAGGTCGGGAAGTGGCACACACCAAGGGTCTTGTGCCGCGGCAGCGGCGACAGCTCGAGGTGCAAACGACGCGACCACGCAAGCGTGCCCTCGGACCCGACCAGCAGGTGCGCGAGGTTGGCGCCGGCCATGTCGAGGTTGTAGCCCTGCACACGGCGCAATACTTTGGGCCAGTGCGCCTCGATCTGGGCGGCGTTGCGATCGACGATGCCTAGAATGCCATCGGCGATTTTCCTGAAGCTCGCCGGCGCCTCTGCCAGCTCTGCGGCCGGCCCGAAACGGTACTGCGCGCCATTCGCCAGCACCGCGTCGATGGCGAGGACGTTATGCACCATGTTGCCGTAACGGATGGAGCGCGAACCGCAGGAGTTGTTACCGGCCATGCCGCCGAGCGTGGCTTGCGCACTGGTGGAGACATCGACCGGGAACCACAGCCCGTGCGGCTTCAGTTGCGCGTTGAGGGCGTCGAGAACGATGCCGGGCTCGACTTCGGCGGTGCGTGCGGCAAGGTCGAGATGGATCAGGTTCTTCAGGTGCTTACTGGTGTCGATAACGAGAGCCGCGCCGACGGTCTGGCCGCATTGCGAGGTGCCGGCACCGCGCGGCAACACCGGGATGCCTTGCTCACGCGCAATCTGCAACGCGACAAGGGCGTCCTCTTCGGTGTGCGGCACCACCACGCCAACAGGTTCGATCTGGTAGATCGACGCGTCGGTGGAATAGCGGCCGCGGCTGGCGGCATCGAACAACACCTCGCCGCGCAATTCGCGGCGCAGTCGCTCGGCGAGGGCGCTGCGCGAGGACGGTGCGCGGACCAGGCTGACAGGGGGGGCGGGAGCGTTCATGCAGTGCAGTGCAGCTCAGGCCTCGGCGTCGGCCTTCTCGGACTCTTCCATCGCGCCAAGCAGGGTCTCCGCCTCTTGCGCCCCCGACACCCCGAGCTTGCGATTGAAGATGAAAAACGGCACGCCCTCCACGCCGATGCGGCGCGCG
>CAYLPI010000005.1:0-10065 GCA_964385505.1 uncultured Bordetella sp.
CCATGCCCCTTTACGAATACGCCCCCACCTCCGGCCATTGCGACCAGTGCAAGGGCGTGTTCGAGGTCGTACAGCGCATCGCCGATGCCAAGCTGACGCAATGCCCGGCCTGCGGCCAGGCTTGCGAGCGGCAGATCAGCCGCGTCGCGCTCGGCGGCAGGTATTCGACCTCGGAGGCGGCGATCAAGAGTTCGGGATTCACGCGCTATCAAAAGGCCGAGAACGGCGTCTATGAGCGCACCGCCGGCAGCGAAGGCCCCGAAGTCATTTACCGCAACAAGACCTGAGCGGGCCCATGCCCGATTCCGGCGAGACCGTCAGAACCTGTTTCAAAACGACCATTTCACACCTTGTCATTCCGAACGTAGTGAGGAATCTGCTGTTGAATCCGGGGAAAAGCACATTCCTCACTACGTTCGGAATGACCGGCCATCTCGGAAAGGTTTCTTGGTGTGACCACTGAACTTCCCTCCGGCCGCTACCGCCATTACAAGGGCGGCGAGTACGAGGTGATCGGCATTGCCAAGCATTCGGAAACGCACGAACCTCACGTCGTCTATCGCCCGTTGTACGGCGAGGGCGGGCTGTGGGTGCGGCCGCTGGCGATGTTCGTCGAGGATGTCGTCATCGACGGCGTCACCATGCCCCGGTTCAAGTCGATCCAGGCGGCTTAAGCCGGCCGCGGGAGCAACATGAAGCTGACCATCCTCGATCCGGGGCATTTTCATGCCGCGCTGCTGCAAAAGAACATGGTCGAGGGGGTCGATGCGACCGTGCATGTCTATGCGCCCAAGGGGCCGGACCTCGACGATTACCTCGCCAAGATCGCGCTTTTCAACACGCGCGGCGAGCAGCCGACGCACTGGGTGACACAGCTCTACACCGGGGCGGACTTTTTCGAGCGCTGCATGACCGGCGCTGCGGGCGACAAGGCCGGCATGGTGGTCATTTGCGGCAACAACCGCCACAAGACCGAATTCCTCGGCAAACTCATCGCCGCCGGCACGCACGTGCTTGCCGACAAGCCCATGGTCATCGACGCCGCCGGCTTCGCGCAACTGGAAAAAACCTTCGCCGTCGCCAAGCAACGGGGCGTGATGCTCTACGACATCATGACCGAGCGGCACGAGATCACCACCCTGCTGCAAAAAGAGTTCTCGACCATTGCTGCGGTGTTCGGAACATTGCAAAAAGGCGATGCCGCCGACCCCGCGGTGACCAAGGAAAGCGTGCACCACTTTTCCAAGATCGTTTCGGGTGCGCCGCTCAAGCGCCCCGGCTGGTGTTTCGATGTGGCGCAGCAGGGCGAGGGCATCGTCGATGTCACCACCCACCTCGTCGACCTGGTGCAATGGGAATGCTTCCCGGGCGAGATCATCGATTACCGCAAGGACATCGACATGCTCGCGGCGCGGCGCTGGCCGACGGTGATCACGCCGGCCGAATTCGAGAAAGTCACCACGCTTGCGGACTGGCCCGATTCCCTCAAAAAAGATGTGCGGGCCGACGGCAACCTGTACGTCCATGCCAATGGCGAGATGACTTACCGCCTGCGCGGCGTGCACGCCAAAGTGTCGGTGCTGTGGAACTTCGAGGCGCCGCCGGGCAGCGCCGACACCCATTTTTCGGTGATGCGCGGCAGCAAGGCCAATCTCGTCATCCGCCAGGGCCGCGAGCAGCACTACCAGCCCGCGCTGTACGTCGAACCCTTGCCGGGCGAAGAACCCAAGGCCTTCGCCGCCACGCTCGAACAGGCGATGAAAGCCGTCGAGGCGAAATATCCTGGCGTCGGCATCAAACGCCTGGGCGCCGGCTGGGAAGTCACCGTGCCCGCGTCGTATCACATCGGCCACGAGGCGCACTTCGGCCAGGTTGCGGAACAGTTTCTCGCCTACCTCAAAGCCGGCGCCATGCCGGCGTGGGAAGTGCCCAACATGCTGGCCAAGTACGCCACCACCACGCGCGCGTTGGAACTGGCGCGTTCGGGCTGATCGGATTGGGCCTTTTTAATCACCGGCGCACGAGGCGGGCGTTGCCGCCGACAGGTTCGAGTAGATGTATCTGCTGGCTGCGGCATGTGCTGCTCGCCTGTTGCATCGGTCTTGCCAGCACGGCAGCGTCGGCCTTTCCGGTGGCGCCGACTCCAAGCGAGACCGCGCAGTTCGGGCCGTTGCACGCCGCCGCGCACAAGGGCGAGCTTGCCGCCCTTGAAAAACTCATCGCCGCCAGGGCAACACGCCGCTTGCCCTCGTGCGCTCCCGCGGTTTTGCCGAGATGGTGCGCATGCTCGAAGCGGCCGGCGCGCGTTAGCGCCGCAGGCGGGCAAAGCCCGGCCGGGCTTGCCCTCAGGCACCCGCCCGTGGTTCCTGCCATTGGCCGGTGCGCACTGATTCGAGCACCGCATCGAGCACCGCCTGTGCGCGCATGCCGTCCTCGAGCGACGGCGATGGCGTCTCGCCGCGCGCTATCGCGGCGAGCATCTCGCGCGCCATCGGCGCGACTGTCGCGAGGCCGGTGATTTCGAGCCTGTCGGTGAGCGCCTCGATACCGGGGATGTCGTCGCGCACCGGCACGCGCTCGAACGATGCGCCCGGCTTTGCCGCGTACAGTTCGCCGGCGTGCCAGTCCTTCACGTCTCTGTTCACGCGCAGGCTGAGCGCGCCGGCGCTGCCGTAGGCCTCGATTGAATGTTCGTTCAGGCCGTGCGCGACGCGGCTTGCGGTCAGCGCGACGCGGGCGCCCGAGGCAAGCTCGGCGAGCACGCTGCAGTGGTCTTCGGCGTCCGCGTTCGCGCCGCCGGGCGCCTTGCGCGCAGCATGCGCGATGCCGGCGCTGGCGTTGACGCGGGTGAATTCGCCGAACAGCCAGCGCGTCATGTCGATCAGGTGCACGCCCTGGTCGCCCATCGCCCCATGCCCGGCCTGGCTGCGATCCATGCGCCAGGTCGCCGCCGCATTTTCGTCGGCCCGGCTGGGGTTGAGCCAGCGCGCGTTGATGTGAAAGACGCGGCCGATGTCGCCTGCGACGACGCGCCGGTGGAACTCTTGCATCGCCGCCTGGTAGCGCCAGTTGAAGCCGGTGATCGCCGCACGGCCCGACCGTTCCGCGATGGCGATCATCTCCAGCGCCTCGGTGCGGTTCATCGCCAGCGGTTTTTCGCAGACCACGTGAGCGCCGGCCTGCATGGCCGCGCGCAGGATCGGGAGGTGCAGCGCCGGCGGCGTTGCGATGGTGACGATATCGGGTTTGGCGCGCGCTATCATTTCGGACCAGTCCGAGTAGGCCGCCGGCACGCCGTACTTTGCGGCGAGCGCGCGCGCCGTTTCGCTGTTGCGCTGGCACAGCGCGACAATGTTGCAGCCGGCGGCGCGAAAGCCGACCAGGTGCGCGCGGCCATAGCCGAGCCCGATGATGCCGACGGTGAGGGGCTTTTTATTCATGCTGCGATTATCACATCTGCGCGTGCCCGGGTGCGATCGAGGGCGGCCATTTGTCCGGAAAGCCGCGTCCCATGGCCGTTTCCAGGCTATTGCTTTCGCCCGGCGCCGGTCGATCGGGATTGGCCGCGCGTCGCACCGGCCCTTGCCTGTAGAATAAATCCCGACGCCTTGATGCCGGTGCAGGGCATGGCGGCGCGGATTGTTCATCCAGATTGTTCCGAGGGGAGCGTGCAGGCATGCGAATCAAGGTCATTCGTCCGGCTTCGAGACAGAACACCGATCCGGAGTTCATGGCCTTGTCGGCGGAAATCACCCGCGGCTACGCTTCCGCCGGCACCGAGGTCGAAACCATTTTCCTCAATTCCGGCGCACACGCCGGGCCGATGGCCGGCCACATCAACGAGGCGCGCATCATGGCCGGCGCCCGCCATGTCGTGCACGAGGTGGTCAAGGCCGAGCGCGAGGGCTGGGACGCGGTGTTCCTGACCGGCGAATACGACGTCGGTGCCGAAGTGGCGCGCCACATGGTGAATATCCCGGTCGTTGACATCGGCACCGTGTCGGCGCGCTTCGCGCCGCTGCTCGGCGACCGTGTCTGCATGCTGGTGGTCGAGGATTCGCTGCGCTCCTATGCGCGCAAGCTGATCGGCCGCTGGGGCCTTGTCGGCACGATTGCGGCCATGCGCGCCTGGAACATCCCGTTGGCCGAGTCCTGGCAGCGCCGCGGCGAGGTGAAGGCGCGCACGCTGGCAATCTGCCGCGAAGCGGTCGAGCAGGACGATGCCAACGTGATCCTGCCGTTTTGCGCCGTGTACATGCCTTTTCTCACCGACCCGCGGGAAATCGAGGACGCGGTCGGCGTGCCGGTGCTCAACACGGTTGCGCTGGGCATCAAGACCACCGAGATGTTTGTCAGCCTCGGCCTGCGCAAGAACCAGAAGGTTTATCCGGACACGCCGCCCGCCGTATGGGGCATCGAGTAGCGCGTCCGTTCTGCAACGTCGTTATTTCAAGGAGGCTGATCAATGTCCAGATTCGCTGGTTCGGTGCTCGCAGCATTGGTTCTCGCAACGCATTGCGGCCTTGCCGCCGCGCAGGAGTGGCCGGCGCGGCCGGTGCGCATCGTAGTCGCTTTTGCGCCTGGCGGACTCGCCGACGTGGTGGCGCGGCTGTTCGCGCAACACCTCGAGGCGAAGACCGGCAAGTCGGTCACCGTTGAAAACCGCTCCGGCGCCGGCGGTATTCTCGGCACCCAGGCCGCGGCGCAAAGCGCGCCCGACGGCTACACGCTGCTGCTCACCACCTCCGCGCCGCACGGCAGCGGCCCGGCCTTGTACAAGACCCTGCCCTATGACCCGGTGGCCGACTTCACGCATATTTCGCTGCTCGGCAAGGCGCCGATATTTCTCATGGTCAAATCAGGAGAGGGCCCGCAGGATCTTGCCGCCTTCGTCAAGGAAGGCCGCGCCGCCGCCGCACCGTTGCGCTACGGCTCACCCGGCGCGGGCAGTCTCGGCCACCTCACCGGCGCGCTGATCGGCCTCACCACTGGCGTGCCGATGGAGCACGTGCCGTATCGCGGTTCGGTGCCGGCGCAGGTGGACTTGCTCGGCGGGCGCATCAATGTGGTGTCAGACAACCTGCCGGCGCATATCGGCCAGGTCAGGGCGGGTGCGATCCGGCTGCTGGCGGTGTCCACGCCCGAGCGCGTCGCGGCGGTACCGGCGATACCGACATTCACCGAACTGGGCTTCCCGGCGATTTCGGCCGCCGCATGGTTTGCGCTGGCCGCGCCGGCCGGTGTGCCCGAGCGCGTGCTCGCGCAACTGCACCGCCATGCCGCAGACTTTGTCACGCAGCCGGCGATCAGCGCCAAGTTGCAGGAGTTGGGACTGGTGCCGGAGGCCTCGGCCTCGCCGGCGGCCTATCGCGCTTTCGTGCAGGCCGAAATCGCGCGCTGGAAAGACGTTGCGCGCAAGGCGGGCATTCCGCAGGAATAAGCGGTGACCATCCAGATGCGCCGCACCCTGCCTTGACGCCGGTCTGAACTGATGTCGCGTCTGTTCGGGCTGGTACTGCTGTTGCACGTCTATGTCGGCCTGCGCCTCTTGCCCGACCTGCCGCTGGGCGTTGCTGGTCTGCTGCTGGCAGCCTCGCTGTTGCTCGGCTCGGCCGCCCTGATTCCGCTCGCCATGCTGTCGCGCCAGATGCCGCAGCCGCGCGCCCGCGTTCTCGCCTGGTCGGGCTTTGTCGCGATGGGCAATTTCTCGTCCCTGCTGGTGCTGACCGCGCTTCGTGATGTGCTGTTTTTGTCTGGTCTCGCTGCGGCAATGCTGTGGCCGCTGGATGCGGCGCTGGCGGTTTATCTTGGCTGGAGCGCCGTGGCGGTGCCGCTGCTCGCGCTGCTCGTCACCGCGCTCGGTTTTGTCAATGCGCGAAGGCGCGCCGCGCTGCGCGCCGCCGACGTGCCGGTGCCCGGCCTGCCGGCGGCATTGCACGGGTTCACCATCGTGCAGATCAGCGACATCCATGTCGGGCCGACCATCCAGTGCGATTACATTGAGGCCATTGTCGATGCGGTGAACAACCTTGACGCCGACCTTGTCGCGGTGACCGGCGACCTGGTGGACGGCAGCGTGCGCGAGCTGGCGCGCCATGTCGCGCCGCTGGCGCAGTTGCGCGCGCGTCACGGCGGTTTTTTTGTCACCGGCAACCACGAGTACTACTCGGGGGCCAAGGCCTGGGTGGCCGAGCTGCGGCGGCTGGGCCTGCAGCAGCGCTTTTTCCGCCGGGCTGCACCGCATGGGTAACATGTGGGTGTACACCAGCCGTGGCACCGGTTACTGGGGGCCGCCGCTGCGTTTTGGCGCGCCCTCGGAAATCACCCGGCTGCGCCTGGTACCGGCCTGAAGCGCTGCTTCGTGACGGGGTAACACGCTGGAAACGGCCGCCTGGCGGGGCTCTCCAGCATATGGTGCAGGCCGGGGGCAGCGCCCGCAGGCGATGGGCTCGTCCTGGCTCCGCAGTTGTATCTCGTGCCGCGCGCGCTGCTGCTCGGCGCCGGGCTTGTCGATGCCGGCAAAGCGCTGGAGTCCTTCGTCGAGTTTGACCATGACCCGCTTGTGGCATTTTTTTGCGCGCGCGACCTTGTCTGCCGCGCCTGCAGCAGCGCTACCCGGCGTTTCGCTAGCGCATGACCGAGAACCTCGACAAGGTCACGCCCGGGCGCGCTTTCGCGGGTTTCCTGGCGTGACGCGAATCGGCAAAACGCCTGGGCTGGGATTGAGCGCTTTGTGAGGTGGGTCGGCTTTGGGCCAGGAGCCGTCATGTCAAGTAGGGAATTGGACTTTCCCGCCGGTCGCGGGCTGCGGCGCTCACTTAGCGCCTTATGATCGTTGCAAATTCCCGCGCCGCATTGGCCAAGGTAATAGCTTCTAACGCCGCTGCGGCGGCTATTCTCGTAGCCTCGGCGGCGTCGGCCGAGGCCTTTCTTGCCGCCTCGTCGGCTTGATGCGAAGCAGCCTTTGCAGTCGCCTTCGTAGCCGAAGCGGCAGCCAAAGACGATAAGGCTGCGCTCTCAGCCGCCGCGTCCGCCGCCGATGCTGCCAGGACGGCAACCTCTACCGACTCGGTTTGCCCCGCCGCTTTCGCCGCCATCGCCGAGTGCTTGGCTGCCTTTGCCGACGCCTGTGCCGCAGTGGATGCCTTTACCGCTGCTGTTGCCGAATTTTCGGTCAGTTCCTTGAGGTCGTGCAGCATCGCACGATGGTGTTGGTCGAGATCGATGTAGTTCTTGCGCCACTGCTCCACCTCGCTCTCGAACTTGGCGAGCCGTTGTTCGAGCGCTTCTATTTTCGAATCCATGGGTATGTCCACGAAAAAGACCAACCGCGCTCCATCGCGCCGCGCAAACGCCTTGAACAAAGCGTTCCAGAGTCAGTATCCTTCAGTTTAACTGTTGCGCAATTGATCTGGATCAAACTGAGCGTATACGCCGGCGGGCGGGAATCACCGCTACGGGTCTATTCCAGCCATCCGCCCGATCGATCTTGCCGTTCCGGTCAGGCCGGCCGCCGCGCCAGCAAAAAGAACAGCGAGCCCAGGGCCGCGAGCCCGGAGAGCACGCAAAAGCCGCTGATGTAATTGCCATTGTGGTCGGCGAAGGCGCCGGCGATCAGCGGGCCGCCGGCCTGGCCGATGACGACGATCAGCGAAGAGAGGCCGAGGATCATGCCGATGGACTGGCGGCCGAAATAATCGGCGCGTATCGCCTGCATCAGCGGGCCGCGCAGTCCCCACGCGCCGCCGTGCAGCACGGCAAAGGCGACCAGCATCGCCGCGCCGGTGGCAAAGGTCAGCAGCAACAGGCCGGCGGCGTGCATCAGCATGCAGGCGGCCGACACAAAGCGTTTTTCAAAGCGGTCGCCGAAGGTCCAGCCGAGCAGCACGCCGCCGACCTGCGACAGCGTCACCAGCGTTATTACCAGGGAGGCCTGCTCGAGCGAATAGCCAAGGCCCTCTTTCATGTGGCTGATGGCGTGGACGTTGACGGCCATCACCACGAACAGCGCCGAGCCGTGACCAAGGGAGAGCAGCCAGAAGGCGCGCGTGCGCAAGGCCTCGCGCGCACTGAACTCGCGCCGCCCCGGCGGTGCGGCGGCGCCCGCCGCCGGCTCGGCTGCGGGCAGGCCGTCCATGGTCTGGCCGATGTCGCGCGGATGGCGGTGGCGAAACACGCTGGTCAGCGGCCAGCCGGCGAGGATGATCAGCACGCCCGAACCAAAGGCGGTGGCGCGCCAGCCGTAACTTTGCATCGACCAGGCCACTGCCGGCACGAAAATGCCGCCCAGGGCGAGGCCGAGCGACAGGGACGACAGTGCGCGGGCGCGCTGCTTTTCGAACCAGTGGATGAGCGCCACATTGACCGGAAAAAAGCCGCACATGCTGGAGCCGAGCGCGATGATGAGGAAGGCGATGTAAAAGCCGGTGAGCGACTCGATCTGGCTGAGGACCATGAAGCCGGCGCCAAGCGCGAGCACGCCGGCGCGTATCATGCCCTGGGAGCCGAAGCGGTCGATGATCCAGCCGAGCAGCGGCCCGATGGCGGCCGCCTCCAGCGACTGCATCGCCGCCGCGCCCGACACTGCGGTCTTGCTCCAGCCGCGCTCCTCGGTCAGCACGGCGAGGTAGGCGCCGAAGGCCTGTTGCAGCAGCCCGGCTTGCAGGAACTGAATGCTGCCGCCGGCCGCGGCCATGCGCCAGCCATGGAATAATTTCATTACTTTGCTTTCGCGAAAAGCGCGTGGGACGGGGCTTTCCGGCCTGTTAAGGTGACAAATTTGTCATTATTCTGCGTCGCCTCCCGACGCGGTCATAACGCGATTTTGCCTGATATCGCGCCCTCTCATGCCAGAATCTGTTGCCGTCATGCTGCGCCGGCGCGCGATGGGGTGACGGGCATTTGCCGGTAATATCCGTTTTGTTGCCGCAACGCCCCATCCATTCGCAGCCATACAAGGACCAGGCATGAGTTCACGTTTACGTTCGTATCGCAGTGTCGCCGCTCTCGCGGCGTTGTTGTTCCAGGTCGGCACCGCCGGCGCGCAAACACCCGCACCGGTACCGCAAGACTACACGCCCAGCCTCTACCAGTCCGGCAAGGATGTGGTCTGGGTGCCCACGCCCGGCGATTTGGTGGAAAAAATGCTTGATATGGCCAAGCTGACGCCGGCCGACACGCTGCTCGATCTTGGTTCGGGTGACGGCCGCACGGTGATTGCGGCGGCAAAGCGCGGCGCCACCGCCGGCGGCATCGAATACAACCCGGACATGGTTGCCTTGTCGCGACGCGAGGCGCAAAAGGCCGGCGTTACAGGCAAGGCGACGTTCGTGCAGGGCGATATTTTCCAGAGCGATATTTCCAAGGCGACGGTGATTTCGCTGTTCCTGCTGCCCGACCTCAATCTGCGCCTGCGCCCGTCCATCCTCTTGCTCAAGCCCGGCACGCGCGTTGTGTCAAATACCTTCCGCATGGGCGACTGGTCGCCCGATGAGGCGGCCGACCTCAAGTGCGGCCCGCATTGCATCGCCTACCTGTGGATCGTGCCGGCGCGGGTGGAGGGGCGCTGGCAGAGCACGCTCGGCCCGATCGCCATCACGCAGAGCTTCCAGACCTTCGAGGGTGCGATAGGCGGCAAGCCGACCGAGAAGGGCAGGCTGCAGGGCGAGCGCATTTATTTCTCCGTCGACGGCACCGAGTTCACAGGTGTGGTCAGGGGCGCGACCATCGACGGCAGTTTCAAGTCGGCGGCGGGCGCGACCGGCAGTTGGACGGCGACGCGCTGAAAGTAGAGGGGTAAAAATGCAAAAAGCCACTGCGGCTTGGACGCGCGGTGGCGACCGGTGGTGCCTGCCGTTGAGTTGAGGCGGGCTCTAGCGGTTGTCGTCGATGACGCCGCCGATAAAGCCGCCCAACACCTGGCCCAGCGACGGCGGCGGCGCGTAGGACACCGGCGCGTAATAGACCGGCTGTTCGACAATGACACGGCGCTCGATCACATGCGGACGGGCGTTGTAGTGCGTCACCACCACGTTGTGGCGGCGGCCATGATTTTCAAAGCGGTCA